>NZ_CP134398.1:2835920-3151023 GCF_002968335.2 Mycobacterium sp. ITM-2016-00316
GGTCGGTGGGTTCTCGCTGACCGTGCCGCGCCGCGACGGCGGCGAGCGCAGGCTCTACCTGATCGAAACCGCGGAGAAGGGTCTGGCCTGGATGCGGCTGACGGCCCGCGGGCGGGCCGGACACGGCTCGATGGTGCACGATGACAACGCCGTCACCGAGGTGGCCGAGGCGGTCGCCCGGCTGGGCCGACATCAGTTCCCGCTGGTGCTCAGCGAGCCCGTCGAGCAGTTCCTCGCCGCGATCTCCGAGGAGACCGGCTACGAGTTCGACCTGAACTCGCCGGATCTGGACGGCACCATCGCCAAGCTCGGCGGCATCGCCCGCATCATCGGGGCCACCCTGCGCGACACTGCCAACCCGACGATGCTCAAGGCCGGTTACAAGGCCAACGTCATCCCGGCCACCGCCGAAGCGGTACTGGACTGCCGGGTGCTGCCCGGCCGGCGGGCGGCGTTCGAGCGTGAGGTCGACGAGCTCATCGGCCCGAATGTGGTGCGCAGTTGGGAACGGGACCTGCCGTCCTATGAGACGTCGTTCGACGGGGATCTGGTGGACCAGATGAACGCCTCGCTGTTGACCCTCGACCCGGAGGCACGCACCGTGCCGTACATGATGTCCGGGGGTACCGACGCGAAGTCGTTCCAGCGGTTGGGAATTCGCTGCTTCGGGTTTGCGCCGCTACGGCTGCCCGCCGACCTGGATTTCGCATCGCTGTTCCATGGTGTCGACGAACGGGTACCCGTGGACGCACTAGAGTTCGGGGCGAAGGTTCTCGAACACTTTTTGACCCACTGCTGAGCGAAAGGCAAGAATGAGCGCCTCACCGTATGACAACCTGCCAGAACTGCCGACATTCACGCTGACCTCGGAGACCGTGACCGACGGACAGCCGTTCGGCAACGATCAGGTCAGCGGCATCATGGGCGCCGGCGGTAAGGACATCTCACCGCAGCTGAGCTGGTCGGGCTTCCCCGAGGAGACCCGGAGCTTCGCGGTCACCATGTATGACCCGGACGCCCCGACGGCGTCCGGCTTCTGGCACTGGGCGGTGGCCGACCTGCCGGCCGATGTGACATCCCTGCCCGCCGACGCCGGCAATGGCGACCCATTGCGCGGTGGTGCGGTCACGCTGGCCAACGACGCGAGCCAGCAGCGATTCATCGGTGCCGCGCCGCCGGCTGGGCACGGCCCGCACCGCTACTACATCGCGGTGCACGCGCTGCCCGTCGAGAGCCTGGAACTGCCCGACGGCGCCACCCCGGCCTACCTCGGCTTCAACCTGTTCGGCCAGGCCATCGCCCGCGCGGTCATCCACGCCACCTACGAGCAGAAGTAGCTCTCTTCGCCGAGCGTCGACTTCTTGTCGAGATATGCGCCAAACATCGACAACAAGTCGACGTTCGCGGGGGATGGCTAGCGGGTCGCGGCGCCGACCGCCTCGGACAGCGACGCAAAACCACCCTCGTGCAGCCTGCGGGCGACGCCGTCGTGAATCTGCTTGGCCCACAACCCACCGCCGTAGATGAACCCGGTGTAGCCCTGCAGCAGGGTGGCGCCCGAGATGACGCGCTCCCAGGCGTCGTCGGCGGTCTCGATACCGCCCACGCTGATCAGCACCAGCCGGTCACCGACCCGCCCGTACAGGCGGCGTAACACCTCCAGGGACCGGGCGGCGACCGGGGCGCCGGACACGCCACCGGTTCCGAGTTCGGCGACCCCGGGGGTGCGCAGGCCCTCGCGGGATACCGTGGTGTTGGTGGCCACGATGCCCGCCAGATCCAATTCGACTGCCAGATCGGCGATTTCGTCGATATCGGCATCCGAGAGATCCGGCGCTATCTTGACCAGCACCGGGGTCGAGGTGGCTTTCCGGACGGCGGCCAGGATGGGTCGCAGCGAGGACACCGCCTGTAGGTCGCGCAGGCCCGGGGTGTTCGGCGAGCTCACGTTCACCACCAGATACGACGCCAGCGGGCCGACCAGCCGGGCGCTCTCGGCGTAATCCTCGACGGCCCGTTCGGCCGGTGTCACCTTGGTCTTGCCGATGTTGACACCGATCGGGACGTCCGCGGTGTGCCGGGTCAGTTGCACGGCCAGCGCGCCGGCGCCGTGGTTGTTGAAACCCATCCGGTTGAGCAGGGCGCGATCCTGTGCCAGCCGGAACAGCCGGGGTTTGGGGTTTCCCGGCTGTGCCTGCGCGGTCACCGTGCCGACCTCGGCGTACCCGAACCCGAGCGCCCCCCAGCTCGCCAGCCCGTGCCCGTCCTTGTCGAAACCGGCGGCCAGCCCCAGCGGGCCGGGGAAGCGCACTCCCCAGACGGTGCTGGCCAGCACCGGATCGTGCGGCGCCAGGGTCGCGGCCAGCCGGCGCCGCGCGATACCGGTCCGGGTGGCCAGGCGCAGCGCGGCGAACACGAAGGTGTGCACGCGTTCGGGGTCGACCTGGAAGAAGGCCTGCCGGAGCAGTCGATAGATCACAGTGCGGGCTGATCGCCGAGCACGGATTTCTTGCGGCGCAACAGCACCCGCCGACTCCCGTCGGTGTAGAGACGCACCCGGGTCAGCTCCCAGCCCCGGTACTGCGCCTCGATCGACAGCCGCACCGACGCCGACAACCGGGTGACATCGGGAGGAAGCCGCAGCGGAACCCAGTCGTATTCGTCGGAAAGGTCGGCAGCCCACCCGGCCGGCATCCGTCCACGCTGAACCGTGCTCATGAGATCCTCCTCCTCGCCGCGGGCATCATCGGGGCGCCGCTCCGGTGATCACCTGCACTCCGGCACCGGAACCCGACACCACATAGAGGGTGTTCGTGGCGCCGTCGAAGGCCAGGGTGTTGGGTTGCTGCACAGTTCGATAACGCACCTTCTCGACGGGTATTCCGGTGGCCAGATCGTAACCAACGACGGTGTTGGTCGCCGTCTGTGACACCCACGCCAGATCCGGCGACCCGGTGACGCCGTACGGCGCGTCGTGCACCGGGAAGCGCTGCCGAAGGATCAGTGGCTCGGTGCCGTAGACCAGCAGGGCACCGCCCCGGGTGTCGGTGACCAGCACCCGGCCGGCCGGATCGGTCGCCATCGACGTCGCACCCTCACCCGCCCGCAGCGCCTGTTCGGCGGCCGTACCGTCCCCGTCGATCTCGGTGACCGAGGTCTGGCCACGATCCAGGACCACCATCGAGTCATCCTGTGCGACAACGACGTCGACCCGCGCGAATTTCTTCAGTGTGGCGCCGACCTCGGTGTCCGAGCGCAGGGTGTAGAGGGTGCCATCGGCACTGCCGAGCACCAGACGGCCGTCGTCGTGCCGGGCGATGGCGGTGAAGTCGGTGTCGGCGTGCCCGTCGATCTCCACCGGGGTGGCGGCGGCCGCGGCGACGTTGACCCGCAGATAGCCGCCCCGAGTGGACAGCCAGACCTCACCGCTGCCGTCACCGGTGAGCGCGGTGGCCTCCGCGGGCAGGGCGAGGGTGCGGGGCGGACCGTCGGTCGGGAGCACCGTGAGCTGGTCGGCCGGGCCGAGCACGACCAGCGCGGAGGTACGGATATCGAAGAAGGCTGCGGTTCCCGGTGCGGAAAGCGGTTTCACGACACCATCCGACACGCCGGTGACCGGCGGGGACAGTGCAGGTTCTGCGACGCGAATTGTCGGTGGTGGCGAATCGGCAGGGTTCGATGAGCACCCCGAAGCGAATGCGGTCACCAGTGTCAATACGCCTACCGTCAGGAGGTGGAATCCGGATTTCGTATGCAATGGCCCCAAAAACTCCTGATTTCGTTGTGGCGTTGATTCCGTTTGCAAATTTTAGGCAAAGAAACTCAAGTCGAACGCCGACGTAAATATGACGGTATGGTGCGAGATATGACTCGTGCCCCGGGAGCGGATCTGATGGCAGACGAGTTTGCCATCGAGGACATCTCCACAGGCGTGCATGCCAGCGGGTTCGGCGCACTCGGCGGCGGACGTAGCTTCTCCTTTCACGTCGAGGACCGGCAATTACTGGTCGTCGAGGTGTATCGGCCGCGGCTGAGCGGCCCGGTCCCGCAGGACGAGGACATCGTCGCCACCGCCACCCGCCGCCTGACCGATATCGACGTCACCGATGAGCGCAGCGTAGCCGCCGCCGTCCGCGATGCCGTCGCCGGAGCCGAGCCGGTGCGCACAGCGCGCTGACAACAGCCCCACGGTACGGTCGTCCGCGTGGCGGAGATGTCGTGGTTGCAGGTCGTCGTACTTGCCGTGGTGCAGGGGCTGACCGAATTCCTGCCGGTGTCGTCGTCCGGCCATCTCGCGATCGTTTCGGAGGCCTTCTTCGGCGGCGATGCGGGCGCCTCCTTCACGGCCGTCGTGCAGATCGGCACCGAAGTCGCGGTCCTCATCTACTTCGCCGGAGACATCGGCCGCATCCTCACGGCCTGGTTCGGCGGCCTCACCGACGCCGTCCGGCGGACCCCGGACTACTGGCTCGGCTGGTGGGTGATCATCGGCACCGTCCCGATCGGCGTCTTCGGCTTCACCTTGCAGCACTTCATCCGCGATGACATCAGGAACCTGTGGATCATCGCCACGGCGCTCATCGTCTTCTCGTTCGTCATCGCCGCCGCCGAATACTTCGGCAAGCAGACCCGCGAGATCCAGCAATTCACCTGGCGCGACAGCCTGATCATCGGCTCGGCCCAGGCACTGGCCCTCATACCCGGCGTCTCACGCTCCGGCGTGACCATCAGTGCGGGTCTCTTCCTCGGCCAGAAGCGCGAGGCCGCGGCGCGATTCGGGTTCCTGCTGGCCATCCCGGCGGTGCTCGGATCCGGACTCTATGAACTCCGCCACGTTTTCGAGCCCGGCGCCTCGGGAATGAGCGCGACGGTTCCGCAGATCGTGCTGGGCACACTGATCGCCTTCGTGGTCGGCTATGCCGCGGTCGCCTGGTTCCTGCGATTCCTGGTGCGTCACAGCATGTACTGGTTCGTCGGTTACCGGATCATCCTCGGCACGCTCGTCCTGGTGCTGCTTGCCACCGGCGTGCTGGCCGCGCAGTAACGACCAAAGGATCTCCATGACCGTCATCCTGCTGCGGCACGGCCGCTCGACATCGAACACCGCGCACACCCTGGCCGGACGCTCCGAAGGCGTCGACCTGGACGACAGGGGCCGCGAACAGGCGCAGACCGTGGTCACACGGATCGGTGACCTGCCGGTGAAGGCCATCGTGCGATCACCGCTGCTGCGCTGCGAACGCACCGTGGCACCACTGGCGGCCGCGCTGGGCGTGCAACCGGTGGTCGAGGACCGCATCATCGAGGTCGACTACGGCAGCTGGACCGGCCGCACGATCGGTGAACTGGTCAAGGAGCCGCTGTGGAAGGTGGTTCAGCAGCAACCCAGCGCAGCGGTCTTCCCCGACGGCGAGGGCCTGGCGCAGGTTCAGGCCAGGGCGGTGGCCGCGATCCGCGAGCACGACCGCAGGTTGGCCGGTGAGCACGACGGTGACGTGCTCTGGGTGGCGTGCACACACGGTGACGTGATCAAGGCCGTGCTGGCAGACGCGCTCGGCACCCACCTGGATACCTTCCAGCGCATCACCGCCGACCCCGCCTCCATGAGCGTCATCCGCTACACCGACACCCGTCCGTTCGTGTTGCACGTCAACCACACCGGCAGTGGTTTGACCGCCGCGTTGAGCGCCAAGCCCGCCGCCGCTCCCGAAACCGATGCGGTCGTCGGCGGCTCCACTGATTGAGGTAGCCCCGCTACCGGTATTTTGAAAGGTGCCATGCCCCGCGCAATCCACGTCTTCCGCACACCCGACCGTTTCGTGGCCGGGACTGTCGGGCAGCCCGGGAACCGAACGTTCTACCTGCAGGCGGTACACGACAAGCGGGTGGTTTCGGTGATGCTGGAAAAACAGCAGGTGGCGGTGCTCGCCGAGCGGATCTCGGCGCTGCTGGTGGAGATCAACCGACGATTCGGCACCCCGATTCCGCCCGAAACCGGTGAGGTCGGCGACCTGCATCCGCTGCTGACCCCGGTCGACTCGGAGTTCCGGGTCGGCACCATGGGGCTGGGCTGGGACTCGGAGGCACAGACCGTGGTTGTCGAGCTGCTCGCCGTCTCAGACACCGAGTTCGACGCCTCGGTGGTCCTCGACGACGCAGAAGACGGCCCGGATGCGGTCCGGGTGTTCCTGAGCCCGGAGTCGGCGCGCGAATTCGCCACCCGGTCCAACCGCGTCATCTCGGCCGGCCGGCCGCCATGCCCGCTGTGTGATGAACCACTGGACCCCGAGGGCCATATCTGCGTACGCACCAACGGCTACCGCCGCGGAGCGTTCGGTGCCGTGGAAGAAGATGAACCCCCTTTCTGAGGAGCAGGTGCTGACCGACGGCGCCCTCACCGTCATCGGCCGGATCCGCTCCGCGAGCAATGCGACCTTCCTGTGTGAGGCACAGGTAGGGGAGCAGCAGGTGCACTGCGTCTACAAGCCGGTCGCCGGCGAGGCTCCGCTGTGGGACTTCCCCGACGGCACCCTGGCCGGCCGCGAGCGGGGAGCCTATCTGGTATCGGCGGCGCTGGGATGGGATGTAGTGCCGCACACCATCATCCGGGAAGGCCCGGCCGGCCCCGGCATGGTGCAACGCTGGGTGGACCAGCCCGGTGACGCGCTGACCGACGGCGAGGAACTCCAGGACGCCGACGAATCAGCCTCCGGTCCCGATCTCGTCGATCTGCTGCCTGCCGGGGACGTACCGCCCGGCTACCTGGCCATCTTGCAGGCCTACGACTACGCCGGCGACCCGGTGACCCTGGTGCATGCCGACGACGACCGGTTGCGCCGGATGGCGATCTTCGATGTCCTGATCAACAATGCGGACCGCAAGGGCGGGCACATCCTGGCCGGCGTCGACGGCAGCGTCCGTGGCGTCGATCACGGTGTGAGCCTGCACGCCGAGGACAAGCTGCGCACCGTGCTGTGGGGCTGGGCCGGTAAGCCCGTCGACGATGACTCGCTGGCCGCGATCGCGACACTGCGGGAGAAGCTGAACGGCGAGTTGGCCGCTGACCTGGCCGCGCACATCACCGCCGGCGAGGTCGCCGCGCTTCGTGCCAGAGTCTCCTGCCTGCTTGATCATCCGGTGATGCCGACGCCGGATCGGCACCGTCCGATCCCCTGGCCGGCGTTCTAACCGCGCGGACCGAATCCCTCGAACGGGTTCCACGACCGGCTGCCCCGGACATGCAGGTAGTAGGCGTAGTTGGCGGTCGTCATGATGGCGCCGGCGAACCCGAACGTGGCGGCCTGGGACAGGAAATTGGGGGCCTGCAGCACCGACAACACGATGCCGATGCCGATACCCGCGCCCAGGATCGTGGTCCCCTTGCGCCACATTCCCTTCACATAGAAGTAGAGGAAACCGAACAGGAACGCCCACACATTGGACGTCAGGCGCACCTTGTCCCAGAACGGCAGCGTCCGGTAAGCCGCCTTGGCGGCCGGGCTGGAGTTGGGTAGTCCGTAGAGGTCGAAGAAGGCGAAGCGGCGCTGCCAGCTGACGGCGAGCTCGCCGGCTTCCGGTGCGGTCATGTGCTGCGGCCTTTCTGTCCTCCGGTGTCCGGCATCATCCTGATTCATCGGGCGGTGCCGCGGGGCGTTTCCCACTCACGCAATACTGTGTCGGTGAATCCCGCTGAGCAGACCGACGCCGCGGTGGCCGCCATGGTGGCCGCCGAAGCCGGTGAACTGCTGTTGGCCGTCCGCGAGGAGGTCGGCTTCTATGACTCCTATGACCTCGGGGACGCCGGGGACCGCCGCGCCAACGTGCTCATCCTGAAACGTCTGGCCGAACTGCGACCCGGCGATGCGGTGCTCTCCGAGGAGGCCGTCGACGACCGTTCCCGGGTGCATGCCGACCGGGTGTGGATCGTCGACCCCGTCGACGGCACCCGCGAGTTCTCGATGGCCGGCCACGCCGACTGGGCGGTGCACATCGCTCTCTGGCAGCGCAACGGGACATCGGAAGGGTCCATCACCGATGCCGCGGTGGCGCTGCCCGCGGTGGGCGAGGTGTACCGGACCGACACGGTGCAATCACCGCCACCGCGCCGCGAGGGTCCCATTCGCATCACGGCGAGCACCTACCGGCCACCGGCCGTGTTGTGGTGGCTGCGTGAGCATCTCGATATCGAGGTGGTCCGGATCGGTTCGGCGGGTGCCAAGGCGATGGCGGTGGTGCGTGGCGATGTCGACGCCTACATCCACGCCGGCGGACAGTGGGAGTGGGACTCTGCGGCGCCCGCAGGGGTGGTACGGGCCGCCGGCCTGCACGCCTCCCGGCTCGGCGGGGCACCACTGATCTACAACCGCCGTGACCCCTATCTGCCCGACCTGCTGATGTGCCGGGCCGAGCTGGCCGGGCTCCTGCTGGAGACCATCCACGCCGCATTCTGAGCCGCCGGGGGAATGGAATGGCCGTCGAACTTGTCGGTTTCCCGTGAGCGCCCCGGCGCGAGTGACCACACCATCGAAAGGCATCGGTGACCGAACACCTTAGAGTCGACGTCATGCAATCCTGGCCGGCGCCGACCGTTCCCACGTTGCCTGGTGCGGGTGTGCCGCTGCGGCTCTTCGACACTGCCGATGGTCAGGTACGACCGGTATCCACTGGTCAGACCGCCACCATGTACGTCTGCGGGATCACCCCCTACGACGCGACTCACCTGGGCCATGCGGCGACCTATCTCACCTTCGACCTGATCAACCGGGTGTGGCGGGACGCCGGCCACGATGTGCACTACGTACAGAACATCACCGACGTGGACGATCCACTGTTCGAACGCGCAGCCCGCGACGGTATCGGCTGGCGCGAGCTCGGCGACCGCGAGACCCAGCTGTTCCGCGAGGACATGACCGCGCTGCGGGTGCTGCCGCCGCGCGACTACGTGGCCGCCACCGACGCCATCGCCGAGGTGATCGCGCTGGTGGAGAAGATGCTGGCGTCCGGGGCCGCCTATGTCGTCGATGACGCGCAGTACCCCGATGTCTATTACCGCGCCGACGCCACGACGCAGTTCGGCTACGAGTCGGGCTATGACCACGACACCATGGCACGACTGTTCGCCGAACGAGGCGGCGATCCGGACCGGGCGGGCAAGGCCGATCCGCTGGACGCGTTGTTGTGGCGCGCCGAGCGTCCCGGTGAACCCAGCTGGCCCTCACCGTTCGGTGCCGGCCGGCCGGGATGGCATGTGGAGTGCGCCGCGATCGCCCTCGACCGCATCGGCACCGGCCTCGACATCCAGGGCGGGGGCTCCGATCTGATCTTCCCGCACCACGAGTTCTCCGCCGCGCACGCCGAATCCGTCACGGGGGAGCGCAGATTCGCCCGCCACTATGTGCATGCCGGCGTGATCGGCTGGGACGGCCACAAGATGAGCAAGAGCCGCGGAAACCTGGTGCTGGTGTCCCGGCTGCGCGCCGACGGTGTCGATCCCGGCGCGGTACGACTTGGCCTGTTCGCCGGGCATTACCGCGAAGACCGGTTCTGGAGCCCGGCGGTGCTCGATGCGGCCAACACTCGGCTGCAGCACTGGCGCGCCGCGGTGGCGCTGCCGGCCGGACCGGACGCCGCCGATCTACTGAGCCGGGTGCGCCGGTACCTGGCCGACGACCTGGACACTCCGAAAGCGCTTGCCGCTCTTGATGGTTGGTGTACCGACGCGCTCACCTACGGTGGTTCGGACGCGGCGGCGCCCGCGTTGGTGGCCGATATCGTCGACGCGCTGCTCGGTATAGACCTCTGATCGCCGCGGCGGGTACGTTGACCGCCATGAGCTCACTGAACGGCAAGGTCGTCTTCATCACCGGCGGTGCACGCGGTGTCGGGGCGGAGGTGGCCCGCCGGTTGCGCCGCAAGGGCGCGAAGCTGGTGCTCACCGACCTCGACCCGGCGCCGCTCGCCGAACTGGCCGACGAACTCGGTGGCGAGGCGCACGTGCTGACGGCACTGGCCGATGTGCGGGATCTGACGGCGATGCACCGCGCCGCCGATGCGGCCGTCGCGCGGTTCGGCGGTATCGACATCGTGGTGGCCAACGCCGGTATCGCCAGCTTCGGTTCGGTGCTGCAGGTGGATCCCGAAGCATTTCGGCGGGTCATCGACATCAACGTCGTCGGGGTGTTCAACACGGTGCGCGCCACGCTGCCCGCGGTCATCGATCGCCGCGGTTACGTGCTGGTGGTGTCCTCGCTGGCGGCCTTCACCTCGGCTCCCGGGCTGGCCGCATATCACGCCTCCAAGGCCGGCGCGGAGTACTTCGCCAACACCTTGCGCCTGGAGGTCGCCCACCGCGGCGTGGATGTCGGGTCGGCGCACATGAGCTGGATCGACACCCCGCTGGTGCAGGATGCCAAGGCCGATCTGTCCGCCTTCCGCGAGATGCTCTCGAAGCTGCCGACCCCGCTGAACCGGACGACCACGGTGACCGTGTGCGGCGCCGCATTCGTCAAGGGCATCGAGGGACGCAAGAAGCGCATCTACTGCCCGCGCTGGGTGGGCGCCTTCCGCTGGATCCGGCCGCTGGTGTCCACGCCGATCGGCGAGCGCGACATCCGCACTTTCACCCCGGAGCTCCTGCCGAAGCTCGACGCCGAGGTCGCCGCCCTGGGCCGCTCCACCAGCGCCCGCATCGAATCCCTGGAACAGCAGTGACCCGACTGCTGTGGGTGCTGGCCCTGATCGCCTGCCTCGCGGGCTGCAGCACCCAGGACAGCGAACCCGAAGCGGCGCCGCCGGACACCGCCGCCCCGCAGCAACAGCCGGTACCGCTCGATCAGGTCCGCGCCATCGCCAAGGACGCCTACATCTACGGGTTCCCGATGGTGGACAACTACCGGGTTCAGTACGCCTACTTCGTGGACAGGCAGAACCCCGAGTACAAGGGTGGGTGGAACGAGATCCACAACACCGCCCGGGTCTACACCCCGGCCGACACGGCGATCCAGACACCGAACTCGGACACCCCGTACTCCGCCGTCGGCGCCGATCTGCGCGCCGAACCGCTGGTCCTCACGGTGCCGCCGATCGAACAGGACCGCTACTACTCGTTGCAGTTCGTCGACGGGTACACCAGCAACTTCGCCTATGTGGGCAGCCGGACCACCGGCAACGGCGGCGGAAGATATCTGCTCGCCGGTCCCGATTGGCAGGGTGAAAAGCCTGCGGACGTCGACGAGGTGATCCGTTCGGACACCGAGCTGGCCTTCGTGCTGTATCGCACCCAGCTGTTCGGGCCGTCCGATATCGAGAACGTGAAGAAGATCCAGGGCGGCTACCAGGTGGCACCGTTATCGGTGTTCCTCAACCAGCCGTCGCCCGAACCCGCGCCCGCGATCGACTTCGTACCCCCGCTGACTCCCGAACAGCAGCGCACATCCCCGCAGTTCTTCGAGATCCTGAACTTCGCCATGAGGTTCGCCCCGGCGCTGCCCGAGGAGAGGGCACTGCGGGACCGGTTCGCGCAGATCGGCATCGGTGCGGACGGTGATTTCGACGCCGACGAGCTGTCCCCGAGATGCGCGAGGCGATCGTGGGCGGCATGGCCGACGGCAACGCCGAACTCGCGGCGTTCAAGCAGAACGAGATCGACACCGGCAAGGTCACCTCCGCCCAGTTGTTCGGCACCAGGCAGGAATTGAAGGGCAACTACCTGTACCGGATGGCCGGCGCGGCGCTGGGCATCTACGGCAACACCGCTGCCGAGGCCATCTACCCGAGTGCAGCCAACGATTCCGCGGGCGCACCGCTGACCGGTGCGGGGGAGTACACCTACCGGTTCGGGCCCGATCAGCTGCCGCCGGTCAACGCGTTCTGGTCGCTGACCATGTACGAGCTGCCTGCCAGCCGACTGGTCAACAATCCGCTCGACCGGTATCTGATCAATTCGGCGATGCTGCCCAGCCTGAAGGCCGATCCGGACGGTGGCTACACCGTGCGCATTCAGCGCGATTCCCCCGGTCCGGACCTCGAGTCCAACTGGCTGCCCGCCCCGGAGGGGCCGTTCACGGTGGTGCTGCGGCTGTACTGGCCCAAGCCGGACGCGCTCAACGGCACCTGGACCGCTCCGTTGCCCGAGAAGGTATAGCCGCCGCTACCGGCCTCGGCGGCGCAGGTATCGCTCGAATTCGGCGGCCAGCGCGTCGCCGTCGATCTTGGCGACGGCCTCGTTCATGTCGACCTCGGCGTCGCCGCGTTCCTCGAGGGACTGCACATACTCCGCGATCTCCTCGTCCTCGGCGGTCATCTCGGTGACCGCCTCCTCCCATTCCTCGGCCGCGGTGGGCAGGTCGGCCAGCGGAACCTCGATGTCGAGGACATCCTCCACCCGGCGCAGCAGCGCCACGGTGGCCTTCGGGTTGGGCGGTTGCGAGACGTAGTGCGGGACGGCCGCCCAGAACGTCACCGCCGGTATACCGGCCTGTACGCAGGCGTCCTGGAACACCCCGGCGATACCGGTCGGGCCCTCGTAGCGGGTCTCCTCCAGGCCGAAGAACTTCGCCGAATCCGACGAGTAGGCGGCACCGGACACCGGCACGGGGCGGGTGTGCGGGGTGTCGGCCAGCAGCGCGCCCAGGATGACGACGGTGTCGACGTTCAGCTTGTCCGCGATGGCTAGCAGCTCGGCACAGAAGGTGCGCCACCGCATATTGGGTTCGACACCGTGCATCAGCACGATGTCACGGTCGCTGCCGGGTGGGCGGCAGTGCGAGATGCGCATCGACGGCCACACCAGCTCGCGGGTGACCCCGTCGATCTGCCGGATGACCGGGCGATTGACCTGGTAGTCGTAGTAACTCTCGTCATCGATCTCGACGATGGTTTCGGCCTCCCAGATGGAGTCCAGGTGTTCCAGTGCTCCGCTGGCCGCGTCGCCGGCGTCGTTCCAGCCCTCGAAAGCGGCCACGACGACTGTGTTCTGCAGGTCCGGTAGGCCGGGCACGCTCGCATCCGACGGTGTCACTCTGCCAGCGTAAGCCCTGTATCGCGGTGATGAGCCGCAGCGCCCCGCACGGCGATTTCATGGCCGGGTACCCAGCTCCGGAAAGGCCACCGTGTACACATGAAATACGCCTGGGGGCAATCCGGTTGATGGTGTCGACCGCCACATTGCCGACACAGCCACGAGATGGCGTCCGAAACTCTGTTGGATGACGACGTAGACTTTTCACCGTCGAGAGGCGTTGCAACGGCTACTCGGGGGGACAGGGTCCCTCCTCGGTATCCGCCACGCTCGGCAGAGTTAAGGACGCCTTCCGCTACGGAAGGAGTGCCCTGTGAACGCCGCGAAGCCGGAAGTCTGCGCACCGGACACCTTTGTGCCGAACATCCGCCCCGACTGCACCGACGAACTGACGGCGGCCCTGCGACGGCGGATCATGGTGATCGACGGTGCCATGGGCACCGCGATCCAGCGTGACCGTCCGGACGAGGACGGTTACCGGGGCGAGCGATTCACCGAGTGGCCGACCGCGCTGCAGGGCAACAATGACCTGCTCAACCTGACGCAGCCGCAGATCATCGAGGGTATTCACCGCGAGTACCTCGAAGCGGGCGCCGACATCCTGGAGACGAACACGTTCAACGCGAACGCGGTCTCGCTCTCGGACTACGACATGGCCGACCTCAGCTACGAACTGAACTACGCCGGCGCTGCACTGGCGCGCGCCGCCTGCGACGAGTTCAGCACCCCGGACAAGCCCCGCTACGTCGCCGGGGCGCTGGGACCGACGACGCGCACCGCGTCGATCTCGCCGGACGTCAACGACCCCGGCGCCCGCAACGTCTCCTACGACCAGCTGGTCGGCGCCTACCTCGAAGCCCTCAACGGACTGGTCGACGGCGGCTCCGACATCATCATCATCGAGACGATCTTCGATTCCCTGAACGCGAAGGCGGCGGTGTTCGCCGTCGAGACACTGTTCGAGCAGCGCGAACGCCGTTGGCCGGTGATCATCTCGGGCACCATCACCGACGCGTCCGGGCGGACGCTGTCCGGTCAGGTCACCGAGGCGTTCTGGAACGCGATCCGGCACGCCAAGCCGATCGCCGTCGGCCTCAACTGCGCCCTGGGCGCGCCCGAGATGAGGCCCTACATCGCCGAGGTGGCGCGGATCGCGGACACCTTCGTCTCCTGCTACCCGAACGCCGGGCTGCCCAACGCCTTCGGTGAGTACGACGAGTCCCCGGAGGCGCAGGCCGGCTACATTGCCGAGTTCGCCGAGGCCGGCCTGGTCAACCTGGTCGGTGGGTGTTGCGGGACGGCGCCGCCGCACATCGCCGAGATCGCCAAGGTCGTGGAGGGCAAGCCGCCGCGCGAGCTTCCGGAGATCCCGGTGGCCACCCGGCTGTCGGGTCTGGAGCCACTCAATATCGGTGACGACTCGCTGTTCGTGAACATCGGTGAACGCACCAACATCACCGGCTCGGCCCGGTTCCGCAACCTGATCAAGGCCGAGGACTACGACACCGCGCTGTCGGTGGCCCTGCAGCAGGTCGAGGTCGGTGCGCAGGTCATCGACATCAACATGGACGAGGGCATGATCGACGGCGTCGCCGCGATGGACCGCTTCACCAAGCTGATCGCGGCCGAGCCGGACATCAGCCGCGTCCCGGTGATGATCGACTCCTCCAAGTGGGAGGTCATCGAGGCGGGCCTGAAGAACGTGCAGGGCAAGCCGATCGTCAACTCGATCTCCATGAAGGAGGGCGAGGAGAAGTTCATCCGCGAGGCGCGGCTGTGCCGCAAGTACGGCGCCGCCGTCGTGGTGATGGCCTTCGACGAGCAGGGCCAGGCCGACAATCTGGAGCGCCGCAAGGAGATCTGCGGGCGGGCCTACCGGATCCTGACCGAAGAGGTCGGCTTCCCGGCCGAGGACATCATCTTCGACCCGAACTGCTTCGCGCTGGCCACCGGCATCGAGGAGCACGCGACCTACGGGATCGACTTCATCGAGGCCTGCGCCTGGATCAAGGAGAACCTGCCGGGAGTGCACATCTCTGGCGGCATCTCCAACGTGTCGTTCTCGTTCCGCGGTAACAACCCGGTCCGCGAGGCGATCCACGCGGTGTTCCTGTTCCACGCCATCAAGGCCGGCCTGGACATGGGCATCGTCAACGCCGGTGCGCTGGTGCCGTACGACTCGATCGACCCCGAGCTGCGGGACCGCATCGAGGACGTCGTGCTCAACCGTCGCGAGGACGCCGCCGAACGGCTCCTCGAGATCGCCGAACGGTTCAACAAGACCGAGAAGGCCGAGGACCCGAAGGCGGCCGAGTGGCGATCTCTCCCGGTCCGCGAACGGATCACGCACGCCCTGGTCAAGGGCATCGACGCCGACGTCGACGCCGACACCGAGGAACTGCGGGCCGAGATCGCCGCCGCAGGCGGGCGGCCGATCGAGGTGATCGAGGGCCCGCTGATGGACGGCATGAACGTCGTCGGTGACCTTTTCGGCGCGGGCAAGATGTTCCTGCCCCAGGTGGTGAAGTCGGCCCGGGTGATGAAGAAGGCCGTGGCCTACCTGCTGCCCTACATCGAGGCGGAGAAGGAGCAGAACGGCGCTACGCAGGCGAAGGACACCAACGGCACCATCATCATGGCGACGGTCAAGGGCGACGTCCACGACATCGGCAAGAACATCGTCGGGGTCGTCCTGCAGTGCAACAACTACGAGGTCATCGACCTCGGTGTGATGGTGCCCGCCCAGAAGATCCTGGACGCGGCCAAGGAGCACGATGCCGACATCATCGGGCTGTCCGGTCTGATCACCCCGTCGCTGGACGAGATGGTCAACTTCGCCGTCGAGATGGAGCGTCAGGGCCTCGAGATCCCGCTGCTGATCGGTGGGGCGACCACCTCGCGGGCACATACGGCCGTGAAGGTGTCGCCGCGTCGCAGCGGTCCGGTGGTCTGGGTCAAGGACGCGTCCCGTTCGGTGCCGGTCGCCGCGGCGCTGCTCGACGACAAGCAGCGACCTGCCCTGCTGGAAGCCACCGAGAAGGACTACGCATCGCTTCGGGAACGGCACGCCCAGAAAAGCGAACGCCCGATGCTCACCCTGGAGAAGGCCCGGGCGAACCGGACCCCGATCGAGTGGGAGGGCTACACGCCGCCGGTGCCGGCCCAGGGCCTCGGTGTGCGGGAATTCCTGGACTACGACCTCGCCGAATTGCGCGAGTACATCGACTGGCAGCCGTTCTTCAACGCCTGGGAGATGAAGGGGCGCTTCCCCGACATCCTCAACAACCCGGTCTCGGGTGAGACGGCACGCAAGCTGTACGACGACGCGCAGGAGATGCTCGACACCCTGATCAAGGAGAAGTGGCTCACGGCCAACGGCGTGATCGGTTTCTTCCCGGCGAACGCGGTCGGCGACGACTTCGAGGTCTACACCGACGAGACCCGGACCGAGGTGTTGACCAGGCTGC
Organism: Mycobacterium sp. ITM-2016-00316; assembly: GCF_002968335.2. Lineage (NCBI taxonomy): Bacteria > Bacillati > Actinomycetota > Actinomycetes > Mycobacteriales > Mycobacteriaceae > Mycobacterium > Mycobacterium sp. ITM-2016-00316. The sequence continues at coordinate 2,852,406 of NZ_CP134398.1, forward strand.
GTAACCTGCGCCAGCAGGGCGAGCACCGCGATGGCATCCCGAACCGGTCACTGGGTGACTTCATCGCGCCCAAGGAAACGGGTCTCCGGGATTACGTCGGCGCGTTCGCCGTCACCACGGGCCTCGGCAGCCATGTCAAGATCGACGAGTTCAAGGCGGCCCACGACGACTACAGTGCGATCCTGCTGGAATCGCTGGCCGACCGGTTGGCGGAGGCGTTCGCCGAGCGGATGCATCAGCGGGTCCGCAAGGAGTTCTGGGGATTTCAGCCCGACGAGCAGCTGGACAACGAGGCGCTCATCGCGGAGAAGTACCGCGGAATCCGCCCGGCGCCGGGCTACCCGGCCTGCCCGGAGCACACCGAGAAGGTGACGCTGTGGGAGCTGATGGACGTCAAGGAGCGCACCGGCATCGAGCTCACCGAGTCGATGGCTATGTGGCCAGGAGCTGCGGTCAGCGGCTGGTACTTCTCGCACCCGCAGTCGCAGTACTTCGTGGTCGGCCGGATGGCCCAGGACCAGGTGGCCGACTACGCCAAGCGCAAGGGCTGGACGCTGGCCGAAGCCGAGCGCTGGCTGGGCCCCAATCTCGGCTACAACCCGGAGGACTGAACCCCAGCCCAGATCAGTTCGGCGCGAACAGCTCTCGGTTGCCGGCCGCCCACTGTCGCATCGACAGCGCGGGCGCGCCGGTCACCTGCTCGACCAGATCGTTGGCGTGCTGCGGCCCGGTGTCGCCATCGAACAGGTCCAGGTACCAGTCCACGCCGTCACCCATCACCGGCCGCAGCAGCGCGTCGGCTTCGGACCGGTCGCACCGCTGCATCTGCACGGGGGTGCCGAGGCCATCGCCGATCTGACGCGCGATCTCCGCACGGGTGATCGCCTCGGGTCCCGTCAACTCGTACATCTGGCCCAGGTGCGCGTCCCCCGGGTCGGCCAGCAGGTGTGCGGCCACCCGGGCGATATCGTCCATGGACACCGGTGACTGGACCGCCTCGGGCGCCACGTCCCGCACCACGCCCGTCGTGATCTGCGGTGCCCACATCGCGAAGTTCTCGCAGAACTCGCCGGGCCCGAGTTGTGTGCTGGGCACCGGGGTGGCGGAGATCCTGTCGGCGTGTTCCTGCCAGTGTGCGGCACCGGACAGCGCCACCACATAGCTGACCCGGGCCGCGGCGATCATCTCGCAGGTGATGCCGATGGTGCGTGGGAACGGCGCCAGGTAGATCTGGTCGACATCGGCGAGCGCGGGCGACAAGGTCTCGGGCCTGCCCAGAAATCCTGTGACCACTTCCACACCCGCGGGCAGATTCGCCTTCGCCGGGTCCGATGTCAGGGCACGGATATCCGAGACACCCAGGTCCAGAAGTCGATCCACGACCCTGCGGCCGATATTGCCGGTGGCACCCGTCACAAGAACCGTCATGACGACCACGCTAGCCGGGCCCGCCGACAGCCTCGGGTTTTCAGGCCCACCGCGATCGGTGAGACAATCGGGGACATGCGTGCAGTGCTGTGGGATATGGACGGCACCCTCGTCGACTCCGAAAAGCTTTGGGATATCGGCCTCCAGGAGTTCTACCGCCGACACGGGCGGGAGCTCAGCGAAGAGGTCCGCGCCACCACGATCGGCGGGTCCAGCGAGATCGTGATGCGGATCGTGTACGCCGACCTGGGCCTGGCACCCGATCCGGTGGACCTCGCGCAGACAGCCGATTGGTTACACGACTACGTCGGTGAGCTTTTCGAGACCGGACTGCCGTGGTGTGCGGGCGCGCGCGAGATGCTGAGGAACTGTCTGCCGCCGGCGTCACCATGGCCCTGGTGACCAACACCCGTCGTGGGCTCACGGAAAAGGCCCTCAACAGCATCGGCCGCCACTACTTCAGCGTCACGGTGTGCGGGGACGAGGTACCCGCGGGCAAGCCGTCTCCGGACCCGTATCTACGGGCCGCCGCACTGCTGGACCTGGACCCTCAGCACTGCCTGGCGATCGAGGATTCGGTCACCGGCACCGCGGCCGCCGAGGCCGCGGGATGCGCAGTGCTGGTGATCCCCAACGAGATCGAGGTTCCGGCGGGTCCCCGGCGCCGCCACGCGGAGTCACTGGCCGATCTGACGGTGAATCAGCTCCGCGATGTGCACGCCGAACTGGGCGCCGAATTGGACGAACGCACCGCCTGATCCAGACCATTTCGGGTCGCGACTGTGCGATTGTGATGTGACACGCATCACGGCACGGGGTGGAAGGACAATCCATGACGCACGGTCCGGTCGGAGGCGACGAAGCCTCGTTCCTCGACGACGATTCCGGGTTCAGTTCCGGTCGCACGGCGGTGCGGATTGCGGCCGTCGCAGCGCTGGGCGGTCTGCTGTTCGGCTACGACAGCGCCGTGATCAACGGCGCGGTGTCCTCGATCCAGGAAGACTTCGGCATCGGTAACGCCGAGCTGGGCTTCGCGGTGGCCTCGGCTCTGCTGGGCGCCGCGGCGGGCGCGATGACCGCGGGCCGGATCGCGGACAAGATCGGCCGCATCGCGGTGATGAAGATCGCGGCCGTGTTGTTCCTGATCAGCGCCTTCGGCACCGGCCTGGCACACGAGGTCTGGACGGTGGTGCTGTTCCGCATCGTCGGCGGTGTCGGTGTCGGCGTGGCATCGGTCATCGCACCGGCCTACATCGCGGAGACCTCACCCCCGCACATCCGCGGACGGCTGGGCTCCCTGCAGCAACTGGCCATCGTGCTGGGCATCTTCGCCTCCTTCGTCGTCAACTGGCTGCTGCAGTGGGCGGCCGGCGGGCCCAACGAGGTGCTGTGGCTGGGCCTGGACGCCTGGCGCTGGATGTTCCTGGCCATGGCCGTTCCCGCCGTGCTGTACGGCGTGCTGGCCTTCACCATCCCGGAGTCGCCGCGCTATCTCGTTGCCAGCCACAAGATTCCGGAAGCGCGACGGGTGCTGAGCATGTTGCTCGGCCAGAAGAACCTGGAGATCACGATCACCAGGATCCGGGACACCCTGGAACGCGAGGACAAGCCGTCCTGGCGCGACCTCAAGAAGCCGACCGGCGGTATCTACAGCATCGTCTGGGTGGGCCTGGGGCTGTCGATCTTCCAGCAGTTCGTCGGTATCAACGTGATCTTCTACTACTCCAACGTGCTGTGGCAGGCGGTTGGATTCAGCGCCGACGAGTCGGCCGTCTACACGGTGATCACCTCGGTGATCAACGTGCTCACCACCCTGATCGCGATCGCGCTGATCGACAAGATCGGTCGCAAGCCGCTGCTGCTCATCGGTTCGGCCGGCATGGCGGTCACACTGGCCACCATGGCGGTCATCTTCGCCAACGCCAGCGTGAACCCCGACGGGACGCCCAGCCTGCCGGGCGCGTCCGGCGTGATCGCGCTGATCGCCGCCAACCTGTTCGTCGTGGCGTTCGGTATGTCCTGGGGCCCGGTGGTGTGGGTCCTGCTCGGTGAGATGTTCCCCAACCGCATCCGGGCGGCCGCACTCGGCCTGGCCGCGGCCGGGCAGTGGGCGGCCAACTGGTTGATCACGGTGACCTTCCCGGAGTTGCGCAACAACCTGGGACTCGCCTACGGGTTCTACGCGCTGTGCGCGGTGCTGTCGTTCCTGTTCGTGACGAAGTGGGTCCGTGAAACCAAGGGAGTATCCCTGGAGGACATGCACGCCGAGGTGCTGCACGAAGACAAACCCGTCACGAACTGACCCTCGGGATGTGTCCGGAGTGATCTGCGGCACGTGCGTTCCAGCATTACCTTGAGTGCCGGGAGCGCCATGGTCAGTGGGGGGTGAGCCGTTGGACTCCGGCCGGTTGTCTGGGCACGACATCGCCGCGATCGCGGTGCCGTGGGTGTTGGTGGCAGTGCTGGCGCTGGTGATGGTGCTGGCACGCGACGCCGCTCACCTCGCCGTCGCCAATGACGCCATCTCGTTGTTGCTGGCGGCTTTCGCGGCCGCGCGCGCTGCGCTGGCCGCTCGCGCTGCCGACGGACCTACCCGTCTCGCCTGGATCTTTCTGGGCACGGCGCTGGCGACATGGGCGATCGGTGACGTGATCTGGTTGGTCTACGACGTCATCCTGCGCGAGCCGCCGTCGCCCTCGCCGGCTGATCTGTTCTACCTGGCATTCAGTGTGCTCGTCGCGGTCGGGCTGTCCCAGCTGCTCGCCAGGGGCACCCTGGTCTCTCGGCTGCACCTGGCACTCGACGCACTGACGGTCTCACTGTGCCTGTTTCTGCTGGTGTGGATCTTCAGCCTGAACCGCGTGTTCGACACGCTGCGTCACCACAACGTCGAGTTGACGCTGGCGCTGGTCACGCCATTGGCCGATGTGGTGGTGCTCTCGATTGCGGTTCTCGCCCTTGCCCGCTCGCGCCGCCGAAGGCCCGTGGCGCTGGCGGTGATCACCGTCGCCATCACCTTGATCACCATCGCCGACGTCACCCTGACGTTCCTGATCGTCGACGGCAGCTACCGCACCGGGCATGTCATCGATCTGCTGTGGGCGTCCGCGATGGCCTTGTTCGCCGCCGCGGCGGTCCTGAGTCGGCTCCCACAGCCGGCACCCGACCGCCCGGCGCCGGTGCCGTCCCATTCTTCGCTGTGGTTGCCCTACGTGCCGTTGTTGCTCGCGGGCGTCCTCGGTCCGCCGGTGGTGATGCGCGGATTCGAGAGCGTGCTGGTGCAGCTGATCGTCTGCGTCGTGTGTGGACGGCAAATCCTCTCGGCATGGGACAACCGGCAGTTGCTGACCGCAGCGGCCGACCAGGCCCTACGAGATCCGTTGACCGGCTTGGCAAATCGAACATTGTTCAACGAACGTCTGGATCACGCGATGCTGTTGCGCGTCCGCGATTCCCGGCCCATCACGGTCATCTCGATCGATCTCGACGACTTCAAGCTCGTCAACGACAGCCTTGGCCACCCGGTTGCAGATCGCCTGCTGGTCGGGGCCGGACAACGATTCCTGGACTGTGTCCGGACCGGCGACACCGTCGCGCGCCTGGGCGGTGACGAGTTCATGATGCTGTTGGAGGGCGGTGCCGATGACCACCAGATGGTCGCGCAACGGGTCGTCGAGGCTTTCGAGCGGCCGTTCGATGTCGACGGCCACGAGGTGTTCCTGCGACCGAGCCTCGGTGTGGCGACGGCCTCGGAGAAGGAGCCGGACCTGAGTGCGGAGATCTTGATGAGGCGCGCCGACCTCGCGATGTACGCCGCCAAACGGTCGGCAGCGGACGTCCGGACGTTCGCCGCCGACCTGCCCACCGCACCTGTGGACCCCGTCGATCTCAAGCACCGTCCCCGCCGGGCCCCGGGCGGGGGAGCAGAGCGCATCCGGCTGCTGGGCGAGCTTCGCGACGCGGTCGATCGCGGCACCATCGAGGTGGCCTATCAACCCAAGGTGAATCTGCGCAGCGGAAGGGTCACCGGCGTCGAGGCGCTGCTGCGCTGGCCACATCCCCGCCTGGGCACACTGCGTCCCGACGCCTTCCTGTCCCTCGTGCGCCAACACGGCCTGATGGGCCCGGTGTCCGAAATTGTGGTCCGCAAGGTGCTCGATGACGCCGCCGACTGGCAGTCGCAGGATCTGGACATCGCCGTCGCGATCAACTTTTTTGCGCCGATGCTGCGGGACACGCGACTGCCCGACCGCCTCTGTCAGGAACTCGACAGCCGTCGCCTCAACCATGACGTGCTGACCGTGGAGATCACCGAAGACATCGTCCTGACCGAGGTCGGCACCGTCAAAGCGGTGCTTCGCGAGTTGCGAGAACGGGGCGTGCGGGTGGCCATCGACGACTTCGGCAGCGGCTACTCGGCGCTGTCGTACCTGCGTGACCTCGCCATCGACGAAGTGAAGCTCGACCGCCAGTTCGTCGCCGACGTCACCTCTGACGCACGGGCCGCCGCGGTCGTCAGCGCCGTCATCAACCTGACCCACAGCCTCGGGATCTCGGTGGTCGCCGAAGGTGTCGAGGACGCCGATACCGCCGACTGGCTGATACGACACGGCTGTGACACCGGCCAGGGCTTCTTCTTCAGCACCCCGGTCACACCCGCCGAGGTACCCGCGTTGCTCGGCAGACTGGGCACCTCCGGTTCGACGGGATAGTCACCGCGTCTTGGGTGTTCTCCTGCACACGTGAAACAATCGCTGCCCGTGAAGACCTTCGAAGGCCTGTTCGCCGAACTCAGCGAAAAAGCGCAGTCCCGGCCCGCCGGGAGCGGCACCGTGGCCGCGCTGGACGCCGGCGTGCACGGCCTGGGCAAGAAGATCCTCGAAGAGGCCGGCGAGGTATGGCTGGCCGCCGAGCACGAGAGCGATGAAGCGCTCGCCGACGAGATCAGTCAGCTGCTGTATTGGACCCAGGTGCTGATGCTCTCGCGCGGTCTCAGCCTCGACGACGTGTACCGGAACCTGTGATGACAACACTGCGCGTCGCCGTACCCAACAAGGGGGCGCTGAGCGAATCGGCCGCCGAGATCCTGTCCGAGGCCGGCTACCGGCGGCGGACCGATCCCAAGGATCTGACCGTCGTCGACCCGGCCAACAATGTCGAGTTCTTCTTCCTGCGGCCCAAGGACATCGCGATCTACGTGGGCTCCGGGGAACTCGATCTCGGTATCACCGGCCGCGACCTGGCCGCCGAGTCCGAAGCCCCCGTCCGTGAACGACTGGCGCTCGGCTTCGGCTCGTCGACGTTCCGGTACGCCGCGCCCAAGGGACAGGACTGGACGGTCGATGCGCTGGCAGGTAAGCGGATCGCCACCGCGTACCCGAACCTGGTCCGTAAGAATCTGGCCGACATGGGCATCGAGGCCACCGTCATCCGCCTCGACGGTGCCGTGGAGATCTCCATCCAGCTCGGTGTCGCCGATGTCATTGCCGATATCGTCGGATCCGGTCGCACTCTGGGACTGCACAATCTGGTGGCCTTCGGTGAATCGCTGTGCGATTCCGAGGCGGTGCTGATCGAACGCGCGGACACCGAGGCGGATCCCGCTCGTGATCAACTCACCGCCCGGGTGCAGGGTGTGGTGTTCGGCCAGCAGTATCTGATGCTCGACTACGACTGCCCGCGCAGCGTGCTCGAAGAGGCCAGCGCAGTAACGCCCGGGCTCGAATCACCCACCATCGCACCGCTGGCCGATCCCGACTGGGTGGCGGTGCGCGCACTGGTGCCGCGACGCGATGTCAACGCCATCATGGACGAGCTCGCCGCCATCGGCGCCAAGGCAATCCTGGCCTCCGACATCAGGTTCTGCCGGTTCTGATCGTGACGCGCGATGCCGTCGCGCGTGTTAGCGTCCGGATGTCCGTCCAGCGTATGGAGGTCCGATGACGCAGGTTCTCGTTCTTGTTCTGGCCCTACTGATCGGTGTCATCGCCGGACTGCGTGCGATGACGGCACCGGCGGTGGTCGCGTGGGGTGCGATGCTCGGCTGGATCGACGTCACCGACAAGTGGTCGGAATGGGTCGGGCATCCGATCACGGTCACCGTGCTCAGCATTCTGCTCGTCGGCGAACTCATCACCGATCAGCTCCCGAAGACGCCGAGCCGCAAGGTACCGCCGCAGTTCATCGCCCGGCTGATCACGGGCGGCTTCGCCGGTGCGGTCATCGGCAGCGCGTTCTTCCACACGTTCTCGGCCACGGGTGCGGGCATGGTCGGCGCGGTGCTCGGCACCTTGGCAGGTGCCGAACTGCGCAGCAGATTGTCGGCGTCCAACAACGGAAACGACCGTCCCGGCGCGTTCATCGAAGATGCCATCGCCGTGGGCGGTGGATTCCTCGTCGCGTTCCTCGTCAGCCTCGTCTGATGGCCGGGCCGGTGACCGACTTCGACGCCATCATCGTCGGCGCGGGTCAGGCGGGACCACCGCTGGCCGGCAGGCTGACCGAAGCCGGGCAGCGGGTCGCGGTCATCGAACGCCAACTGGTCGGCGGCACCTGCGTCAACTACGGATGTATCCCCACCAAGACGCTGGTCGCCAGCGCGCATGCCGCCCACATAGCCCGCCGCGGAGCCGAATTCGGCATCGGCACCGGCGAGGTGACCGTCGACATGGCGAAAGTCAAGGCACGCAAGGATCAGATCGTGCGGACAGACCGCAACGGTGTCGAGAACTGGCTCCAGGGGATGGATGGCGCCACCCTGTTACGCGGGCATGCCCGGTTCACCGACCCACACACAATAGATCTCGACGGCCGGCTGTTGCGCGCCGAACGTATCTTCCTCAACGTCGGTGGCCGTGCCGTGGTGCCGGACATGCCGGGCCTGTCCGATATCGACTATCTGACCAATGTGTCGGTGCTGGAACTCGATTCGGTGCCCGAACACCTCGTCGTCATCGGCGGCAGTTACATCGCCCTGGAGTTCGCCCAGATGTACCGGCGGTTCGGGGCGCGGGTGACGGTGATCGAACGTGGGCCCCGACTGACCTCCCGCGAGGACGAGGATGTCTCGGCGGCCATCCGCGGCATCCTGGAAGCCGAGGGCATCGAGATTCACACCGGCGCCGACGATATCCGGTTCACCAAGTTGCAGAACGGATTCGAGGTGACCACGCGATCCGGTGCCGCACCGATTGTCGGCAGCCATGCCCTGATCGCCGTCGGGCGGGTACCCAATACCGACGACCTCGGCCTGGAGAATGCCGGTGTGCGCACCGACGGCCGAGGCTACATCGAGGTCGACGACACCCTGCGCACCAACGTCGAGCACATCTGGGCGATGGGGGACTGCAACGGCAAGGGTGCCTTCACCCACACCTCGTACAACGATTTCGAGATCGTGGCGGCCAACCTGCTCGACGATGATCCTCGCCGGGTCAGCGACCGCGTACCCACCTACGCGCTCTACATCGACCCACCCCTGGGCCGAGCCGGGATGACCGCAGACGAAGTGCGCCGCAGCGGCCGGAAGGCACTCGTGGGCACGCGCCCGATGACCCGTGTCGGTCGCGCGGTGGAAAAGGGCGAGACCCAGGGCTTCATGAAGGTCGTGGTCGATGCCGACACCGAGGAGATCCTGGGGGCCTCGATCCTCGGGGTCGGCGGCGACGAGGTGGTGCACGCGATCCTGGATGTGATGACCGCCAAGCTGCCCTACACCGCGATCTCCCGCACCATGCACATCCATCCCACCGTCAGCGAACTGGTGCCCACCCTGCTGCAGGACCTCAAGCCGCTGAACTAGCCGCCCGGCCGGCGATCAGTTGGGCGCTCACCGCAGCGACGCGTTGCCCGAGATGCCGGCAGGTCGCGATATCGGCGGGGTGGACGTTCTCGGGTCCGGCGTCGACGTCGGTCTGCGCGCCGGCGCCGAGCCAGAATCCGAGCCGGTTCAGGTCGTGTTCACTGCCCGCGGCGGAATTCCAGCCCGGCCCCAGACCCAAACTGACCCAGTGCATATGGTGCTGGGCGGCGAACACCGTCAGCGAGATCAGCGCGGTCAGCTTGTCCCCGCTCTTGCTGCCGGAATTGGCGAATCCCGCCGCAACCTTGTCCCGCCACGCGCCGGTGATGCAACGCCGGCCGGTCTGCTCCGCGAAGGCCTGGAACCCGGCCGAGACGTTGCCCATGTAGGTCGCGGTCCCGAAGATGATCGCGTCGGCGCCGTCCAATGTCGCCCAGTCCGCATCGGTCATCGTGTCGACGGCCACCGTGGTGACGTCGGCCCCGTCGGCGTGCGCCCCGTCGGCGACCGCGGAGGCCAGCGTCGCGGTGTGCCCGAATCCGGAGTGGTAGGCGATGACGATCGCCGGCCGCTTCCCGAAGTCGTTGTCGGTCATGAGAACTCCTCACCTGTCGGCGCGAAGCCCGAGATGGCTTGCACGCGTTGAGCCCAGTTGGGCAACGATTCACCGGCGAGCAGTGCGGCAAGCCGGTCGAGATAGGCATGCGTCCCGGTGCGGAAGCCGTTCGCGTTCGGGACGCTCAGTCCTCGATGGCTGAGCCGCAACAACGTGCCGTTGCCATCGGAGGTGAGTTCATAGCGCACCACCCCGGGCTCGACGATTGGCTGCAGCCATTCGTGTTCGAACACGTGCGGTGGATCCCACACCAGGATCCGGCCGGTCATCCGCTTGCGCTCGGGCGGCAACGGCGGGCCGGCGGCCACGGTCTCGATGGTGCCGCCCTCGCGGGGGTCGATCACGGTGCGGCCCATCCATTTTCCGCGATGCGCCGGATCTGTGATCGCGGTCCACACCTGCTCGACCGGGTAGGGCAGTCGTCGTTCGAAGTGCAGCGCCGCGCGGTCACCGTCGACGACCACCCGGCCGTCACGGGCGGTCATGACGGTTCACCGAACGTCTGTTGCAGATGCCCTTCGAGCGCGTCCAGGTGACCGGCCCAAAAGTGCCGGTAGGACTCGATCCAGGTGTCCATCTCGGCGAGACCGTCGGCACGCAGGGCGTAGATGCGCCGCTGGGCGTCGGAGCGGACTTCGACGAGACCGACCTCGCGCAGCACCCGGAGATGGCGGGACACCGTCGGCTGGGTGAGCCCCGGCAGGGTGTCGACCAGTTCACCCGCGGTGCGCTCGCCGTGTCGCAGCGCATCGAGCAGGGTGCGCCGACTGGGTTCCGCGACGGCTTCGAACACGTCCATGCCCTCAGTATTGCAATTGATCTATATAGATGCAACGGCATATAGCTAGCCGGTGGCGCGGATCATCCGCAGCAGACCGATCTCGGATCCATTCTTGGCGAGTTCGACGTTCAGCCACAGCACGGTGTCGGCGACGGTCCGCCTCGCGTCGGGACCCCAGGGGTACGCGCAGGGCGCGTCGAGGTCGGCCGGGCTCAGCGTCATCAGGACCTCCCGCCACCGGTCGTGCAGCGCCCTGATCGCGGGCACCGCGGCGGCGGGGCCGGGCCAGGTGATCTCGGTGGGCGGTCGCGCCGGCTGTCCGGCCAATGCATCCAGCGCCGCCGACCACCAGAAGATGATGTGCCAGCTGATCCACCCGATGGAGGGCACCGGGATGGGTTCCGGTTCCGTCTCGGCCCAGTCTGGATACCAGCGCCCGCACCCGTCCCGATGCATCGTCCACACCGGATTCGTCGGTTCCCAGAGGAAGTCGTCGTCGGACAGCGCCGACAGATGCAGGTCGGTCAGCGCCCACGCGAGATCGAACTGGCGCAAGAATGCGGTCAAGCGGCAGGCTCCGGAGCAGCCGCCTCGTGCATGCCGTCCAGGGTGCCCGCCTCCAGCTGCGCGGCAAGACCGTCGCGCAGGGTGGCCGCCGCCGCATAGTCCGGTGCATGCTCGGTGCGGAAATGTGCATACTGACGCTCGATCTGGACCGGCCAGCGGGCCAGCCCGGTCACCCGTGCCAGCAGCACGAACGGCAGCGCCAGCAGTTGCAGCGCCAGATTGATGAGCCAGACCGCCACCATGAACACCGCCGCCAGGGCGATGAGTATCGCCTTGCCCCCGTAGATGATCACCCACAGCACGACACCGACCGTCAACTGCAGGAACCGTAGGGCGGCGCCGGGTGGTTCCTCGGCCGTCGTCGCGTCCTCGGCCGCGGGTGCCTTGTCCGATGGGCTGTGCCACATCTCGCGAAATGACACCGGTCCGCGCCACGGTAGCCACCGCCGGCGCACCGTCCAGGTCACACCGTCACTGCCGACCACCGTACGTCCGGCCACCGCTCTACCTCCGCTGCACGAGGAGCGTCTGCGCCGACGTTCCGATGAATCCGTCGCGATCGAAGATATCCGCGGTCGTCACCCCGATGCCGTCCGGGCCGATCGAGCCGCGGGCGCGCAACGCGAAGTCATTGCCGCTGGGCGCGCGGTGCAGATGGACCGCGGTGTCGGTGTTCATGAACACGAACGCGTCGGGATCGAGCGCGGCGCCCACGCCATTGGCGGAATCGACCACCATCGCGAGCCGCTGCAGATCGGTCGTGGGTTCCGAGGCGACCAGCGGCACCAGCGGACTCATCCACACCACGGCAGGCTGGTCCGGGTCGGTCCGCTGCTTGCGCCAGCTGACGGTCTCCAGGTAGCCGGGCGCGCCCATCCAACCGTGCGGATTGTCCATCGCCGCGCCCTCCACCAGCGGGCGATGACGGTCGCTCACGGCGTCGGCGGTGTCACTGGTGGCCAGCAACCAGGCACTCACCCGAGCCAGCACGCGATCCGTGCCCGCAACGGTCCGCATCTCGGCAACCGCCATGGTGATCCGGGCGCCGGGTCGTTCCACCCAGGCGTGCACCTTCACCGGGGCGACCGGGATGGCTCCCAGGATGTCGAGCACCAGCCGCCCCACCCGCAGTTCGGGACGGTCGGGATAGAGCTCCTCGATCGAACGGGTCAACAGCGCCAGCGGCGGTGACCCGTGCTGGATCGCGGAATCCCAGTTGCTCGCCGTGCCCGGCGTCGACTCGAACACCTGGAATCCCTCGGACTCGGCCAGCCGCCGGTAGTGACAGTCGCTCACTCGACCGCCGTCGCTGCGTCGCTCCTGCTCTCCGGCGCGGGCTCCTGCGGCCAACCCGGGTACACCGGCGGCGTGCCACCGAACTCCGGGCAGAGCTGCTGGTGCGCGCACCAACCACACAGCTTCGACCGTTTGGACCGGAAATCGCCTGTGCTACCCGCGGATTGGATCGCCCGCCAGATTGCGGTCAGGGTCCGCTCGAAGCGCACCAGCTCGTCCAGATCGGGGGAGTAGTCCAGCACCTGACCGTCGGCCAGGTAGAGCAGGCGGAGCTTGGCCGGCAGCACACCGCGCGACCGCCACAGCGCGACGGCATAGAACTTCATCTGGAACAGCGCCTTGGCCTCGGCCAGCGCCCACAGCTCCGAAGGCGACTTACCGGTCTTGTAATCGACCACCCGCATCTCACCGGTCGGGGCGATATCGATCCGGTCGACGAAACCGCGCAGCAGCGTGCCATCCTCCAACTCCACCTCGACGCGCTGCTCGCAGCTGTGCGGGTCGAAACGGGTCGGATCCTCCAGGCGGTAATACCCCGACAGCAGCTTGCGTGCGTCGCGCAGCAGCTCGGCGCGCAGATCGGAATCCACCGCGAGTCCTGTTTTGCTGCCCTCGGCGACCACCCGGTCCAGGGCAGGATCGACCAACGTCAGCGCGGTGTCATGGAGGCGCTCGGCGGCGGGCAACGCATAGAGCTCTTCGAGGGCGGCGTGCACGACCGATCCCCGCAGCTGTGCCGGGGAAACCGGCTCGGGCAGCCGGTCGATCGCCCGGAAGCGGTACAGCAACGGGCACTGCTTGAAATCACTGGCCCGTGACGGCGACAGCGCCGGGCGCCAACCGGTCCGGGCAGCTGCTGGCGCGCTCATAGGAGCAGCCTAGGCGTGCAGACCGACAACAATTCGTAGCCCCGGCGGCGCGTCTGGCAGGCTGACCCCGTGCAAATCACTGGTCCGTTCGTCATCGGCGATCGCGTGCAACTCACCGATCCCAAGGGGCGGCACTACACGATGGTGCTCAGCCCGGGTGGCGAGTTCCACACCCACCGCGGTGCCATCGGCCACGACACCGTGATCGGCCAGCCCGAGGGCAGCGTCGTGAAGTCCACCAACGGCGACCCGTTCCTGGTGCTGAGGCCCCTGCTGATCGACTACGTCCTGTCCATGCCGCGTGGCGCGCAGGTCATCTACCCCAAGGACGCCGCGCAGATCGTGCACGAGGGCGACATCTTCCCGGGTGCGCGGGTGCTGGAGGCCGGTGCCGGCTCGGGCGCCCTGACCTGTTCCCTGCTGCGCGCCGTCGGACCGACCGGTCAGGTCATCTCCTATGAGGTACGCGACGACCACGCCGTGCACGCGATCCGCAATGTCGAGACCTTCTTCGGTGAGCGCCCGGCCAACTGGGATCTGCGGATCGCTGATCTCAACGACTACCCGGCCGGGGGGCGTGCGGGGTCGACGGGGGAGACCGCTCCGGAGGAGACAGAGGTCGACCGCGTGGTGCTGGACATGCTGGCCCCATGGGATGTCCTGGACACGGTGTCTGCGGCGCTGGTGGCCGGCGGGGTGCTGATGATCTACGTCGCCACCGTCACCCAGCTGTCGCGCACCGTGGAGGCGCTGCGCGAGCAGCAGTGCTGGACCGAGCCCAGGTCGTGGGAGACCATGCAGCGCGGCTGGAATGTCGTCGGGCTGGCGGTCCGGCCGCAGCACAACATGCGCGGGCACACCGCGTTTCTGATCAGCGCCCGCAAATTGGCGCCGGGCACGGTGACCCCGACCCCGCTGCGCCGCAAACGCCCGCAGGTCTAGAGCCGGCTATCGCGGCGGATCAGCCGGGGGAGGCGCCGCCGACGAGGCGCTGGGCACCGGCCCGAGCTCGAGCAGCTGATCCGCGGTCACCCGCGTCAATTGCCAGGCACCCTCGTCGAGGGTGAACTGCATGGGGAAGGTGAACGGCCGCGCTTCCGGGCCCGGGTTGGCCGAGCCGACCGTGACGGTGGCGACCACATCGCCGTAGTCGGCCGGCGACCAGGTGAGGTCGGCCGCCTGGAATGTCAGCGGCGCCAGCCCACCGTCGACGGTGGCCTGGGCGAAACGGTCGAGCGCTGCGCCGTCCTCCGCAGTGGCGTACTGCACCAGAGCGACCTTCTGCTCACCGGGGACCAACGGGTCCGCCAGCTTGGCCAGGACATCGGTGAGGGCCTGGGGCGCCGGCAGGGGCGCCTGCGGCGCGGCTTGGGCGCCCGCGACGGCGGGCGCGGACACCGAGGCTTGCGGGGCGGGTGGAATCGGCTCGGCGCCGCAGCCCGAGAGCCCGAGCGCCACCACCAACGCGGTGGCGCTCGGGACCGCTACGGACGTGCGGCGCATCGGCGCGTGAGTCAGCCGGCCGCCGAGAGCAGCGCCAGAGCGGACTGCCTGGACACCTGCCAGCCGGTGGGGCTCGGGCCGGCCGTGAAGGTGACGGGTTGCGTGGCGGTGCCACCGGTGGCCGCGGTGGCCGTGACGTTGGCCGTCGCGACGGGGCCGTTGACGTCGATGTCGAGCACGTTGAAGGTCAGCGGGAACTTGCCTTCCCGCGCGGCGTTGCTGTACGCGCGGTCGGCGGCGATGGACTCGATGCGGCCGATACCGCCCTGGATGTAGGCGGCCTTTCCGGAGAACGAGCCGGGTCCGGCGAGCACGGTCAGGGTCTGCGTCAACGGTGCCTGCAACTCGGGCGCCGGTGCCTGCGGCATCGGTGTGTCCCACACCACGGCGGTGATCGCCGGGGCACTGCCGGCGGCGACCGACGACACGCCCGTCGCCGCAGCGGTTACCAGGCCGGCTGCCGCGGCGCTGGTGACGAAGCCGATTGCGAGGGTTTTGAGGATCACAGTGGTCCTTTCAATGGGGCAAGCTAAGCAAGGAGGTTAACAGCGTTGCTGGTGTGTCGAATTCCTAGACCGCACACAAAGGCTGAATCGCCGGTAGCGTTGAAGTTGTTACTGCACCAACATTCGGTGCGGGAGGGAGCGCAGCATGAGTGAGTCCGAGCGTTCTGAGAATTTCGGAACACCCCACGAATCCAGCATGTCCGCAGAGGACGCCGCCGAACTGGAGAGGCTGCGCCGGGAAGCGGCCGCCCTGCGTGAACAACTCGAGGGGACGGTGGGCGCCGGCAGCGGATTGCGCACGGCCCGCGACGTCCAGCAGCTCGAGGCGCGCATCGACTCGCTGGCGGCCCGCAACGCCAAGCTGATGGACACCCTCAAGGAAGCCCGCCAGCAACTCCTGGCCTTGCGCGAAGAGGTGGATCGGCTCGGGCAGCCGCCCAGCGGCTACGGCGTACTGCTGGCGGTCCACGAGGACGAGACCGTCGACGTCTTCACCTCCGGCCGCAAGATGCGCCTCACGCTGTCGCCCAACATCGAGACCAGCGGACTCAAGCAGGGCCAGACGGTGCGCCTGAACGAGGCACTCACGGTCGTGGAGGCCGGCGCCTTCGAGGCGGTCGGCGAGATCAGCACGCTGCGCGAGATCCTGGACGACGGACATCGCGCGCTGGTCGTCGGCCATGCCGACGAGGAACGCATCGTGTGGCTGGCCGAACCGCTGGTCGGCGTGGAGTACCTGCCCGAAGGGGTGGAGATCCCGCTCGATATCGACGGTGAGCCGCCGCGCAAGCTGCGCCCCGGCGACTCGCTGCTGGTCGACACCAAGGCCGGCTACGCCTTCGAGCGAATCCCGAAGGCCGAGGTCGAGGATCTGGTCCTCGAAGAGGTGCCCGATGTCAGCTACGGCGATATCGGTGGCCTCACCCGCCAGATCGAGCAGATCCGCGATGCGGTCGAACTGCCGTTCCTGCACAAGGACCTCTACCGCGAATACTCGCTGCGGCCGCCCAAGGGCGTGCTGCTCTACGGTCCGCCCGGATGCGGTAAGACGCTGATCGCCAAGGCCGTCGCCAATTCACTGGCCAAGAAGATGGCCGAGTTGCGCGGTGAGGACTCCCGGGAAGCCAAGAGCTACTTCCTCAACATCAAGGGTCCCGAGCTGCTCAACAAGTTCGTCGGTGAGACGGAGCGCCATATCCGGCTGATCTTCCAGCGGGCCCGCGAAAAGGCCTCCGAGGGCACCCCGGTGATCGTGTTCTTCGACGAGATGGACTCGATCTTCCGTACCCGCGGCACGGGGGTGAGCTCGGACGTGGAGACCACTGTCGTCCCGCAGCTGCTCTCGGAGATCGACGGTGTCGAGGGCCTGGAGAACGTCATCGTCATCGGCGCCTCCAATCGCGAGGACATGATCGACCCGGCCATCCTGCGGCCCGGCCGCCTGGACGTGAAGATCAAGATCGAGCGACCGGACGCCGAAGCCGCGCAGGACATCTTCTCCAAGTACCTGACGGAGAACCTGCCGGTGAACACCGACGACCTGGACGAGTTCGCCGGCGACCGCGGGCTGACCATCAAGACGATGATCGAGAAGGTCGTCGACCGGATGTACGCCGAGATCGACGACAACCGGTTCCTTGAGGTCACCTACGCCAACGGTGACAAGGAAGTCATGTACTTCAAGGACTTCAACTCCGGGGCGATGATCCAGAACGTGGTGGACCGGGCCAAGAAGTACGCGATCAAGTCGGTGCTGGAGACCGGTTCGAAGGGTCTGCGCATCCAGCACCTGCTGGATTCGATCGTCGACGAGTTCGCCGAGAACGAGGACCTGCCGAACACGACGAACCCCGATGACTGGGCCCGCATCTCGGGTAAGAAGGGCGAGCGGATCGTCTACATCCGCACGCTCGTCACCGGCAAGACCTCGTCGGCCAGTCGCGCCATCGACACCGAGTCCAATCTGGGGCAGTACCTCTAGGCGCCGACCCGGCATTACGATCCTGCGATGGCGAAGTCCGGCGAGAATGTGTTCGGCAAGCGGTACGGAGAGGTGCTGCTGATCCGCGCGATGGGCGCGGACCTAGAGGCGACGGTCTACAACACGTTTCCGCTCAACGACTGCCCCGCCGAACTGTGGGATCGGTTGGACGCTGTGGCGATCGCTGCCGAACACGGTGCGGTCGCCGCGATTCTCAACGGTCCGCGGTACTGGCTGATGAGCGGGATCGTCAAGGCGGCCGAACAGCTCACCACACGGGCCACGTTCGGCGGCCTGGAGATGACCCGGCAGGCCACGGTGCGGCTCGCGTCGCTGAATCCCGGCCCGTACCAACAGAACAGGGTCGACCGGAAGGCGGTGTTCGTCTTTGCCGCGGGCCGGCCGATCTACGAATTGGTCGACCCGGATGGTCGGCGGTGGATCATGCAGACCTACAGCCAGACGGTCGATGCGGCGCTGAGCCCGGCCGACCTGCCCGGTCTGGCCGCGCGTTTGACCCCGCCGCCCGGCTGGCGTTACGAGACGCGGATCCCGGAGTCCGATATCGTCATCGACACGGTCGGCCAGGACGCCTGCGTGACCCAGGACGACCTGGCCAACACCTACTCGCTGTCCTGCTGAGCAACCGCGGCGGCGATCGCCCGCAGTTCCTCGAGCACCAGCGCGATCGCCGGCCGGGCCTCGGCCCCGGTTCGCGTCACCGCCTCGATACGCCGGGCGAGCTTGATATCGCCGATCGGGCGGCGCACCAGGTCGCGCGCGAGCACGACGTAGCGGGGCAGCAGCGCTATCCCGATACCGGCCTGCACCAGCTCCTCGAGGACCCGGAAGTCATTGACCCGTTGGGTGATTCGGGGCGCCACCCCGGCGATGGTGGCGATCGACTTGAATACGTCATCGACCATGAGCCCACCCTCGACGCCGATCCAGTCCTGATCGGCGAGCTCGGAGAGTTCTAGGCGCGCCCTGCCCGCCAGCGGGTGTGCCGGCGGCAGCAGCACGTCCAGTGGCTCGCGCAGCAGGACAGTCGAGGTGAATCGCGGCCCCCAGGCCTCGGTGTCACGCTCATCGCGATGGACGACCACCACATCGACATCGGCGAGTTGCTGGGGAGCCCGCGCTGCCGGCACGTCGACATCGCGGCCGATCACCTGGACTCCCTGCCGGTCGGCATGCACGATCAAGGGCGCCAACAACATCGCAGCACCGGACGGGAAGAAGGACACCGTCACCTGACCGCGGGCGGTGGTCCGGTAGCTGTCCATATCGGCCTGCGCACGGTCCAGCGCGGCGAGCACCCGCTCGGCATGCCCGACCAGAACCTGCCCGGCGTCGGTCAGCCGTACCCGCCGGCCCGCCGGCTCCAGCAGTGCGACACCTGCCTCCCGCTGCAAGGTCTTGAGCTGTTGGGAGACCGCCGACGGAGTCATCGCGAGTACGTCGGCCACCGCGGCGACGGTGCCGTGGTCGGCAAGCTCGCGCAACATGCGCAACCGGAGGGCATCCATGTAGGGATACTACTCATCAGAAGTAGAAAAAGTAGCTGGACTGAATGGTCAGTGCCGCGGCACGCTTGCTCCCGTGACTCGCTCCCGTGTTGACCTTGCACTGCTGGCGGTGGCGCTGGTGTGGGGATCGAGCTACCTTGCCGCCAAGGAAGTCGTCGACGCGGACGGCGTTCCGGCCTTCCTGGCCTTGCGATTCGGGTTGGCCACCGCAGCACTCGGGCTGGTGCTGGGGCGCCGGATCGCGCGCGTCGGTCGCGACGAGCTGATCGCCGGATCGCTGTTCGGCGCGATACTCACCGCCGTCTGCGTATGTGAAACATACGGTGTGACAGGCACATCGGCGTCCAATGCGGGGCTCATCATGGCGTTGACGGTGGTCATCACCCCGCTGCTGGGTGGCCGGGGCGCCGTCGCACCGCTGTTCTACGCACCGGCGGCGATCGTGGTACTCGGCTGCATTGCGCTGACCCAGTCGGGTGGGTTCGCGCTTCCCGGCGCGGGGGACGTCCTGATCGTGGCCGCGGCGGTGCTGCGGGCCGTGCACGTCACCGTGCTGTCACGGACCTCGGCAACGCGCCGACTGGATCCGGCGGCGGTGACGCTGGTGCAGTTGGCCACCGTGACGGTGCTGACGGCGATGCCCGCGGGCGTGCTCGGACAGTTCTCCGCGGTGCCCCAGATGTCCGGCCGCGACTGGGCTCTGACCGGCTATCTCGCGCTGGCGTGCACGGTCTTCGCCTTCGGCATCCAGACGTGGGCGGTGCGGTCCAGTACGCCGGCGCGCATGAGCCTGCTGCTGGGTACCGAACCGCTGTGGGCGGCGGCCATCGGAGTGGGGCTGGCCGGGGATCCGGTCACCGCGCTCGGGGTACTCGGCGCCGTCCTGGTCGTGGCGGGTACGAACTGGGGCAGAGTCGTTGACAGCGCAATGATTTCGCCGCCGGCTCCGGACGCGCGGGAACGTCCCCGCGGCGGCACGACGACGGGGCCGTTCCCGGGCAGGTGCTGATCAGCAGAGGTGCAGGATCGCAGCCTTGTACAGGAACGTCGCGTCGGCGGCGTCGACGTTCTCGTTGGTGTTCTCGTAGATCGCGTCGAGCGTGACCTGTTGGGGCACACCGTTGGCGAGATCTTCGCAGACCGAATAACCGAGATTCAGGGCGACCTCCTGGGAGGTGTCCCCGTATCCGTAATCGGTCAGCTCGGTGAAATAGCCGGTTTCGTCGGCGCTGGCCGGAGCCGCGACGGCAAGTCCCGCGGCGAACGTCGCCGCGAGAACCGGCAGCAACATCTTCCTCATGGTGGTCATCCCTTCATCCCGTGTTGCGCAGGTGGATGCCAGTCGCCGGACATTGGCCGGTGATGCGCAGCGTAGGAAGTGTAAAGCCACTTCACAGCGTGTGCACGGTGATCGAACAGACTCAGACCTTGGCTTCCATCTCCAGGTAGGCGTCGCGTCCGGCGAGGCTGACCGCGACATCGGCGATCAGCGGATCGAAGAAGCGCTGCCGGTACAACGGGTCGACGCTGGTGCTGACGGTGAAGTAGAGCCCGGACAGCACGGCGACGAACAACGAGGTGTGCACCACCGTCTGGGGTATGGGGATGTGCACGCCGAACCAGGTTCCCGCACAGGGGGGTTGGCCGACCTGGCAGGTTTCTTCGCCGGCCCACAACACGGTGACGTCATAGGGGATGGCGATGATGCCCAGCGCCAGGAAGAAAGCGAACAGCCCGGCGGTGAACAGCACCACCTGGATGGCCTGGGACACCACCATCACGGCGACCACATTGATCTGCTCGGCGCGCGAGAGCGGTGTGCGAGTGCCGGCCGGTTCGGTGAAGGGCGTATCGACGAGCAGCCGGCCGGCATCGGTCTGTTCGGCACGGTCGTCCCGCAGGGCCTGTACCTCGTCCCGGATGGTGGTCACCATGAACACCAGCGCCACCAGGGCCAGGAAACCGACTGTCTCCCAGAGTCGCTGACGCGTCATACGAGCAGAAAGCTGCCAGAGCTCGCCGGTGAAATACACCACCACCGTCAGCATCAGCAGGGGCAGCGCCCTGCTCATCAGGGTGCCGAGTGCTCCCAACTGGACCCAGGCGAACCGGAAGGCCCAGGCCGCGATCGACCCGAAACCCAGGTAGGTCAGCCAGATCGCAAGCAGTGAGATCAGCACGAACAGCGGCGCCTCGGCGGCCGCCGCGCCCGACCAGCCGCTCACCGTCACCGGCATCACCACCACGAAGATCGCCATCACGCCCCAGGCGCCCCAACGCCGGGCAGCCTCGCCCAGCACGGTGGATCGCCGGTGCAGCGCGACGAGCACGAACGGGGCGGCCAGCAGCACGGCCGCGATGATCCCTAGCCGCAACGCATACGCGTAATTCGGGCCATCACCGGTGACCTCGGCCAACAGCATCGTCAATGCAGTCAGGGCGCCGACCGAACTGATCATCGGTGCCGAGCGCTCGATCAGCCCGCGGGAGCGCACCCGGCGGGTCAGTACCAGCGGCAGACCGCGGTGCAGGAACCACTCGTGCACCTGCTCGTCGTTCCTGGTCGGGCTGCTGTCGGACACCGCAACATTGTGCGCGTTCGGCGGGCAAATGGTGTGCCACACGCCCAATCGGCCGCATGAGGCACAGTGGACAGATGCGACGTGGACTGGCCCGGCCCGGCGACTGGGGAATCTCGGCCCGGTCCGCGTTCGTCGCGGCCAGCGTCGTCTTCGTCGCACTCGGGGTCACCGGGATGGTGCTTGCGGGCGTGCTGTACCGCTCGATGCTCAGTGAGGTCGACAACGCTGCGGCGGCGCGGGTCGCCCGGGCCGCCGCGGTGATCGCCGCCGGGGGCCCTGCGGCGATGAGTGACGAATTACTCGCCACCGACACGCGGGTGCTGGCCGTGCAGGTCATCGACGCCGAGGGGACGGTACTGCAGCGCTCCCCGGGAGCGCCGGCCACGCCGTTGATTCCGGTCGGAGATATCGGCGCGGGCCTGCGGATCGGTATGCCCGAGCATGATTCACCGTTCGGCGAGATCCGTTTCAGTGCGCAGACCGTCATCGGCCCCGATGCGGCGCGCTACACCGTCGTCGTCGGCGAGGGCAGCCCGCTGGTGCTCTCGACGGTGGGAACCGTGGTCACCGCCCTGGCGATCGCCGCACCCGTGGTGATCGCGGTATCGGCGGCCGCGACCTACCTGCTGGTGCGCCGCTCGATGCGATCGGTGGACGACATCCGCTCCCGGGTCGCCGATATCACCACCTCGGATCTGGCGGAGCGGGTGCCGGTTCCGGACAGCCGCGACGAGATCGCCGCGCTCGCGGTGACGATGAACGAGATGCTGGCCCGCATCGAGGCGGGCCATGCCGCGCAACAGCGGTTCGTCGGCGACGCTTCGCACGAGTTGCGTAGCCCGCTGGCCACCATCATCTCGGCCCTCGAAGTCGCGCAGGCACATCCGGATCTGCTCAACACCGAACTGGCCCAACACACCCTGATGCCCGAGGCGCAGCGGATGCGCTCGTTGATCGATGATCTATTGCTGCTCGCACGCGCCGACGAGCGTGGCTGGAACATCCGTCGTGACGACGTGGATCTCGACGACCTCGCCAACGGCGAGATCGAACGCGTGCGGCGGGCCAGTGACCTGGAGTTGACCGCGAGCATCGAACCGGTACGGGTCACCGGCGACCCGGCGGCGCTGGCCAGGGTGCTACGCAATCTGCTCGACAATGCCGCCCGGCACGCGTGCTCGGTGGTCGAGGTCGATGTCCGGCGCAGCGACGGGCATGCGGTGTTGATCATCGGCGATGACGGACCGGGAATACCTGCGGGGGACCGGCTTAGGGTGTTCGACCGGTTCGTTCGGTTGGACGAGGGACGGTCTCGGGGTGCAGGTGGCACCGGCCTCGGTCTGGCGATCGTTTCCGAGATCGTCGCCGCCCATCACGGGCAGGTGCGCATCGAGGATCGTCCCGGCGGCGGTACGCGGGCGGTGGTTCAGTTGTCGGCGGCCAGCCGGTAACCGACACCCCGGATGGTCTCGATGGTGTTGGTGCCGAACGGGATGTCGATCTTGCGGCGAACGTAACCGACATACACCTCGACGACGTTGTCCGGGCCGTCATAGTGCGCGTCCCAGACGTTGTGCAGGATATCCGCCTTGGTGACGGCGACGTTCTTGTTGCGCATCAGGTACTCCAGCACGCCGTACTCGCGCGGGGTCAGCGACAGCGCCTTGTCGCCGCGTTGCACGAGGCGCCGACCCGGATCCACCGTCAGGGTGCCCGCGGTCAGCATCGGCGGCTTGTGCGGTGCCGCCCGGCGTACCAGGGCGCGGAGCCGGGCCACCAGCACGATGAAGGAGAACGGCTTCGTCAGGTAATCGTCGGCGCCGAGATCGAACGCGTCGGTCTGGTCGTATTCACCGTCCTTGGCTGTCAACATCAGCACCGGCGTCCACACCGAACGGGCCCGCATCCGGCGCAGCACCTCATAGCCGTTGAGCCCGGGCAGCATGATGTCGAGCACCACAACATCGAAATCGTTCTCGGTGGCCTGCCAGAGTCCGTCGATGCCGTTGGCGGCCTCCACGACGGCGAACCCTTCGGCGCGCAGGCCGATTGCCAGAGTGGAACTCAACCGGGGTTCGTCCTCGACGATCAGAACTTTCATAACGTCTCTATGTCTACCGGCTCACCGCAGAGGTCGGCACGCCACACTGCGCGTGGGACCCACATGCCAGGGAGTCAACGATGAGCATGAAGGCAAAAAGCGCTGGTGCGTGGCGCGCCGACGGTCTGTTGGGCCTGCGTATCCAGTGACGCTAGCCCTCGGGGTGACCGGTTGGTGCCACATTCGCCGAAACCGTCGGCGCCATGCGACAGGCCACCCGACTCCGGCATTCACGTGATCCACGTCACTGCGCAGGTAACGATTTGATAACGTTGCTGTCGGCGGCAATGGTGCCGCGGGTCCGGTGTTCGTGCTGGTGAGCGCGCGGCGAGCGGAGTTGCCCCATGGCACCCGCCAGCTGTCGCGGCTTGATCGGATTCTTCGGCTGTGTCTACCGTCGAAACACCGAAGATTTGAAACCAATTGTGATCGATGACTGCTCGGTGGTGACTTTTACTCACGATGAACGATGTCCAAACGGCTCCGAAAAGCGTTGCCGGAAAATATAATTGGGCCGCGTCTTTGCGGCCCCCACGAGGATCTGATGCCCTCGCGATACGCGAACTGGTGGCCGAAACCGGTGTGCTGGACCTCAATTCGACCTACGCCTACCTGCTGCTGAGTACCGATTTCGCTCGTACATCCATCGTCGCGGACGTCGATGGGCAACTCCAGGGCTTCATCACCGGATATCAACCGCCACCCCGGCCGGGCGTGCTGTTCGTCTGGCAGGTCGCCGTCGCTCCGACCGTCCGGCGCGGCGGCTTGGCCGCCGCCATGCTGGATGCGCTGGTGGACCGGGTGCGCTCCGCTGGTGCCGGCGGACCGGTCACCGTCGAGGCGACCGTGTCACCGGGCAACGCACATTCGCGGGCGTTCTTCGGCGCCTTTGCGCGCCGTCACGGCGTGCCGCTGAGCGAGCATACCCATTTCACCGCCGATCAGCTCGACCCCGACGGTGCCCATGAGGACGAACCGCTGCTGAGGATCGGGCCCATCGGCGCTCCGCAGGCCGACTGAAGCGTCCGGACAACCCGTGTTCGCCTCACCGCTCTATTGCTGAAACCTATTGGAGGACAATACCTTGCTGCTCGACACCGCGCAGGAAACCGCACTATCACTCACCGAGGCCGATCTGCCGTCGGTGTTCGCCACCGTGGAGTCGGAGGTGCGCAGCTACTGCCGGAGCTGGCCCACCGTTCTGGCGACCGCCAAGGACTCATGGGTGACCGATACCGCGGGCCGCCGCTATCTCGATTTCTTCGCCGGCGCGGGTGCACTGAACTACGGGCACAACAATGCTCAGCTCAAAGGGGCACTGCTGGAGTACCTGAGCGGGGACGGGATCGTGCATTCACTGGACATCGCGACGACGGCCAAACAGAACTTCCTGGAGACCTTCGATCGGGTCATCCTGAAGCCCCGAAATCTGGACTACAAGGTTCAGTTCCCCGGTCCGACCGGAGCGAACGCGGTGGAATCGGCGCTCAAACTGGCGCGCAAGGTGACCGGACGTGAGTCGATCATCAGCTTTACCAACGCATTCCACGGTATGACGTTGGGTGCGCTGTCGGTGACCGGGAACTCGATGAAACGGGCCGGAGCCGGAATCCCCTTGGTGCATGCGACTCCGATGCCCTATGACAACTACTTCGGAGGCGTCACCGAGGACTTCCACTGGTTCGAGCGTGTGCTCGATGATTCCGGCAGCGGGCTGAACCGTCCCGCGGCGGTGATCGTCGAAACCGTGCAGGGCGAGGGCGGTCTGAACGTCGCGCGGCTGGAATGGCTGCAGGCACTCGCGGACCTGTGCCAGAAGCGCGAGATCCTGCTGATCGTCGACGATGTCCAGATGGGTTGTGGACGCACCGGTGAGTTCTTCAGCTTCGAAGCCGCGGGCATCGTGCCGGACATCGTCACACTGTCGAAGTCGATCAGCGGCTACGGCCTGCCGATGGCGCTGACGCTGTTCCGCCCGGAACTTGACGTCTGGGCGCCCGGCGAGCACAACGGGACCTTCCGTGGACATAATCCAGCGTTCATCACCGCCACGAAGGCGCTCGAAACATATTGGCAAAATCCGGAATTCGCGGCCGAGATCACCGCGAAAGGCACGCTGCTGCGCGACGGGCTGGACAGGATCGCGCTGTCGCACGACGGCGTCGCCGCCCGCGGCAGGGGCATGGCGCAGGGCCTGAAGTTCGACGATGCAGACCTTGCCGCCGACGTGTGTCGCGCCGCGTTCGATCGCGGCACGCTGATGGAGACCAGCGGTCCGTCCGACGAGGTCGTGAAGCTGCTTCCGCCGCTCACCACATCGCGCAGCGATCTGGAGTCCGGCCTGGAGATGCTGGCCGAGTCCGTCGCCGCCACCGTCTAGATGCCGACAGGCCGAAGAGGAGAGGGGCAACCATGATTGTTCGTACCACCGCCGAGATCACCGGGACCGACCGTGACGTGGCCGCCGAATCCTGGCGCTCCAAGCGGATCATCCTGGCCGGCGACGGCGTCGGATTCTCGTTCCACGAGACGACCATCGCCGCGTCCTCGGTCCACGACTTTCACTACCAGCACCACGTCGAGGCGGTGTGGATCGTCGAGGGCAGTGGCACGCTGACCAACCTGGAGACCGGTGAGGTCCACCCGCTGGCACCGGGGACCATGTATCTGCTGAACGGGCACGAGCGCCACCGGGTCACCTGCGATGAGCAGCTGCGCATGTTGTGCGTGTTCAATCCGCCGGTGACGGGCAAGGAGGTCCACGACGAGTCCGGCGCCTACCCGGCCCCGCAGGAGGTTGCATGAGCGCGCCGACACAGGATCGTCTCCATGACCCGTACCCGACCCGTCTGGACCACGCGATCGCACCGATCGAACGCCTCGAGCCCGCGGTCTGGGGCGATGCCGGCAGCGGCCCGTTACCGGCCGCGGACCTGGATGCCTTTGCCGCGCAGGGCTATCTGATCCGGCCCGACACCGTCGTCGAGGACGCGCTGCCGCCGCTCGGGCACGAACTCGAGCGGCTGGCAGCCGACCTGGGCGATGACGACCCGAGAGTGATCCGCGAACCCGGCGGGTCGATCCGGTCGATCTTCGCACCGCACCTGGTCAGCGAGCTCGTTGCCGAGGTGGTGCGGTACGACACCGTGCTGCCGGTGGCGCGCCAACTGCTCGGCAGCGACGTCTACATCCACCAGGCCCGGATCAATCTGATGCCGGCGTTCACCGGTACCGGTTTCTACTGGCACTCCGATTTCGAGACCTGGCACGCCGAGGACGGCATGCCGCAGATGCGGGCGGTGTCCTGCTCGATCGCGCTGACCCGCAACTATCCCTACAACGGATCGCTGATGGTGATTCCGGGATCGCACCGGACCTTCTATCCGTGTGTGGGTGCCACGCCGGACAACAACCACGCGTCCTCTCTGGTCGCTCAGCAGATCGGGGTGCCCGACGAGAACACCCTGACCAAGGCGGTGGACCGCGACGGTATCGATCAGTTCACCGGCGCGGCCGGATCGGCGCTCTGGTTCGACTGCAACCTGCTGCACGGCTCGGGCTCGAATATCACCCCGCTGCCGCGTTCGAACATCTTCCTGGTGTTCAACTCGGTCGACAACCAGCTCACCACGCCCTACGCGGCGGCCGGGATCCGGCCGGAGTATCTGGCGGCCCGGCAGACCCGCTCGCTCGGGCTCCCCGCCCCGTCGTCATGAGCTGCCGATAGCCGCCGTCAGCACGTCCCCTAGGGTGGCCCTATGCAACGGATCATCGGCACCGAGGTCGAATACGGCATCTCCTCGCCGTCGGACCCGACGGCCAATCCGATCCTGACCTCCACGCAGGCGGTGCTGGCCTATGCGGCCGCCGCCGGGCTGCAGCGGGCCAAACGGACCCGCTGGGACTACGAGGTCGAGTCCCCGCTGCGCGATGCCCGCGGTTTCGACCTGTCCCGGACCTCCGGGCCGGCGCCGATCATCGACGCCGACGAGGTCGGCGCCGCGAACATGATCCTGACCAACGGGGCCCGGCTCTATGTCGACCACGCGCACCCGGAGTACTCGGCGCCCGAGGTCACCGACCCGATGGACGCGGTCATCTGGGACAAGGCCGGCGAACGCGTCATGGAGGCCGCCGCCCGGCACGTCGCCAGCGTGCCCGGTGCGGCCAAGCTGCAGCTCTACAAGAACAACGTCGACGGCAAGGGTGCGTCCTACGGCACGCACGAGAACTACCTGATGTCACGCCAGACCCCGTTCTCCGCCGTCATCGCCGGGTTCACCCCGTTCCTGGTGTCCCGTCAGGTCTTCACCGGGTCGGGGCGCGTCGGTATCGGGGCGGCCGGTGATGAGCCCGGCTTCCAGCTGTCCCAGCGCGCCGACTACATCGAGGTCGAGGTCGGTCTGGAGACCACCCTCAAACGCGGCATCATCAACACCCGCGACGAACCGCACGCCGATGCCGACAAGTACCGGCGCCTGCACGTCATCATCGGTGACGCGAACCTCGCCGAGACGTCGACCTATCTCAAGGTCGGCACCAGCTCGCTGGTGCTGGACCTGATCGAAGAGGGCCCCGCGCACGGTATCGACCTGTCCGATCTGGCGCTGGCCCGCCCGGTGCACGCCGTGCACGTGGTCAGCCGCGACCCGTCGCTGCGCGCCACCGTGGCGCTGGCCGACGGACGTGAACTGACCGCGCTTGCGCTGCAACGGATCTACCTGGACCGGGTGGCGAAACTGGTGGCCGCGCGAGATCCGGATCCGCGGGCCGACCATGTTCTCCAGACCTGGGCGCATGTGCTGGATCTGCTGGAACGCGATCCGATGGAGTGCGCCGAGATCCTGGACTGGCCGGCCAAACTGCGGCTGCTGGAGGGTTTCCGGCAGCGCGAGAACCTGACCTGGTCGGCCCCGCGTCTGCATCTGGTCGATCTGCAGTACTCCGATGTGCGCCTCGACAAGGGTCTGTACAACCGGCTGGTCGCGCGAGGTTCCATGCAGCGCCTGGTCACCGAACAGCAGGTCCTGGACGCGGTCGACAACCCGCCCACCGACACCCGCGCCTACTTCCGCGGTGAATGCCTGCGCCGGTTCGGCGCCGATATCGCCGCGGCCAGCTGGGACTCGGTCATCTTCGATCTCGGCGGCGATTCACTGGTCCGGATTCCGACGCTGGAACCACTGCGCGGTAGCAAGGCACACGTCGGTGCGCTGCTGGACTCGGTGGACAGCGCCGCCGAACTGGTCGAGCAGCTCACCACATAAGCTGCGCTATCCCAGGCATTGCCGGTGTTGACCGGTAGGGTGAAAGAACCGAACGAGCAATCAGGAGGCAGCGATGGCTCAGGAGCAGACCAAGCGTGGCGGCGGCGGTGGCGAGGACGATGACGCCGGCGGGCCTTCGGCAGGCGGGCAAGAGCGCCGCGAGAAGCTCGCCGAGGAGACCGACGACCTGCTCGATGAGATCGATGACGTCCTGGAAGAGAACGCCGAGGACTTCGTGCGCGCCTATGTCCAAAAGGGCGGCCAGTGACGGCCTGGTCAAATAAGCCATTCACCAATCCGCTCGATCTCACGTCATCGCATCTGAATCTGTCCTCCTTCTCGGATTTCCTGAGCAGGCAGGCCCCGGAGTTGCTTCCGGGCGGCGTCACGCATGCCGTCCCGAGCGGTGGTGTCGACCTGCCCCACGGCACGACGATCGTGGCGCTCAGATATCCCGGTGGGGTGCTGATCGCCGGTGACCGGCGTGCCACCCAGGGCAACATGATCGCCAGTCGCGATGTGCAGAAGGTGCACATCGCCGACGATTATGCGGCCACCGGCATCGCCGGCACCGCGGCGATCGCCGTCGAGTTCGCCCGGCTCTATGCCGTGGAACTCGAGCACTACGAAAAGGTCGAGGGTGTCCCGTTGACCTTCCGCGGCAAGGTGAACCGGCTGGCCACCATGGTGCGCGGCAACCTCGGTGCGGCCCTTCAGGGTTTCGTGGCGCTGCCGCTGCTGGTCGCCTTCGATGTGGACGCCGCCGATCCGATCAACGCCGGGCGCATCGTGTCCTTCGACGCCGCCGGTGGCTGGAACATCGAGGAAGAGGGCTACCAGGCAGTGGGTTCGGGATCGCTGTTCGCCAAGTCGTCGATCAAGAAGCTGTATCCGCAGGTGACCGATGCCGACACGGCGCTCAAGGCCGCGATCGAGGCGCTGTATGACGCCGCCGACGACGACTCGGCCACCGGTGGACCGGATCTGGTGCGCGGTATCTATCCGACCGCCGTGCTGATCGAGACCGGCGGCGCCGTGGAAGTGACCGAGGCGAGGATCGCCGGTCTGGCACGCGAGGTCATCGAGCGCCGGACACGTACGGACGGTAACGGCTGATGAGCTTCCCGTACTTCATCTCGCCCGAGCAGGCGATGCGTGAGCGTTCCGAGCTTGCGCGCAAAGGCATTTCGCGTGGGCGCAGCGTGGTGGTACTGGCCTATGACAGCGGTGTGCTGTTCGTGGCCGAGAACCCGTCACGCTCGTTGCAGAAGGTCAGCGAGCTCTACGACCGGGTCGGCTTCGCCGCCGTCGGCCGCTTCAACGAGTTCGACAAGCTGCGGGTGGCCGGAATCCAGTTCGCCGATACCCGCGGCTACGCCTATGACCGCCGGGACGTCACCGGGCGGCAACTGGCGAACGTGTACGCCCAGGCGCTCGGCACCATCTTCACCGAACAGGCCAAACCGTTCGAGGTCGAATTGTGCGTGGCCGAGGTGGCGCATCACGGGGAGTCGAAAGCCCCTGAGCTGTACCGCATCACCTACGACGGTTCGATCGCCGACGAGCCGCATTTCGTGGTGATGGGTGGCACCACCGAGCCCATCGCGAAGGCGCTGGAGGAGTCCTTCACCGAGAACGCCAGTTTGGCCGACGCGGTGAAGATCGCGGTGAACGCCCTGGGCGCCGGCGGCAACGGCAGCGAACCTCGCGTCCTGGAACCGTCCTCCATGGAGGTCGCCATCCTGGATGCGAGCCGGCCCCGTCGTGCGTTCCGGCGCATCACCGGTGCCGCGCTGGAGGCCCTGTTACCCGCCGGGGGCGAGCGCAGCGACGGGGAAGACGCTGCGGAACCGGATCAGCCCGCTGCGGAGTAACGCGTAACGAATCGGCACGAAACGAACCGCCGACCAACCTTGCGCACCGTTACCGATACCCAACCCGTAAGCTCGAACATGTGCAGCGACGGATCATGGGGATTGAGACTGAATTCGGTGTGACCTGCACGTTTCATGGTCACCGGCGTCTCAGTCCGGACGAGGTTGCCCGCTATCTGTTCCGGCGGGTGGTGTCCTGGGGGCGCAGCTCCAATGTCTTTCTCCGCAATGGAGCCCGGTTGTACCTCGACGTGGGCTCACATCCGGAGTACGCGACGGCCGAATGCGACAACCTCGCCCAGCTCGTCACGCACGACCGGGCCGGCGAACGCGTCCTCGAGGATCTGCTGATCGATGCCGAGCAGCGGCTGGCCGATGAGGGCATCGGCGGTGACATCTACCTGTTCAAGAACAACACCGATTCGGCGGGCAACTCCTACGGCTGCCACGAGAACTACCTGATCGTGCGGGCCGGTGAATTCTCCCGGATCTCCGATGTCCTGTTGCCCTTCCTGGTGACCCGCCAGCTGATCTGTGGCGCAGGCAAGGTGCTGCAGACCCCGAAGTCGGCCACCTTCTGTCTGTCTCAGCGTGCCGAGCACATCTGGGAGGGTGTTTCTTCGGCCACCACCCGGTCGCGGCCGATCATCAACACCCGTGACGAGCCGCATGCCGATGCCGAGAAGTACCGCAGGCTGCACGTCATCGTCGGCGATTCCAACATGAGCGAATCCACCACCATGCTCAAGGTCGGCTCCGCATCCTTGGTGCTGGAGATGATCGAGGCGGGTGTGGCGTTCCGAGACTTCTCCCTGGACAACCCGATCCGGGCGATCCGCGAGGTGAGCCACGATCTGACCGGGCGCCGCCCGGTGCGGCTGGCGGGCGGGCGGCAGGCCAGCGCGCTCGACATCCAGCGTGAGTATTACGGCCGCGCCGTGGAGTACCTGCAGACCCGCGAGCCGAACACCCAGATCGAGCAGGTGGTCGATCTGTGGGGGCGCCAGCTCGACGCGGTGGAGAGCCAGGACTTCGCGAAGGTCGATACCGAGATCGACTGGGTGATCAAACGCAAGCTGTTCCAGCGCTACCAGGATCGCTACAGCATGGAGCTCGCCGATCCCAAGATCGCGCAGCTCGATCTCGCCTACCACGACATCAAGCGCGGCCGCGGCGTGTTCGATCTGCTGCAGCGCAAGGGGCTGGCGGCGCGGATCACCACCGACGAGGAGATCGAAGCCGCGGTCAACACGCCGCCCCAGACCACCAGGGCCAAGCTGCGTGGCGAGTTCATCAGCGCCGCACAGGAAGCGGGCCGGGACTTCACCGTCGACTGGGTGCACCTCAAGCTCAACGACCAGGCCCAGCGCACGGTGCTGTGCAAGGACCCGTTCCGCTCGGTGGACGAGCGGGTGAAGCGGCTGATCGCGAGCATGTGAGCGGGTCGCGCCGGGATCGCGGCGGTCGCACACCCTAAGCTGCTTTGGTG
This sequence comes from Mycobacterium sp. ITM-2016-00316, assembly GCF_002968335.2. Classification (NCBI taxonomy): domain Bacteria; kingdom Bacillati; phylum Actinomycetota; class Actinomycetes; order Mycobacteriales; family Mycobacteriaceae; genus Mycobacterium; species Mycobacterium sp. ITM-2016-00316. Next base: position 2,884,596 of record NZ_CP134398.1, read on the forward strand.
CCGACATCCAAGGTCGAGAGACTGATGAACCTGGTGATCGCACTGCTGTCCACCAGTTCGTACCTGACCGCCGAGAAAATCCGCAAGAGCGTGGCCGGATACTCCGACAGCGCCAGTGACGAGGCGTTCTCGCGCATGTTCGAGCGGGACAAGAACGAACTGCGCGATCTGGGGATCCCGCTGGAGACCGGCAAGATGTCCTCCTTCGATGCCACCGAGGGCTACCGCATCAACCAGAAGGCCTACGCGCTGCCGCCGGTCGAGCTGACTGCGGAGGAATCGGCCTCCGTCGCAGTGGCGACCCAGCTGTGGCAGTCCCCGGAGATGGTCACCGCCGCCCAGAGCGCCCTGCTCAAGCTGCGTGCCGCCGGCGTCGACGTCGATTCCGAAGACGCCGGAGTGGCGTTCACCTCGACCGCCGCGCTGCCCGGCCTGCGCGGGTCCGAGGAGGTGCTCGGAGTCCTGTTGGCCGCCAGCAACTCCGGCCGGGTGGTGCAGTTCGAGCACCGTCCGTCCCGCAACGATCCGTACCGCACCCGCACGGTGGAACCGTGGGGCGTGGTCACCCATCGTGGCCGCTGGTATCTGGTCGGGCACGACCGCGACCGCGCGGACACCCGCACCTTCCGGCTCTCGCGCATCGCGGGTGCCACACCGGTCGGCCCGTCCGGGGCGGTGACCCCGCCGGAGGGCGTGAACCTGCGACAGATCGTGCAGCGTGTGGTCGCCGATGTGCCCACCGGCGAGCGGGCAAGAATATGGATCGCCGAGGGCCGCGCGACCGCTCTGCGCCGCCAGGCCGCCTCGGCCACCCCGAGCGTCTGGCGCGGGCGCGCCGGGGAGGAGATCACCGTCGACATCGGGATGTATGACCGGTTGGCCCGGGAGATCGCCAGCTATGGAACCGATGCCGTCGCACTGGATCCGCCGCAGTTGCGCGACGACGTGGTGGCGCGGTTGCGCGGGCAGGCCGAGATTCGATGAGTCAGGTCTCGAGCCGGTTGGTCCGGCTGCTCAACATGGTCCCGTATTTCAAGGCCAATCCCCGGGTGACCCGCGATGAGGCGGCCACGGCCCTCGGTGTCACGCGCAAGCAACTGGATGCCGATCTCAAGCAGCTGTGGCTCTGCGGGCTGCCCGGATACGGCCCCGGTGATCTCATCGACTTCGATTTCACCGGTGACACCATCGAGGTGACCTTCGCCGCCGGGGTGGACCACCCGCTTCGGCTGACCTCGACCGAGGCCACCGGGATCCTGGTCGCGCTGCGCGCGCTGCTCGACGTGCCGGGCATGGTCGATCCTCGGGCGGCGCGCTCGGCCATCGCCAAGATCGAATCGGCCGCGGGCACCGTCGCGGCGGTCGGAAACACCGAGCTGGACGAACTCGACGGCGATGAACCCGAGAGTGCATCGGCGGCGGCTGTGCGCGATGCCGCGCGCACGGGCAAGGCGCTGTCACTGGAGTACCACTCGGCCTCTCACGACACGGTGTCCAGCCGCGTCGTCGACCCCATCCGGGTGGTTCTCGTCAGCGATCGCAGCTACCTGGAAGCGTGGTGCCGCACGGCCGAAGGGGTGCGGTTGTTCCGGTTCGACCGCATCGTGGATGCCCGGGTGCTCGACGAGCCCGCCCGGCCACCGGCGCCGGCGGTGCAGGCAGGCCCCGACACCGCGTTGTTCGATGCAGACCCCTCGCTACCGTCGGCGACGTTGCTCATCGATCGATCCGCGGAATGGATGTTCGATTACTACCCGTTGCGGGTGATCGCCGAACTCGACGACGGTGCGTGTGAAGCAGCCATGACCTACGCTTCCGATGAGTGGATGGCGCGGTTCGTGTTGGGCTTCGGATCGGCGGTGCGGGTGTTGACTCCACACTCGCTGGCCGAGAAGGTCCGCGAGACTGCTGCGGCTGCGCTGCGCGCTTACGAAAACGAGTAGACTCGACCACAACTTGCGGAGGTGTTTGAATTGGGCGGTCTTCAACCGTGGCACTGGCTGATCGTTATCGCGGCTTTCATTCTGTTGTTCGGCGCCAAGAAGCTCCCGGACGCAGCGCGTTCGCTGGGTAAGTCGATGCGCATCTTCAAGTCCGAGATCAAGGAGATGCAGTCCGACGGCGTCGACAAGCCGGAAGCCGCGCCGCTTCCTGCCACTCCGGTCACCTCGGAGCGCGTGGAGACGTCGGCGCCCGAGCACACCGGCGACAAGCGGTCGGCCTGATAGCTGCCCAGTCCGTCCCATCGCGGTGTGATGTCGCGTCGATAGCGCGCGCCTGCCTGCATCGACGTTAAGGCTGCCCGTGCACACCCCTGGACTTTTCAAGAGATTCGACCCGCGACAACGCCGCGCCCGGGCGAATCCCGACGGCACCATGTCGTTGGTCGATCACCTCGCCGAACTACGCAACCGGCTGCTGATCGCCACCGCGGCAGTCGTGCTGACCACCATTGTCGGGTTCCTCTGGTACACCCACGGCATCTTCGGCATGAACAGCCTCGGCGATTGGCTGCGCGGTCCGTATTGTTCGCTCCCGGAGTCGGCGCGGGCCACCATCGCCCCCGACGGACAGTGCCGGTTGCTGGCCACGGGCCCGTTCGATCAGTTCATGTTGCGGCTCAAGGTCGCGCTCACTGCCGGCATCGTGCTGGCCTGCCCGGTATGGCTGTATCAGCTCTGGGCGTTCATCACCCCCGGGCTGTACCGCAAGGAACGCCGCTTCGGGATGGCGTTCGTCGGCGTCGGTGCGGTGCTGTTCATCGGCGGTGCTGTGCTGGCTTACGTGGTGTTGTCCACCGCGCTGAGCTTCCTGCTCACCGTCGGCAGCGACGTGCAGGTCACCGCGCTGTCGGGTGATCAATACTTCGGCTTCCTGATCAACCTGCTGTTGGTGTTCGGGATCAGCTTCGAGTTCCCGTTGCTGATCATCATGCTCAATGTGATCGGTGTGCTGCCCTACGCGAAGCTCAAGGAATGGCGCCGCGGCCTGATCTTCGCGCTGTTCGTGTTCGCCGCGTTCGCCACCCCGGGCTCCGACCCGTTCTCGATGCTGGCGCTGGCGCTGGCGCTGACGCTGCTGCTCGAGTTCGCCATCCAGATCACCCGGATACACGACAGACGCAAGGCCAGGCGGGAGGCGCTGGCCGAGGTCCCCGAGGACGAGGCGGCGCCGATTCCGGCGGCCGAACCGATCGCCCCGCCGACCGCGGTGGCCTCCCAGGCGTTGTCCGACGACGATGTCACCTGAGTCCGGGATACCCGAGTCCGGGCCGGAACTGCTCGGCTTCGCCGCGCAACTTCCCTTCGGCCTCGATCCCTTCCAGATACGTGCCTGCGCCGCGCTGGAGTCCGGCCATGGGGTGCTGGTCTGCGCGCCGACCGGCGCGGGCAAGACCGTCGTCGGTGAGTTCGCGGTGCACCTGGCGCTGGCGGCCGGTCGGAAATGTTTCTACACCACCCCGATCAAGGCGCTGAGCAACCAGAAGCACCTCGACCTGGTGCGCCGCTACGGCGCCGACCGGGTCGGCTTGCTCACCGGAGACCAGTCGATCAACGCCGACGCCCCGGTGGTCATCATGACCACCGAGGTGCTGCGCAACATGCTCTACGCCGACTCACCGGCACTGCAGGGACTTTCGCACGTGGTGATGGACGAGGTGCATTTCCTGGCCGACCGCATGCGCGGCGCGGTGTGGGAGGAGGTGATCCTGCATCTGCCCGAAGAGGTGCGGCTGGTCAGCCTCTCCGCGACGGTGAGCAACGCCGAGGAGTTCGGCGGCTGGATCCAGACCGTCCGCGGGGACACCACGGTGGTGGTCGACGAGCACCGGCCGGTGCCGCTGTCTCAGCACATGATGGTCGGCAAACGGCTTTTCGACCTGTTCGAGGGCGGCGGGCAGACCACGCTGGTCGACCCGAACCTGCTGCGTCACATCGCGCACCGCCGCGAGGCCGACCGGCTGGCGGACTGGCAGCCGCGGGGCCGCAACCGGGGCAGGCAGGGCCGTCCGGGCCTGAACCGTGGGCCGTCTCGACCCGATGTCATCGCCACCCTCGACGCCGAAGGGCTGCTTCCGGCAATCACTTTCGTCTTCTCCCGGGCCGGCTGCGATGCGGCGGTGAAGCAGTGCCTGCGCGCGCCCCTGCGTCTGACGGACGACGACGAGCGGGCCCGCATCACCGAGGTGATCGACCGGCGGTGCACCGACCTTGCCCAGTCCGATCTGGGGGTGCTCGGCTACTACGAATGGCGCGAAGGTCTGTTGCGTGGGCTGGCGGCCCATCATGCGGGCATGCTGCCGGTGTTCCGGCACACCGTCGAGGAACTCTTCACCGCGGGGCTGGTGAAGGCGGTGTTCGCCACCGAGACACTGGCGTTGGGCATCAACATGCCGGCCCGCACCGTGGTGCTGGAGCGGCTGGTCAAATACAACGGTGAGCAGCACGCCCCGCTGACACCGGGGGAGTACACCCAGTTGACCGGGCGAGCGGGCCGCCGCGGGATCGACATCGAGGGCCACGCAGTGGTGCTGTGGCACGCCGACGACAACGCCGCCGAACCCGCCGAGGTGGCCGGGCTCGCCTCCACCCGCACCTTCCCGCTGAAGAGTTCTTTCGCACCGTCGTACAACATGACGATCAATCTGGTCCAGCAGATGGGGCCCGATCTGGCACGCCAACTGCTGGAGCGTTCCTTCGCGCAGTTCCAGGCCGACCGCTCGGTGGTGGGACTGGTGCGCGGGATCGAGCGCGGCGAGCGGATGCTCGCCGAGATCGCCGCCGGGCTGGACCCCGAAATGCTCGAATATGCCCGGCTGCGGGCCGATATCAGCGCCCGGGAACGCAGTCAGTCTCGGGCGTCTCGGCTGCACCGGCGCCGCGCGGCCGACGAAGCGCTGGCCGGGTTGCGCCGTGGCGATATCATCACCATCAGCCAGGGCCGCCGCGGTGGTCTGGCGGTGGTGCTCGAACCCGCCCAGGACAGCGACGATCCACGGCCGCTCGTCCTCACCGAACACCGCTGGGCCGGGCGCATCTCGTCGGCGGACTACTCCGGGGCGTCCGCCCGACTGGGGGCGATGACCCTGCCCAAACGGGTCGAGCACCGCCAGCCGCGGGTGCGCCGGGACCTGGCGTCGGCCCTGCGGTCTGCGGCCGCCGGCCTGGATGTGCTGTCCCGGCGCCGCGACCAGGGCGGTGACCGCGATGTGGACCCGGAACTGGCGGGCCTGCGCGACCAACTGCGCCGCCATCCCGCACACGGCGCGGCCGACCGCGAGGCGCAGGTCCGCGCCGCCGAGCGCTATCTGCGCATCGAACGGGACAATGAGCAGATCCGCCAGAAGGTCGCCGCCGCCACCAATTCCTTGGCGCGCACTTTCGACAAGATTCTGGTGCTGCTCACCGAGCGGGGCTTCATCGATCGCGCGGGCGACACGCCGAAGGTCACCGAGGACGGCCGGCTTCTCGCGCGGATCTACAGCGAGAGTGACCTTTTGGTCGCCGAATGCCTGCGCCAGGGGGTCTGGGAGGGCCTGGCACCGGCCGAGCTGGCGGCTGTCGTCTCGGCGGTGCAGTTCGAATCGCGCGGCGACGGGACCGGCCCGCAGGGCCTGCAGATCCCCACCGGAGGCATCCGGCGCGCACTGGCGGACACCCGCCGGCTGTGGGCCCAGATCCGCAGTGATGAACAGCGGCAACGCATTGCGTACAGCCGCGAACCCGATGACGGCTTCGTCGCGGCCATCCATCAGTGGACCACCACCGGTGACCTGGCGTCCTCGCTGGCGGCATCGGATGTCAGCGGCAGCGGATCCACGCTGTCGGCGGGAGATTTCGTGCGCTGGTGCCGCCAGGTTCTCGATCTGCTGGACCAGGTCCGCAACGCCGCGCCCACACCGGCCCTGCGGGCAGCCGCGAAACGCGCCATCACCGACATTCGACGAGGCGTCGTAGCAGTTGATGCAGGGTAGTGTGGCGGCGTAGAACGAGCCCGGATCAAGGAGACACGATGAGCGGACCGCAGGGATCTGACCCCACGCAGGCGTGGTCAGGTCAGCCGCCGCAGTCCGGCGGTGCCCCGTCGCCGGGTGAACAGCCCGCCTGGCAGCCGCCGCCCACGCCCGAGCAGCCCGCGGGTGACGCACCGGCCTGGCAGCAACCCGCCTACCAGCAGCCGCAGGCGCCACAGCAGTATCCGCAGTACCAGCAGCCGGCGTACAACCCGCCGCCGCAGGGCGACCAGTACGGCCAACAGCCCACGGCCTACGCGCCGCAGGGATACCCGCAGCAGTACGGTCAGCAGCAGCCGGGCCAGCCCTACGGGCAACCCCCGTACGGCCAGCCCCAGCAGCCCTACGGCCAGCCCGGTCAGTACGACCAGCAGCAGTACTCGCCCTACGGACCCACCGGCACCGAAGAAGGTTCGAAGAAATCGCTGGCCGTGATCGGCACCGTGGTCGGCCTGCTGGTCGCGGTGATCGTCGCGGTGGTGCTGGTCCTCGGGTTCTGGAAACCCGGCTTCTTTGTCACCACCACCCTGGATGTCGATGCCGCGCAGACCGGTGTGCAGCAGATCCTGACCGACGAGGCCAACGGATACGGCGCCACGAACGTCAGGGACGTCCGGTGCAATGACGGCGTCAGCCCTGAGGTGAAGAAGGGCGACACCTTCACCTGCCAGGTCAGCATCGACGGCACCAAGCGTCAGGTCACCGTGACGTTCCAGGATGACAACGGCACCTACGAGGTCGGCCGTCCCAAGTAGCACCCAGCCGAAGATGAATGCCCGCGATACGCCGTATCGCGGGCATTCGCTTGTCAGGGCAGCTTGTCCAGAGCCTTCTGCAGTCGTCCGATCGAGGACAGCACGCCGTACTCCTCGGCCAACGCCGCAACCCGGGCCGGGTCGGCGGCGGACAGTGGCAGCACGTCGTCTGGCCGCGACAGCGTCACGGGCGCGTCGGTGGCCACCCGGACCACCGGTTCGGCGGCGATGATGTACTCATCTGCGGCCAGCAGCTTCTTGCGCTGAGCGGCAGGCATTTTCGACGACGGGTCGGCGGCGGCCGCGACGATCGCGGCCAAGGATCCGTGCTGTCCCATCAGGGTCGCCGCGGTCTTCTCACCGATGCCCGCCACACCGGGCAGTCCGTCCGAGGGATCACCGCGCAGCAGCGCCAATTCGGCGTACGCCGGCCCGGCACGGTCCACCGGCACCCCGTAGGTGTCGGCGACCTCGGTGGGCCCGAACAGGATGGCCTTGCTCAGGCCCCGGCCGATGTAGAACACCCGCACCGCGACCGGGTCGTCGCCGACCAGTTGCAGCAGATCGCGGTCTCCGCTGACCGCGATGACGGGGTCGCGCTGCTCCGCGGCGGCCAGTGTGCCCAGCACGTCGTCGGCCTCGAAGCCCGGAGCGCCGGCGGTGGCGATGCCGAATGCGTCGAGGATCGCCATGATCATGTCGACCTGCGGGGTCAGCTCGTCGGGCACCTCCTCCACATCGGGGGCACCGTCGGGACGCGCCTCCTCGACGCGGTGGGCCTTGTACGACGGAATGCGGTCCACCCGCCACTGCGGTCGCCAGTCGTCGTCACGACAGACCACCAGCCGGGACGGCCGGTGCTGGGTGACCAGGGTGGAGACGGCGTCGAGGAAACCGCGCAGCGCGTTCACCGGCCGGCCGTCCGGGGCGGTGATCGAGGACGGCACCCCGAAGAACGAGCGGAACCACATGCTGGCGCCGTCCAGCAGCAGCACCGGTGGATTCGTTGTCATGACCGCTCCCGGATATCGCTGCGCATCGCCTGACAGTAGCGTGGGGTATGACCTTCACCGTGGATCGCATCGACCACGTCGTGCTGAATTGCCATGACACCGAAACCACCATCGATTGGTACGTCCGGGTGCTCAACATGCGCCGGGAGGAGTTCGGCGCCGGCCGCATCGCCCTGTCCTTCGGCGCGCAGAAGCTCAATGTGCGGCCCACCGGAGCACCGAACTGGGTGACCGCGGACGCCGATGTGCCGGGCTCGCTGGATCTTTGCTTCATCGTCGACGCCGCACCGGCCCATGTCGGCGCGCATCTGCGGGCCTGCGGCGTGCGGATCATCGAAGGGCCGGTCGCCAAGACCGGTGCGCTGGGCCCGATGACCTCGCATTACTGCCGCGACCCCGAGGGCAACCTGGTCGAGGTCGCCACCTATCGGGCCAGCCACTAGCCTCGTGCCCATGGAGAGCAGTCTTTTCAGCACCGAGGTCTACGCCCAGCGCGTCCGGGCGGCCGCCGAAGGTGCGGCGAGCGCCGGGCTGGCCGGACTGGTGATCACCCCCGGCTACGACCTGCGCTATCTGGTGGGCTCGCGGGCGCAGACCTTCGAGCGGCTCACCGCGCTGGTACTGCCCGCCGACGGGTCGGCCCCCACCGTGGTCGTCCCGCGTCTGGAGCTGGCCGCGCTGCGCGAGTCGGCGGTGACCGAAATCGGTGCGACGGTTCAGGATTGGGTGGACGGCGAGAATCCCTATGAGCTGGTCGCGCAGGCACTGCGCGGATCGGTCGCCGCACCGGTGACAGTGGCCGTCACCGATTCGATGACGGCCCTGCACCTGTTGCCGCTGGCCGACGTCCTGGGCGCGGTGCCGGTGCTGGCCACCGACGTGCTGCGCAGACTGCGGATGATCAAGGACCCGGCCGAGGTCGACGCGCTGCGCAAGGCCGGCGCGGCCATCGACCGGGTGCACGCCCGGGTGCCGGAGTTCCTGGTGCCCGGCCGCACCGAAGCCGATGTCGCCGCCGATATCGCAGAAGCCATTGTCGCCGAAGGTCATTCGGAGGTGGCGTTCATCATCGTCGGGTCCGGACCCAACGGTGCCGACCCACATCACGAATGCTCGGACCGCGAACTACGGGTCGGCGATATCGTCGTCGTCGACATCGGCGGCCCCTATGCACCGGGCTACAACTCCGACTCGACCCGCACGTACAGCATCGGCGAGCCCGACCCCGAGGTCGCCCGCCGGTACGCGGTGCTGCAACGCGCCCAGGCCGAAGCGGTCGGGGCGGTGCGCCCCGGTATCACCGCCGGCTCGGTCGACGCGGTCGCCCGCGACGTGCTGGCCGCCGAGGGGCTGGCCGAGGTGTTCGTGCACCGCACCGGGCACGGAATCGGCCTGTCGGTGCACGAAGAGCCCTACATCGTCGCCGGTAACGAGATCACCCTGGAGCCGGGCATGGCGTTCTCGGTGGAGCCCGGCATCTACTTCCCGGGCCAGTGGGGCGCCCGGATCGAGGACATCGTCATCGTCACCGAGGACGGTGTGGAATCGGTGAACCAGCGCCCGCACGAGTTGGTCGTGGTGCCGGTCTGACCGCTCAGGCCTCGCTGCGGTCCAACAGCGTCGAGGATCCGAGCACCCGCTCGATCCGCACCTCGATCACCACGCGCCGCGGGTTCGCCCGGGGCGTGCGGTAGCGCTGGGCATACCGCAGCTCGGCATCGCGCACGTCATCGGCGTCGCCGCTGACGGTGGCCGCGCCTTCCAGCGACAGCCAGCGGGCGCCGTCGACCTGGCTGAGCACCGCGACCCCGCGCTCCTTGGCATTGACGGCCTTCTGCGAACCGCCGGTGGTGATCACCCGGGCGATGTGCGTGGTCGGATCGAAGGTGAAACCCACCGCCACGACGTGCGGTGAATTGTCACCCCGCAGCGTGGTCAGCATCGCCAGATGGCGCTCTGTCAGAAATGCCAGCGCGTCGTTGGTGAGTCGGGTTGTTGCCTTGGCCATCGGGGTCCAACCTAGCGCAGGACATAATCACAGCCATGGAGGACACGGGGCTCGTCGTCATATTCGGCGGGCGCAGCGAGATCGGTGTCGAACTGGCGCGGCGTATAGCAGGTGGGCGCTCCGTCGTCCTGGCCGCGCGCCGCGCCCATGAACTGACCGAGCACGTCGAGGCGGTCCGGTCCGCCGGCGCGACCGCGGTTCACGTGCACGAGTTCGACGCCGACGACACGGGTTCCCACCGAGGTCTGGTCCAGGACATCGAAACTGCGCACGGCCCGATCGCCACCGCGGTGCTGAGCTTCGGGGTGCTCGGTGATCAGGCGCGCGCCGAGACCGATGCCGGTCATGCAGTCACCGTCGTGCACACCGACTACGTGGCCCAGGTGAGTCTGCTCACCGTGCTGGCGGACTCGATGCGCCGGGGTGGCGGTGGCGACCTGGTGACATTTTCCTCGATTGCCGGGGTGCGGGTGCGCCGGGCCAACTACGTCTACGGGTCGGCCAAGGCGGGTCTGGACGGTTTCTGTAGCGGGCTCGCCGATGCGTTGCACGGTTCAGGGGTACGGCTGCTGGTGGTGCGACCGGGTTTCGTGATCGGCCGGATGACCGAGGGCATGGCGCCGGCACCGTTCTCCAGCACGCCCGCCCAGGTCGCCACCGCTGCGGCGAAGGCACTGGCCAGTGGGCGGCGTACGGTGTGGGTGCCGTGGCAGGTCGGGGCCATCGCCGCGGTGTTCCGGGTCCTTCCCGGCCCGATCTGGCGGAGGCTGCCGCGATGAGCAGAGGACGCAGATGATCGTCGTGATCGGCATCGGAGCCGACGGCATGCCGGGTCTGGGTGCGCTGTCGCGGGCCGAACTGGCCACGGCCACCGTCATTTTCGGTTCACCCCGCCAGCTTGATCTGCTCGACGACACCGTGGGGGCGCAGCGCCGGACGTGGCCGTCGCCGCTGTTGCCGGCACTCGACGAACTCGTCGGGACCGGTGGCGGCGATGTGCACGTGGTGGCCAGCGGTGACCCGATGTTGCACGGTATCGGCGCGACCCTGATCCGCCGGTTCGGCGCCGATGCGGTGCGGGTGCTGCCGCATGTGTCCTCGGTGACGCTGGCCTGCGCCCGGATGGGCTGGACGGTGCAGGACACCGAGGTCATCAGCCTGGTGACCGCACCGGTGCACACCGCGGTGCGCCGCGGTGGGCGCGCGGTGGTGCTCAGCCGCGACGCGACCGGCCCGGCTGCGCTGGCCGCGCTGCTGACCGAGACCGGCCGCGGCGCATCCGAGCTGACCGTGCTCGAGCAGCTGGGCGGGCCGGGGGAGCGGCGCCGTACGGCTCTGGCCAGTGAGTGGGCCGGCGCCGGGGCGGAAGATATCGATGACCTGAATGTCGTTGCGGTGCAGTACCTGCCCGATGAGCGCCGCTACCACACGCTGCCCGATGACAACTTTCTCCATGACGGGCAGATCACCAAGCAGAGCATCCGCGCGGTGACACTGGCCGCGCTGGGGCCACGCCCCGGTGAACGGCTGTGGGATGTGGGCTCGGGCTCGGGGAGCGTCGCCATCGAATGGTGCCGCAGCGCACCGGGTTGTAACGCCGTGGCTTTCGAGCGTTCCGAACAACGGCGGTCGCGTATCGCCGCCAACACCGTGGCGTTCGGGGTGAACGTCGAGGTGCGCGGCCCGGCCCCGACCGACTTCGACGGCGCCGCGGAGCCCGCGGTGATCTTCATCGGTGGCGGTATCACCGAGCCGGGTCTGCTCGACGCCTGCTTCGACCGGTTACCGGCCGGGGGCCGATTGGTGGCCAATGTCGTCACGGCAGAATCGGAGGCCGCGGTCATCGCTCGCTACTCGACGCTAGGAGGCCAGTTGCGCCGGTTCCAGCACTACCACGGCGAACCGATCGGCGGATTCACCGGATTCCGGCCGGCCTACCCCGTCACCCAGTGGGTGTTGGGCAAGCCGTGACGGTCTACTTCATCGGCGCGGGCCCGGGTGCGGCCGACCTGATCACTGTGCGCGGCCAGCGACTGCTGAACCGTTGCCAGGTGTGCCTGTACGCCGGCTCGATCATGCCCGAGGACCTGCTCGCCGAGTGCCCGGACGGCGCCAGGATCGTCGACACCGGGCCGCTGAACCTGGAACAGATCATCGACGAACTCGGGGCCGCCGACGCTGCCGGGCTGGACGTGGCGCGGCTGCACTCCGGTGACCCGTCGATCTACAGCGCGCTGGCCGAACAGTGTCGCAGGCTCGACGCCCTGGGGGTTGCCTGGGAGATCGTGCCCGGCGTACCGGCTTTCGCGGCGGCCGCCGCGGCGGTGGGCCGTGAGCTGACCGTGCCGGGGGTGTCGCAGACCGTGACGCTGAGCCGGGTGGCCACCCTGTCCACCGCGATGCCCGAAAAGGAAACCCTGGCCGCGTTGTCCACGCCCGGGAACACCCTGGTGCTGCATCTGGCGGCGGCACAGATCGACACCATCGTCGAGCAACTCACCGCCGGCGGCTACACCGCCGACACCCCGTGTGCGGTGGTGGCCTTCGCGAGCTGGCCCAAGGAGCAGGTGCTGCGCTGCTCGCTGGGCGAGATCGCCGGACAGATGCACGCGGCCGGGATCACCCGCACCGCGGTCATCATCGTGGGCGACGTGCTGGCGGCCGAGGGCTTCGCCGACAGCTACCTGTACTCGTCGGGCCGTCGGCGCGGAAGCCGGCACTAGTGCGGGTCCTGCTCCTCGGCGGCACCGGAGAGGCGCGGGCGCTGGCCGCCCGGCTGCACCCCGATGTCCCGGTGATCAGCTCGCTGGCCGGACGGGTGCCCGACCCGGCGCTACCGGTCGGCGAGGTGCGTATCGGCGGGTTCGGCGGCGCCCAGGGACTGGCGCAGTGGCTGCGCGGCAACGACATCAGCGCCGTGGTGGATGCCACCCACCCGTTCGCCGCGACCATCACCGCCAATGCCGCGCGGGCTGCCGCACTTGTCGGTCTGCCCCACCTGGTGCTGGCGCGCCCGGCCTGGCCGGACGGTGACGCGATTGTGGTGGCCTCCGACACCGAGGCCGCCGAGGTGGTCGGACACCGCGGCTACCGGCGGGTGTTCCTGACCACCGGGCGTTCGGGCACCGCGGCCTTCAAGGACTCCGATGCATGGTTCCTGATCCGTGCGGTGACCGCACCGGAGGACCAGCTGTTGCCCGCGCACCATGAAGTGCTGCTCTCGCGTGGCCCCTACCGCGTCGAGGGCGAGCGTGATCTGTTGCGTGAGTTCGGTATCGATGCGTTGGTGACCAAGAACAGCGGTGGCGCCATGACGCACGCGAAACTGGATGCCGCCGCCGAGGTGGGGGTGCCCGTCATCATGGTCAGCAGACCCGCATTGCCCGGCGACGTGCGCATCGTGCACACCGTGGACGCAGCCGTCGATTGGCTGACCGGGCTCAGATGAGCGCGAGGGTGTCCAGCTCGCGGATCGCCCGGCACGAACGTTCGGCCATCACGAGCATCATCTCGTCACCGCGCTCGGTGGCGTTGGCGAAAGCCACCCCGAACACGATGATCAGCGGCGCCTGCAGCATGCCCAGTCGGTAGTCACGCCAGCAGGTCTGTTCGTCGTAGCCGGTGACACCGAGCGCCACCAGGCCGGCGTGGTATTCGGCCACCAGGTCCCGTTCGGCGGCCGCGCGGGTCGCCGGGTCCAGACTGGTTGCCGTGAAGTACGCGAGATCCCGCGCCGGAAGGCCGGATCCCAGTGTCTGCCAGTCCACAACGGTGACCCGCGTGCGGTCCGGATCGAACAGCATGTTGTCGAGCCGGTAGTCCCCGTGCAGCAGCGCGAACCGGTCGGGCTCGGTCAACAGCCACGGCGTCACCACCGCCATGGACGCCGACAGGGTGGCCCGGTCCTCGGCGGTCATCCGGTCGCCGAGTTTCTCCAGGGTGATGTCGGTGGCCATCTTGGCGACATCGCCCATGCCAGAGGCCATTGCGGCGTCCGGCTTGGGCATGGCGATACCGGGAAAGTCGGTCAGTTTCGGATCACACCAGCTTGGTGCGTGCAGCCCGGCAAGGGCGCGCACGGCCAGCCGGGCCTCCTCGGCGCTGCACCCGGCGATCTGGTCACCCTGTTCGGCGGGCGCCATGTCCGCCAGCAGCAGCACGAATTCGGCTCCCTCACCGCCGATCTCACAGTGGAAGTTCCGCGGGATGGGAACCTGCACCAGGTCGGCGACATCGCGGTAGAACGCGTGCTCGGACCGGTAGCCGATGGCGACCCGGTCGCGGACCGTGTCGTCCTGAGACGGCAGCTTGATCGCGAAGCTGCCAGGTAGGTCGGTCTCGGTGCCGTACTGCACCGTCAACCGGTAGGTGGCTCCGGTCTGGCCCGTGCCGATGGGTACGGTCTCGACGCTGCGCACATCGGCGTCGAGTACACCGCCCAGCCAGGCCGGCGTCACGTCCTCGGGGCTACGCGGGATCGGGTCGGTCATGACGTCTCTCGCATTTCATCCACTCCGATCGCCGTGCCGTAAATGGTGTGCAGCCAGATGGTTTCCGCGCCGATGACGAGTTCATCACGGGACCGGGGTCCACCGAGGGTGAAGCGCTCCAGAATGCGGTCGTTGAGTTCCAGCAGCAGGCCGGCCAGCACCTCGGGGGCGGGACCAGCAGGCGCGCGACCGGCGGCGCGCTCGGCCGCGATCATCGCCGCGATGGCCGGGACGAACGCCTCCCGGGAGTTGTCCCAGATCTCGCGGATCGCACTGCTCGCCGCGCGTGCCTCCAGCATTGCCGTGAACAGGTATCGGTGCGCCGCACCGGTTTCCATGAGTGCTTCGAGCATGGCGTGGATGCGCCACCGCGGCGAGCCGCTGGACGCGGTCACGATGTCGCTGGCGGCGAAGACGTCGTCGTACATCGACTCCAGCAGGGCTGCCACGGCCGCGGCCTTGTTCTCGAAGTAGAAGTAGAACGCCGACCGGCCGACACCGGCGGCGGCGGCGACATCGGCGATGTTGACGGCCTCGAACCCCCGGGCCCGAAGGGCTTCGTCGAAGGCGGCCAGGATGGCGCTGCGACGCTGATCGCTGCGCTGCGGCTGGCGCCGGTCGGTCACCGAGCGCGCAACCGACACCGGCGGCTCGACGACATGGTTGCCCCGCTGCACCAGCCGGACAGTATCCCTGCTTCTGACAACTGTCAACGATTTTCGACGGTTGTCAGCCCGGGTAGTTGCGGGGGGTGAACACCGTGTCTCCGTGCCACCGGGTCTGCGAGGACCCGATGATCAGCAGGCAGCGCATGTCGACCTCACCCGGATCCAGATCGCCGAGTGCCACCACCCGCACCGTCTCGTTCGGGCCCGCGACGTCGCGCCCGATCACCACCGGGGTGGCGGGATCGCGGTGTTCCAGCAGCAGGTTTTGCATCTCGCCGACCTGCCAGGTCCGCGTTTTCGACGCCGGGTTGTACACCGCGATGACCATGTCGGCGGCTGCCGCCGCACTGACCCGGGCGGCGATGATCTCCCATGGCTTGAGGCGGTCTGACAGCGAGATGACGGCGTAGTCGTGGCCCAGTGGCGCGCCGACCCGGCTGGCCACCGCCTGCGCCGCGGTCATCGCCGGAACCACCCGGACCTCGACATCGGGCCAGTCGACGGCCTCCTCGAGGACGGCCGTGGCCATCGCGAACACACCGGGGTCACCGGATGACACCACCACCACCGCGCGGCCCTGCCGGGCCAGTTCACAGGCCAGCCGGGCCCGCGCCGGTTCATCGGTGTTGTCACTGGCGTGCCGGGTCTGTCCGGCGCGGGCCCCGACCCGGTCGAGATACGGGAAGTAGCCGATCAGGTCGGTCGCGGCGGCCAGTTCTCGGCGCGCTTGCGGGGTGATCCAGTCCAGGTCACCGGGACCGAGCCCGACCACCGCGACGCTGCCGCCGGTGCGTGGCACGGCGGCCTCCCCGGGCACCATCACGATGGAGAAGTAGGGGACCGAGTTCTCGTCGACTTCGCTTGCCGCGAGTACTCGCTGCTGATCGGTGCTCGCGCGCTCCACGTAGAACGCCCGGTCCAGCCGATGGGTTTCCGAAAGCGCCTGCCGCACCTCCGGATACGACTTACCCAGTTTCATGATGACGGCGGCGTCGGTATCGGCGAGGCGGCGGGTCAGCTCGGCGGTGGGCAGCGTGCCGGGCAGGATCGTCAGTACCTCGTCGCCCTGCACCAGCGGGGTGCCGGTGGCCGCCGAGGCGGCACTCACCGATGTCACACCGGGCACGATGACGGCGTCGAACCGCGCGGTGAGCCGGGTGTGCATGTGCATGTAGGAGCTGTAGAACAGCGGATCGCCCTCGGCCAGCAGCGCCACATTGCGCCCGGCTTCCAGGTGTACGGCGATGCGATCGGCGGATTCGGCATAGAAATCCTCCATTGCACCGGCGTAGCCACCGGGATGCTCGGTGGTCTCCGTGGTGACCGGATAGACCAGATGCTCCTCGATCTGGCCCTCGCGCAGATACTGCGCGGCGATCCCGCGCGCGATGCTGCGGCCGTGCCGCGCGCTGTGATACGCGACGACATCGGCCTCGCCGATGAGCCGGGCGGCCTTGACCGTCACCAGTTCCGGATCACCGGGACCGAGGCCGACGCCGTAGAGGGTGCCTTTTGCCGTGAGAGTCATTCGCGTTCGCTCGCAATCGCATTCACGGCGGCGGCCGCCATCGCGCTGCCCCCGCGCCGGCCCTTCACCACCAGATACGACATGCCGCGTGGCCGGGCGATCAGTTCATCCTTGGACTGTGCCGAGCCCACGAAGCCGACCGGCCCGCCCAGCACCGCGGCGGGCACCGGCGCGCCCTCGTCGAGCAGTTCCAGCAGCCGGAACAGCGCGGTGGGGGCATTGCCGATCGCGAGCACGGCTCCACCCAACCGGTCGGCCCACAGGTCGACGCCTGCTGCGGAGCGAGTGCTGCCCAATGTGGACGCCAGCTCGGCGGCGCGCGGGTCGGCGACCAGCGAGACGACCTCGTTGTCGACGGGCAGCCGGGAGCGGGTGATGCCCGCGGCGACCATCGACGAATCACAGAGCACCGGTGCGCCCGCGGCCAGCGCCGCATGCGTGCGGGCGACCACATCGGGGGTGAAGGCGACGTGGCCGGTGACGTCGACCTGACCGCAGGTGTGAATGAGCCGGACCACGACGCGTGAGACGTCATCGGGGAAGGGGGTCAGGTCCGCTTCATCCCGGATGGTGGCGAAGGATTGCCGGTATATTTCCGCAGCGTCGCGGGTGTATTCGAGCACCCGATCACCCTACGGGTGACGCCTCTGGTAACCGTGTCCGGTGGCCACCAGCACATCGGCGCCCAGCGGGCTGCCGCACGCCCGTGGGCAGCCAACAAAATGGCGATGGCCCCCCGCGGCGCCCTCGGTCAGTGCGGCCCGCGCGTCGGCGCGGACATCGGAGAGAGATTTGTCACACCCCGGACTTCCTGTGCAGGCACTCACGGTCAGCCACGGGGAGTTCGCGTCGAAGACGAGGCCCAGCGGCGCCAGCACCCGCAGCGAGGTGTCAGCGACCTCCTCGGTGAGATCGCAGACGAGGATCGAACGCCAGGGCGTCACCACGATCGGTGACTCGATGGCCGCGACGAACTCCGCGGTGCGGGCCGGTAGCACGCCCAGCGGTACCGCCGCGCCGAGTGCCACCCGGTCCGGGACCGGGTCGCGCGTCTGCGCTATCCAGCCCACCGGGGGCCGGCCGGTGTCGTGCGGGTACCGGCCGGCCCGGTCCGGCACGGTGACGGCGAGGTCGCCGATCAGTTCGCTGGAATTGTCGAGTTCATTTACACGCCAACGCTTTCCGCGTACGGCCTGAAATCGCCGGGCGATCTCGACCATGGTGTCCACCGCGTCATTGGGGGACAGTCGGACGCCGGTGTCCGCGCCGGCGAGCAGCAGGGCGATACCTGTGTCACCGATCTGTACGCCGACGTCGGCGCGCAGCCCGGAGACATCGCCGCGGCCGTCGTCGATGGAGAACCAGAATCGGCCCGGCAGGGCGGCCAGCGCCTCGTCACCCTGCAGCGCCCGGTCCAGGGCGCCCACCCAGTCGCGCACGTCGGCCAGACCGCCGCTGCGGCCCGACAGCGGCGAGGACACGATGTTGCGGACCCGTTCATGGGTGCGCGACGGCAGCAGTCCGGCGCCGGTGAGTCCGTCGGCCACCCGTCCCGGGTCGGTGATGCCGCGGATCTGCAGGCTGCCGCGCGATGTCAGTTCCAGCGTTCCGCCGCCATGGTCGGCGGCGAGGTGGGCCAGGGTCTCCAGACCGCTGGCCGAGATGACGCCACCGGGTAGCCGCACCCGCATCAGCGCACCGTCGGCCGCCTGATGGAACTGCAGGGCGCCGGGGCAGGCGTCCTGATCACGGGTGCGGCTCACGTGTCCACGGTACTCAGCGGCCCGTGAACGATGGGCGCGACTCAGCTCGCCCGTGCGTGCCGGCCCGGCACCGGATCGACCACGACCGAGTAGCCCGAGGCATCCCCGGCGACGACGCGGCTGGGCCTGCCCTGCACGTCGACAGGGATATCGCCGGCCAGTGTCACCCGGCTGAGCCGCCGGAACTGGTCGTCGTAGTCGGCGACCGCATAGTGCTGGGTGGCCCGGTTGTCCCAGATGGCCAGATCGCCGGGTTCCCAGCTCCAGCGAACGGTGTTCTCCAGCTTGGTGATCCGCGCCTGCAGCAATCCAAAAAGGGCAGCAGACTCGGTGGATCCCAGCCCAACGAACCGCTTGACGAAGTGACCGAGCAACAGCACCCGCTCGCCGGTTTCCGGATGGACCCGCACCACGGGGTGCTCGGTCTCGAAGTAGGCGGACTCGAACTCCTCGCGGTGTTCGCGCACGGTGGCGGCGACCTGCTCGTGCCGGCCGTCATAGTCGGCGGCGTAGTCATAGGTGTTGGTGTGCACCGCCCACAGGTTCTCCGCAAGCGCCCGCAGCGCTGGAGGCAACTGGGCGTAGGCGGTCTCGGTGTTGGCCCACACGGTGGTACCGCCGTACTCCGGCAGTGCCACCGCGCGTAGCAGAGACGCTTTCGGGATGCGATCCACGAAGGTGACGTCGGTGTGCCAGCTGTTGGCCTTGTCGTAGCGGGAGTCGATGGGCAGCACCCGGGTGCCGCGCGACAGCACCGTCGGGTGGGCGGCGGTCGTGGTGCCGAGGCGTTGGGCGAATGCCAGCTGACCGTCGTCGTCGAGATCGTTCTGATTGCGGAAGAAGATCACCTTGTGGGTCAGCAGCGCGTCGTTGATCGCCGCCACGGTCGACTCGTCGAGATCGGCGGTCAGCCGTGCGCCGTCGAGACGGGCGCCGATATGGGCGCCGAGTTTGACGACATCCAGTGAGGTGCGGGTGCTCATGAATCCATTGCGCCAGCCGTGGCCCCGTCGGTAAACGGTTCGACCACGCGGGATTCGAAGTCCGGAATGCGCAGCTGGCGGCGCCGCCGTCGGCACTTATATGACGTGTGTCACATTTTTCCGGCTCCTGTCTGCTCAGGCACAGAATGCCGCTGCCGGCGCCTGCGGGGGCTACGTTTCGATCATCAACCCGGTACCGCCGGTACCTTTTCAGGAAGGAGGCCATGACATGGCCTCACTCATCGCCATCGCCGCCGGCGTGGCCCTGGTTTTCGCTGCCATCTCCGTCCCGTACCAGGACTCGTGGTACGGCCGCTGGAGCCGCTCCGACCGCTGACCGGCAGACCACGCGACGCGCGTGGTGAGGCAGGATTGAACGGTGCCGACCGTGCTGCTGCTGTCTACGTCCGATACCGACCTGATCACCGCGCGCGCCAGCGGTGCCGACTATCGATGGGCCAATCCGGCCCGGCTGCTGCAGGACGAACTCGACCGCGAGCTCGCTGAGCTGATCGCCGGCGTCGATATCGCCGTCGTCCGCATCCTCGGCGGGTATCGCTCCTGGCAGGACGGCATCGACATATTGGTCGGCCTCGGCGTGCCCACCGTGGTGCTGTCCGGGGAGCAGGCGCCCGACGCCGAGCTGATGCGGCATTCGACCGTCCCGGCCGGCGTGGCACTGCAGGCCCACATCTATCTGGCGCAGGGCGGCACGGAGAATCTGCGCGGCCTGCACGCCTTCCTCAGCGACACCCTGCTCATGACCGGCGAAGGTTTCGACCCGCCGGTCTCCATTCCCGGCTGGGGCGTGCTGGAACGCCCGCAGACAGAGGTCACTGGACCGACAGTCGCGGTGCTGTACTACCGGGCCCAGCATCTGGCCGGCAACACCGGCTACATCTCTGCGCTGTGCGACGCCATCGTCGCGGCCGGCGGCCGGCCGCTGCCGGTGTACTGCGCCTCGCTGCGGACCGCCGAACCCGAACTGCTGGAGCTGCTGGGCACAGCGGATGCGCTGATCACCACGGTGCTCGCCGCCGGTGGCGCCACCCCGGCGACCGTGGGCGCCGGTGGGACCGACGACAGCTGGAACGTCGCGCATCTGGCCGCGCTGGACGTCCCGATCCTGCAGGGGCTGTGCCTGACCAGTTCCCGGTCCACCTGGTCGCAGAACAACGACGGCATGTCCCCGCTGGATGTCGCCACCCAGGTGGCGGTGCCGGAGTTCGACGGCCGGATCATCACCGTCCCGTTCTCGTTCAAGGAGATCGATGGCGAGGGGCTGATCACGTACAACGCCGACCCGGAGCGCTGCGCCCGGGTGGCCGGTCTGGCCGTGCGGCACGCCCGGCTGCGCCACGTCCCGGCCGCCGACAAGCAGGTCGCGCTGGTGTTCTCGGCCTACCCGACCAAACACGCGCGCATCGGTAACGCCGTCGGCCTGGATACCCCGGCCTCGGCGGTGGCCCTGCTGCGGGCCATGCGCGAGCACGGTATCGATATCGGCGAGGTGCCCGGTGTCGATGCCGAAGACGGCGACGCGCTGATTCACGCGCTGATCGAACGCGGGGGACAGGACCCCGACTGGCTCACCGAGGAAACGCTGGCGCGCAACCCGATCCGGGTCTCGGCCGCCGATTACCGGCGCTGGTTCGCCACGGTGCCCACCGAACTGGCCGACGCGGTGGTGCGGCACTGGGGACCGCCGCCGGGCGAGCTTTTCGTCGACCGCAGCCACGATCCCGACGGCGAGATCGTCATCGCCGGGATGAGGTCCGGCAACGTGGTGATCCTGGTACAGCCGCCGCGCGGGTTCGGCGAGAACCCGGTCGCCATCTATCACGACCCCGATCTACCGCCGAGCCATCACTATCTGGCCGCCTACCGCTGGCTGGACGGGCAGTTCGGTGACTCGCGCGCGTTCAAGGCCGACGCCGTCATCCATCTGGGCAAGCACGGCAACCTGGAATGGCTGCCGGGCAAGACGCTGGGCATGAGCGCGGACTGCGGGACCGATGCGGCGCTGGGCGACCTGCCGCTGATCTACCCGTTCCTGGTCAACGATCCGGGCGAGGGCACCCAGGCCAAACGCCGCGCGCACGCGACACTCGTCGACCATCTCATCCCGCCGATGGCACGTGCCGAGACCTACGGTGACATCGCCCGGCTGGAACAGCTGCTCGACGAGCACTCGAATGTCTCGGCGCTCGACCCGTCGAAACTGCCCGCCATCCGTCAGCAGATCTGGACGTTGATGCGCGCGGCGAAGATGGACCACGACTTGGGCCTGGAGGATCGCCCCGACGAGGATTCCTTCGACGACATGCTGCTGCACGTCGACGGGTGGCTCTGCGAGATCAAGGACGTACAGATTCGCGACGGCCTGCACATCCTCGGGCAGGCGCCCGTCGGGGAATCCGAACTGGATCTGGTGCTGGCCATCCTGCGCGCCCGCCAGTTGTTCGGCGGTGAGCACACCGTGCCCGGCCTGCGTCAGGCCCTCGGACTCGCCGAGGACGGCGCCGACGAACGCACCGCCGTCGACGCCGCGGAGACGGCCGCCCGCAAGCTGGTGGCCGGCCTGCAGGACAGCGGCTGGGATGCCGGGGCCGTCGACGGTCTCACCGATGACCCGGTGATCGCGCAGATCCTGCGCTTCGCCGCCACCGAGGTGGTGCCCAGGCTGCGGGGCACCGACGGGGAGATCGAGGCGGTGCTGCGGGCCGTGGACGGTCACTACATCCCGGCGGGGCCGTCCGGTTCCCCGTTACGCGGTCTGGTCAACGTGCTGCCGACCGGGCGCAACTTCTACTCCGTGGATCCCAAGGCGGTGCCGTCCCGGCTGGCCTGGGAAACCGGTGTCGGCCTGGCCGATTCGCTGCTGGCCCGGTACCGCGCAGACCACGGGATCTGGCCGCCGTCGGTCGGCCTTTCGGTGTGGGGGACCTCGGCGATGCGCACCTCCGGCGACGACATCGCCGAAGTGCTGGCGCTGCTCGGTGTGCGGCCGATCTGGGATGACGCGTCGCGCCGGGTGGTGGACCTGGAGGCAATATCGCTGGAAGAACTGGGCCGGCCGCGCATCGACGTGACGGTCCGCATCTCCGGGTTCTTCCGGGACGCTTTTCCGCATGTGGTCACCATGCTCGACGACGCCGTCGCGTTGGTGGCCGGCCTGGAGGAAGGGCCGCAGGACAATTACGTGCGGGCCCACTCACTGGCCGACCTTGCCGAGCACGGTGATGAACGCCGCAGCACCACAAGAATTTTCGGGTCGAAGCCCGGAACTTACGGCGCGGGTCTGCTGCAGCTCATCGACAGCCGCAACTGGCGCGACGATCAGGACCTGGCCGAGGTGTACACCGCGTGGGGCGGCTTCGCCTACGGGCGTGGCCTCGACGGCGCCCCCGCGACCGACGAGATGAACCGGGCGTATCGGCGAATCGCAGTGGCGGCGAAGAACACCGACACCCGAGAGCACGACATCGCAGACTCCGACGACTATTTCCAGTACCACGGCGGCATGATCGCCACCGTGCGCGCACTCACCGGCAAGGACCCGGCCGCCTACATCGGCGACAACACCCGCCCCGACGCGGTGCGCACCCGCACCCTCAGCGAGGAGACCACCCGGGTGTTCCGGGCCCGCGTGGTCAACCCGCGCTGGATCAACGCCATGCGCAGGCACGGTTACAAGGGCGCCTTCGAGATGGCCGCCACCGTCGACTACTTGTTCGGCTACGACGCGACCGCACATGTGATGGCGGACTGGATGTACGAGCAGCTCAGCCAGAGCTACGTGCTCGACGACGAGAACCGCAAGTTCATGAACGAGTCCAACCCCTGGGCACTGCACGGGATGGCCGAACGGTTGTTGGAGGCGGCCGGGCGAGGAATGTGGGCCGCACCGGACCCCGCCACCCTCGAAGGCCTCAAGCAGGTGATGTTGGAGACCGAGGGAGAACTGGAAGGCTGACTCGCGTTCTGCCCGCGTGGGGGAGGTGCACATAGGATTGCGCCATGGCTCTCACCTTCGCCGACGTCGCCAAGGCCGACTACGTTCTGCTCACTACGTTCACCAAGGACGGCCGGCCCAAGCCGACCGCCATCTGGGCCGTCCCCGACGGTGACCGGCTGCTGGCCATCACCCAGGCGAAGGCCTGGAAGGTCAAGCGCATCCGCAACACCCCGCGCGTCACCGTCGCCGTCTGCGATCGCAGCGGGAACCCCAAGAGCGAGGAAGTGGATGCCGTGGCGGCCATCTTGGACCAGTCCGAGGTCGCCCGGGTCTACGACGGGATCGGCAAGCGCTACGGCCTGATCGGCAAGGTCTTCAACCTGTTCTCCAAGTTGCGCGGCGGCATG
Source organism: Mycobacterium sp. ITM-2016-00316 (assembly GCF_002968335.2). NCBI lineage: Bacteria > Bacillati > Actinomycetota > Actinomycetes > Mycobacteriales > Mycobacteriaceae > Mycobacterium > Mycobacterium sp. ITM-2016-00316. The sequence continues at coordinate 2,908,182 of NZ_CP134398.1, forward strand.
AAGAACAACCTTGCGCTGGAGCTGCGCGCGGCCGCATAGATGAGCCATCCCGCAGGATCCGCGACAGCCGGCCGCTACCAGGACATCGGACGCTTGCTGCTGCGCTGCCCGGACCGCTCCGGGATCGTCGCGGCCGTGTCGACGTTCCTGACCGCAGCCGGCGCCAACATCATCTCCCTGGACCAGCACTCGACTCAGCCAGAAGGTGGAGTTTTCCTGCAGCGCACAGTCTTTCACCTGCCCGGCTTGGCGGCCGCGAGCACCGAACTGGAACGGGAGTTCGCCGCGCGCGTCGCGCCGCAATTTGAGATCGACTACCGGTTCACCGACGCCGCCAAGCCCAAGCGCGTCGCTATCCTGGCATCGCGGGCGGATCACTGTCTGCTGGATCTGCTGTGGCGCAACCGCCGTGGCGAATTGGACATGTCGGTGGTCATGGTGATCGCCAACCATCCCGATCTGGCAGACCAGGTGCGCCCGTTCGGCGTTCCCTTTGTGCACATCCCGGCGACCAGGGAGATCCGGGCCGAGGCCGAGGCGCGCCAGCTCGAACTGCTGCGCGGCAACGTCGACCTGGTGGTACTGGCCAGGTACATGCAGATCGTCACCCCCGACTTCCTGGCCGCGGTCGGTGCCCCGCTGATCAACATCCACCATTCGTTCCTGCCCGCCTTCATAGGTGCCAACACCTATCGGCGGGCCAGGGAGCGTGGCGTCAAACTGGTCGGGGCCACGGCGCACTACGTCACCGAGGACCTCGACGAGGGCCCGATCATCGAGCAGGACGTGGTGCGCATCGACCACACTCACACCGTCGAGGACCTGGTGCGCCTGGGCGCCGATGTCGAGCGCGCGGTGCTGTCCCGGGCGGTGTTGTGGCACTGCCAGGATCGCGTCGTGCGGCACGACAATGAGGCCGTTGTCTTCTGAGCAGATCGTCTTTCGACGTGGTGAACTGTTGCCATGTCACCGACCTTCGATGATGTCTATCGCGAGAAGTACCTGCTGCTGACCACCTTCACCAAGGACGGGCGGCCCAAGCCGACCCCGGTGTGGGGCGTGCCGCACGAGGGCAAGTTGCTGATCAGTACCGATGACGGTTCCTGGAAGACCAAGCGGATCAACAACACGCCGCGGGTCACCATCCAGAAGTGCGGCGTGCTGGGCAAGGTCAAGGGCGAGCCCGTCGAGGCCGTCGCCCGCAACCTGCCGAAGTCCGAGACCCGGCGAGTGTTCGACATGGTGACCCGGCGCTACTGGTGGCACGCCTGGTGGTGGATCCCGCAGGCCCTGATCCGCGGCGGGGTGGACAAGGTGCATGCCGCGATCGAGATCGAGCCGGTCGCGGGCACATAGGAACCCAATCGGCGCCCCGCGCGTTGTCCTCACATGGTTAAGCGGTTGTTCCTGGTGTACCTGCTCGTCGAGCTGGCGGTGCTGGTCGCCCTGGTGTCGACCATCGGGTTCGGCTGGACCGTGTTGGCAGTTTTGGGAACCTTCCTGGTCGGTCTGGCGCTGGCGGGTCGACAGCTCACCCGGCACCTCGGGCGCCTGCAGTCGGCGCTGAACTCGCGTACGTCCTCCGACGAGCTGGCCTCCGACAGCGCCCTGGTGGCACTCGGTGCCGTCCTGGTCTTCATCCCGGGCGTGGCCAGTTCGGTGCTGGGCGCATTGCTGTTGATGCCGCCCACCCGGCGCATCGCCCGCCCCGTGGCGATGGCCGCGATCGGCAGGAGCCTCGCGAAGGCCACCCCGCTGGTGGTGACCTATCCGGCCGGTCAGCCCGGGTACCGGCAGCCCCGCCAGACCGACTACGTCGACGGCGAGGTGATCGACGTCATCGATGTCGAGACGGGCAAGAACACCACCGAACCGACCTCAGTGGGGCACCGCACCATCACCCCCGATTAACCTGTCACCTTCGTGACGACTCTGCTGATCAACGGACGGGTACACAGCCCGGCCGCCCCCGACGCCACGGCCATCGCTTTCAGTGACGGCCCCGACGGTGCGGTGGTGTGGCTGGGTGCCGACGACACCGCCCGCGCGGAGTTCCCCGGTGCCGACACCATCGATCTGGCCGGCGGGTTCGTGGCCCCGGCTTTCGTGGACAGTCACGTGCATCTGACCGCCACCGGGCTCAGCCTCACCGGTCTGGATCTGCGCGATGCGACCTCCCGCGAGCACTGCCTGGCGCTGGTCGCCGAGCATGCCCGACGCCATCCCACCGGCATCGTGTGGGGGTCGGGCTGGGACGAGTCGGCGTGGCCGGACCGGACTCCGCCGAGCACCGCGGACCTGGACGGGGTGCTCGGCGCCAGAGCGGCCTACCTGAGCCGGATCGACGTGCACTCCGCCGCCGCGTCGAGCGCGCTGCGGGCGGCCGCGGGCGGTATCGCCGACGCCGACGGGTTCGATCCACAGCGACCGCTGACCGCCGAGGCGCACCATCGGGCCCGCGCGGCCGCGCGCGAGTTGCTGACGCCGGATCAGCGACGCGAAGCCCAACTCGCCGCGCTCGACGCGGCGGCGGGCCACGGCATCGCCGCGGTGCACGAATGCGGCGGGCCCGATATCGGTGGCCTGGACGACTGGCATGCACTGCTCGCACTGGAGCACGGCGTGCAGGTCACCGGCTACTGGGGCGAGGCCGTCCAGAGCGCGGCGCAGGCCCGCGACCTGATCGCCGCGACCGGCGCCGCGGGCCTGGCGGGGGACCTGTTCGTCGACGGTGCGCTGGGCTCCCGCACCGCCTGGCTGCACGAGCCCTACTTCGATGCCGTCCACACCTGCGGCAACACCTACCTGGACACCGACGCGATCGCCGCGCATCTGCACGCCTGCACCGAGGCCGGGATCACCGCGGGATTCCACGTCATCGGGGATGCCGCCGTCACCGCCGTCACCGATGCGTTGCGGCGCGTCGTCGAGCACTTCGGCGGCCCCGCGGTCGCGCGCTGCGGGCATCGCCTGGAGCATCTGGAGATGGTGACCGCCGAACAGGCCACCAGCCTGGGCCGGTGGGGCGTGATCGGCAGCGTGCAGCCCAACTTCGACGCCTACTGGGGCGGGTCGGACGGGATGTATGCCCAGCGTCTCGGGGTTTCCCGAGCGGCAACGCTCAATCCGTTTGCGCTGTTAGCATCCCAAGGCGTGCCCCTCGCCTTCGGCTCCGACAGTCCGGTCACCGGGCTGAACCCGTGGGCGACCGTGCGGGCAGCGATCCGGCACCGCACCCCGGGCAGCGGCGTGTCGGCCCGGGCGGCGTTCTCCGCGGCGACCCGCGGCGCCTGGCGCGCCGGCGGCGTGCGTGACGGCGTCACCGGCACCCTGGTGCCCGGCGCACCCGCCTCCTACGCGATCTGGGAGGCCGGTGATCTGAGGTCAGCACCCCCGCGTCCGACACCGCGGCCCGCTGGTCCACCGATCCGCGCTCGCGAGTGCCCGCGTTGCCGCAGTTGGACGCTGAGGCCGATTTCCCGCGCTGCCTGCGAACCGTCCACCGTGGCAAGGTGCTTCATGGCTGACGCCGATACCGTCGACGACGCCCCTGCCGGTACCGCGGACACCGCTGCTCCCGGCCGCGGCGCCCGGATCGCCGGTGCCACTTGGCGTGCACTGAGCGGGCGGCTGATCCGGCTGGCCGCCTCGGTGGTCGCCGGCGTCCTGCTGTATCTCAGCTTCCCCCCGGTCGGCTGGTGGTGGGCGGCCTTCCCGTCGCTGGCCCTGCTCGGCTGGGTGCTCACCCGTAGGCAGACCACCCGGGCCGGTGGATTCGGCTACGGTCTGCTCTTCGGGCTGGCCTTCTACCTGCCGTTGATCCCGTGGGTGGGACTGTTCGTCGGGACCGGGCCCTGGCTGGCGCTGTCGCTGCTGCAGGCGCTGTTCCCGGCCCTGTTCGGTCTGCTCGCCGTCACCGTCCGCGGGTTGCCGGGCTGGCCGATCTGGTTCGCCGCGGAATGGGCGGTGCAGGAGTGGCTGAAATCGAGTGTGCCGTTCGGCGGCTTCCCGTGGGGTGTCGTCGCCTTCGGGCAAGCCGAGGGGCCGCTGCTGCCGCTCGCACAGCTCGGGGGCGCCCCGCTGGTATCCGTCGCGGTGGCGCTGGTCGGGTTCAGCCTGACCGCGCTGAGCCTGGAGATCGTGATGTGGTGGCGGCGCAGCCACCCGAGCGCCGAGGGCTCGGATGCGGCCCGGCCGGAGGCGGTGCTGCCGGGCGTGATCATCTGCGTGGTGCTGCTGGCCACCGCACTGGTGTGGCCGGGGATACGGCAGGCCGGCGCGGGGGCAGGCGAACACCCGTCGGTGACGGTGGCCGCGGTGCAGGGCAACGTGCCACGGCTGGGGCTGGACTTCAACGCGCAGCGCCGCGCGGTGCTCGACAACCACGTCGCCCAGACCCTGAAACTGGCCGAGGACGTGCGGGCCGGTCGCGCGCCGCAGCCGATGGTGGTGATCTGGCCGGAGAACTCCTCCGATATCGACCCGTTGCGCAATACCGACGCCGCCGCGCAGATCTCGGCGGCCGCACGCGCCATCCGGGCCCCGATCCTGGTGGGCACGGTGCTGGCCGCCCCCGGCTACACCCGCGACTCCCCGGTGGCGACGAACACGGTGCTGGTGTGGGATCCCGAAACCGGCCCGCAGGACCGCCACGACAAACGGATCATCCAGCCGTTCGGTGAGTACCTGCCCTGGCGGGACTTCTTCCGCAGGTTCTCGTCCTACGCCGACCGCGCCGGCTATTTCCTGCCCGGCGACGGCACCGGCGTCGTGCAGGCTGCCGGCATCCCGATCGGGGTGGCCACCTGTTGGGAGGTGATCTTCGACCGGGCCGTCCGCGATTCCGTGCTCAACGGGGCCCAGCTGCTCGCGGTACCCGCCAACAACGCCACCTTCGACGCGGCCATGAGCGCCCAGCAGTTGGCGTTCGCCCGGCTGCGGGCCGTCGAGCACGACCGGTACGTGGTGGTGTCGGGGACCACCGGGATCAGCGCCGTAGTCGCCCCCGACGGCCATGCGCTGGCCACCACGGAGTTTTTCGAACCGGCCTACCTGGACATGGCGGTGCGGCTGAAATCGAACATCACCTTCGCCACCGACTGGGGCCCCGCCGTGCAATGGGCGCTGGTCGGAGTCGGCGTTGCGGCTGTGATCGCCGCCATGCTGCACAATGGGAAGTTCGTGCGCAGACGGCGAGAGGCCGCGCTGCGCACCCCGGTCGGCCCGCAGCACCGGCCCACCGGACAGGATTCGCCCGATGCGGGCAGTGAGGACGAGAGAACAGCATGAGCGATCTGGTGGCGCCCAGCCGGCGCACGCTGGTGATCATCCCGACCTACAACGAGCGGGAGAATCTCCCGTTGATCGTCGGGCGGGTCCACGCCGCTCAGCCGGACGTCCACATCCTTGTCGTCGACGACGGCAGCCCGGACGGCACCGGCGGGCTGGCCGATGAGCTCTCGCTCGCCGACCCGGACCGCATCCATGTCATGCACCGGGTCAGTAAGGACGGGCTCGGAGCGGCCTATCTGGCCGGTTTCGCCTGGGTCTGAGCCGCGAGTACACCGTCCTGGTCGAGATGGATGCCGATGGCAGTCACGCCCCGGAGGAACTGGGCCGGCTGCTGTCGGCCGTCGACGGTGGCGCCGATCTGGCGATCGGGTCGCGCTACGTGCCCGGCGGCACGGTGCGGAACTGGCCGTGGCGCCGGCTGGCGCTGTCGCGGACGGCGAACACCTATTCCCGGGTGCTGCTGGGCGTCGGCATCAACGACATCACGGCCGGCTACCGCGCCTACCGGCGCGAGGTGCTGGAGAAGATCGACCTGTCTGCCGTGGATTCCAAGGGTTACTGCTTCCAGATCGATCTGACCTGGCGGGCCATCAACGCCGGTTTCACCGTCGTCGAGGTGCCCATCACGTTCTCCGAACGGGAACTGGGCGTCTCCAAGATGAGCGGGTCGAACATCCGCGAGGCGATGTTCAAGGTCGCCGAGTGGGGGATGCGCGGACGGCTGGATCGCGCCCGCGGCGTCAGCAGCAGGCCGGCTTCCCTCTAACGACCGCGAGCGTGCGTGTCCGCGGCCGGCACGGGTGCCGGCGCGCGATCACGCACGCTCGTGTGGTTCGCGTCGGGCGGCGTCAGCCGCGGCGACGGGTCTTGATGATGTCGAGGCGCTCCTTGAGCAGCTCTTCGAGCTCCTCCACCGAACGCCGCTCCAACAGCATGTCCCAGTGCGTCCGCGGCGGCTTGACCTTCTTGGGCTCGGGAACATCGCCGTCGATCAGCGTGCCCTCCATGCCGTTGCGGCAGGGCCAGGTACCGGGGATTTCGGCGTCGTCGGCGAACGGAACCTCGAACTCTTCACCGTTGTCGGTGCGGTAGCGCGCCACCTGGCGTGGCGCCAGGTCGTGGTTGCGGTCGGTCTCGTAGCTCACGGCGCCGAGCCGGCTGCCCCTCAGAACACGATCAGCCATCGTCCACTCTCCTCAATCACGCGCGATTTCGTCCGGAGCATCAACGCGGCGGACCCGCGTGAAGTTCCCGACTCAATCCACCAGGATACGGCAGAAGCTGGGCACCTCGGGTGCGGCGGTCTACAGTCGGCGCGTGACATCCGCAACGCCTGGTACATCCGCTGCGCGAAGGCGCAATCGGCCCCAGCCGTGTCGTTGGTGCGGCCGCGAAGTTCCCGATGCAGGCATGGGCCGACGGCGCCAGTACTGCAGGCAGTCCTGCCGGCAGCGCGCCTACGAACAACGCGCGCAGGTCAAGGGCACCTCGGTGGCGCCCGATGCGGTGGTGCTCACTGCCGATGAGGCCGCCGACCTCTCCGATCGCATCTACCAGGTCCGGTGTGCGGCCGAGGATGTCGTGACCGCCGCCGACGAAGGAGTCGTCGGTACCGAGCTGCGTGAGCTGTGTGAGGTGCTGCTACAGGCGGCGAAGGCCGCCGACGGCTGGCGTTGATGAAACCGGAGAGTGTGCGGTCGTGACCATCCCCACCCCTGATCGGCCGGCCGGCGTCTGGCGTTTCGCAGAGTTCGTGCTGGACACCCAGCGCTACGAGCTGCGCCGCGACGGCCAGTCGGTGCACGTCGAGCCCCAGGTCTTTGATGTACTGACCCAGCTGGTGTCCCACCACGACCGTTTTGTCACCAAGGAGGAGCTGTTCGACTCGGTCTGGGGTGGCCGATTCGTCGGCGAGGCCGCCCTGACCAGCCGGATCAAGGCCGCCCGCCGGGCACTCGGTGACGACGGCGAATCCCAGCGCTTCATCCGCACCGTCCGGGGCCGGGGCTACCAGTTCGTCGGCACCCTGACCGAGGACGTGGCCACCCCGCCCGAACAGGCCCCGGCACCGCGCCAGCACATCGCCTTCTGCCGCGCCGCCGATGGCGTGCGACTGGCCTACGCGGTGGCCGGGGACGGCCCGCCGCTGGTGCGGGCGGCCAACTGGATGACCCACCTCGGCTATGACATCGAGAGCCCGGTGTGGCGGCACTGGGTACGTGATCTCGCGCACGCGCACACCTTCATCCGCTATGACGAACGTGGCTGCGGACTCTCGGACTGGGATACCGGGGACTTCACCTTCGACGACTGGGTCACCGATCTGGAGTCTGTGGTCGAAGCGCTTGGCCTGGAACGCTTTCCGCTGCTAGGGGTGTCCCAGGGCGGCGCGGTCGCGGTGGCCTACGCGGCCCGCCATCCCGAACGGGTGTCCCATCTGGTGCTGTGCGGCGCCTACGCCCGCGGGCGGGCCGTGCGTGCGGTGGGCGAGGACGAGAAGCGGGCCGCAGCACTGGATCTGGACCTGGCCAGGGTCGGCTGGGGGCGCGACGATCCCGCGTTCCGGCAGGTGTTCGCCGCACAGTTTCAGCCCGACGGCACCCGCGCGGACTGGGAGGCGTTCGACCATCTGCAACGCCGCACCACCTCCCCGGAGAATGCGGTGCGATTCCTCGACGAGTTCGGCCGCATCGATGTGCGCGAGGACGCCCAGCAGGTTTCCTGTCCGACCCTGATCATGCATTCCGCCGATGACCGCCGCGTCCCGATGCGCTACGGCGAGGAATTGGCCACACTGATCCCCGACTCCCGACTGGTGGCGCTGCACAGCAACAACCATCTGCTGACCGAGAGTGAACCCGCCTGGCAGGTGTTCCGCACCGAACTCGCCGCGTTTCTGGTCTGATCGCGTTCTCCACCGAATCTCCATACAAAATTCATGCGCGCAGGGCCCGCGGCACAGCACGCTGAACAGATGAGAAAGTTGACCCGCACCCTGCTCGTCGGAGCCACCGCCACGTTGGCACTGACCGCCTGCTCGGGCGGCACCGAGACCGCGACCACCCCGTCACCGTCGGCAACCGAGACGTCGTTTCCGCCATCGGCCAAGTACATCGCCGACATGCCGGCGGCCGACGGCCGGACCATGACGATCGGCATTGCCGTCGACGGTGACCAGGTCGCGGCCTATGCCTGCAACGGTGTCGACGACGAGGCCTGGTTCTTCGGGGATCAGTCCGACGGTCGCATCGATATCACCGGCAAGTTCCGCGACACCCTCAGGGCATCGGTCGATGGTGCCGATGTGGTCGGCGATCTGACCATGGACGGCGTGGCCTACCGGTTCACCGCAGCCTCGGTGCCAGCGCCGGCGGGGATGTACACCGGCGAGGCCGGCGGGGTGCGGGCAACCTGGGTGGTGCGCCCGGGCGACTCGGCCACCGGGGTGCAGCATGAACCCGGAGCGAAATCCGCCATGGATTCGGACCTGTTGAGCGACGAAGATTTCCGCGACCAGGTCCGCAATGCCCGCACGCTGACGCCCGCCTCGCCCATCCTGTCGCTCCAGGAAGGGACGGGCACCGCCGACATCGACGGCCAGGTGGTCACGTTGCAGGTCGTCGACGGCGACTTCCGGCTCTAACAGGACAGCCGGACACCGATGCCGGGCGGTGCCTCCGATGCGGAAAGGCACCCGAATCCGTCGACGCCACCGGCACTCAGTCGCACCGCGGCGCGTTGGGCGTAGTTGACGCACAGCACCGCGTCGGTCTCGGCACGGCAGCGGAAGTCGCCGAATGCGACCGACGACCCGTCGGGAAGGGCGGCACCATCGCCGTCGACGAAGGGGCCCGGATCTCCGTGTTGGGATCCGATCTCCACGCTGGAGCCGTCGAAGTCGACCCAGTTGCCCTTCCAGACGGTGAACACATCGGGGGGCCGCGGCGGCGGATCGGTGAGGTCCACCAGGCAGGCCAGCAGCCCGTCCCGGTACTTCGGTGTGCTGATGCAGCTCACGGTGTCGGTGGTGAAGGCGATACCGCCGTCGAGTGTGGTGGTCACCCCGTCGCGGGTGACGGACCCGAAGTCGCCCGGCACGGCCGGCTCACTGTCCTCGATCCGGGAGATGACCTCACCGATCTCGGCGTCGGGTGCGATGGTTCCGGACGGTTGCGCGGCCCGCGATGTACTGCCGGGGGCGGCCGAAGCGCTGCTCGGGGCGCTCGATGACGGCACCGACAGCGGGGTGCGGGCGGTGGAACTCTCCGAATCCAGGGTCTGCGAACAGCCTGCCACCAGGGCAGACGTCATCAGTAACAGCACCAACCGCATTCGGCCAGGGTAGCGGGCGCGCCCCGACGCGGCGAACCGCCGGATCTTCGCTAACGTCGGCCACATGCACGAACACACCGTCCGGGTTCGTATCAACACCGGAACCATCGAGGGGTTCACCCGCAACGGCGTGCACCGCTGGCGGTCGATCCCGTATGCCAAGCCGCCGGTGGGCGCGCTGCGCTACCGCGCACCCGTTGCGGCCGAACCGTGGCCAGGGGTGCGCTACTGCCACGGGTTCACCTACTGCGCCCCGCAACAGAAGATGTACACCCTGCTCGGCGTGGGCAGATACCAGCCGATGAGCGAGGACTGCCTGACGCTCAACGTGGTGGCACCCGAGGAGCCCGACACCGAGGGCCCGCTCCCGGTGATGTTCTTCATCCACGGCGGCGGTTACATCATGGGTAGTTCGGCGACACCGATCTATGACGGGGTCGCGCTGGCCCGGCGCGGATGCGTCTACGTCTCGGTGAACTACCGGCTGGGCGCGCTGGGCTGTCTGGATCTCTCCGCGCTTTCCACGCCCGAGCATCCGATCGACGGCAACCTGTACCTGGCCGACCTGGTACTGGCGCTGCGCTGGGTGCGGGAGAACATCGCGGTGTTCGGCGGCGACCCCGAGAACGTGACGATCTTCGGTGAGAGCGCCGGCGCACATGCGGTTGCCACCCTGATGGCCGTCCCCGACGCCAAAGGGCTCTTTGCACAAGCGATCTCGGAGAGTCCCGCCAGCGGCATGGTCCGCACCGCCGAGGCCGCCCCGGTGTTCGCCGAGCAGTTCGCCGGCCTGCTGGGGGCGTCGGTGTCCGACGGCGCGGCGGCCGTGATGTCGGCACGCCCCGCCGAGCTGGTCACCGCCCTGGACAAGCTCATCGCACGCGGCGGACGCGACATGCCGGGCGCCTTCCCTGCCGGCCCCACCAGCGGCACCGAACTGCTGCCCGAGGATCCGTTGCACGCCATGCGGACCGGCACCGCGCACCGGGTGCCGCTCATCGTGGGCACCAACGCCGACGAGGGCAAGTTGTTCACCAGGTTCATGCAGCTGCTGCCGATGACCGAGCAGACCATCGAGATGCTGCTGGCAGACTCCGACACCGGCACCCGGGACCGCATCGTGTCGGCCTACCCGGGCTATCCGAGCAAACAAGCCTGCATCCGACTGGGTGGTGACTTCGCGTTCGGCACGGCGGCCTGGGACATCGCCGAGGCACACAAAACGCACGCCCCGACGTACTTCTATCGCTACGACTACGCCCCGCGCATCCTGAACTGGTCCGGTATGGGCGCCACCCACGCCACCGAACTGCTCGCGGTGTTCGGCATCTACCGGACCCGACTCGGCGCGCTGCTCACCGCCGGCGGGGACCGCGCCTCGGCGAAGCGGGTCAGCCGGGAAATACAAGCCAGATGGCGTGAATTCAGCCGCACCGGCAGCCCCGGCGAGAGTTGGCCCCGGTATGACGAGAGCATGCGCGCCGTGCTGGTGTTCGACCGCCGGACCCGGCTTGAATACGACCCGAACGCGGACCGTCGCCGCGCCTGGGAGGGTTTCACGCTGGCCGCCCGATAGCGGTTAGGAGCAACTGGCTGCGCCGCCGCGCCGGGTGTGGTTGTTTGGTCCGATGACGCACCCGCTGGACCCGCTGGGCCCCGACGAATTCACTGCTGTCGCTGAGATCCTGGGCCGCGAACACGGCGTCGGGGCGGGCTGGCGCTACGCGTCCATCGAGATGGCGGAGCCGGGCAAGGCCGAACTCGCGGCCTTCGAGAACGGCGGGCCGGTGCCGGCGCGCAAGGCCGTTGTCGTGTGCTTCGAGCGGTCCGCCAATGCGACCTACAAGAGTGTGGTGTCGCTGACCGACGGCCGGGTCGAGTCGTTCGAGCACGTGCCCGGCGCGCAACCGAACTTCACCGTCGACGAGTTCCTCGAGTGTGACCAGATGCTGCGCCGCCACCCCGATTTCCTCGCCGCCCTGGCCGGTCGCGGTATCACCGACATCGACCTGGTGTTCGTCGATACCTGGACCTACGGGGACGCCGTCATCCCCGACGAGTTCCGCGGCCGGCGGCTGGGTTGGTCGGACACCTGGCTCAAGGACGGGCCGGGGATGAATCCGTACGCGCATCTGGTCAGCGGGCTGCACTGCGTGATCGACCTCAACACCATGGAGTTGCTGCGCGTCGAGGACACCGTCAATGTCGAAACCCCGGCCGTGATGGGCGAATACACGCCGCGGCACATCCCGGAGCACATCCGCTCGGCCTCGCGCCGGGAACCGCTCAAACCGCTGCACATCACCCAGCCCGAGGGTCCGTCGTTCACCCTGGACGGCAATCTGCTGCGCTGGCAGAACTGGTCGCTGCGGGTGGGTTTCAACTACCGCGAGGGCATGACGCTGCACACCGTGCGGTACCAGGACGGTGACCGGGACCGCTCGGTCGCGCACCGGATGTCGTTCGCGGAGATGGTGGTGCCCTACCGCGACTCCTCGGTCGACCACTACCGCCGCACCGCGTTCGACATCGGGGAGTGGGGACTGGGTTTCATGACGCAGTCCCTGGAACTCGGTTGTGACTGCCTCGGCGAGATCCGCTATCTCGATGCCGTGCTGCACAACAGCAAGGGCGAGCCGTACACCATCACCAACGCGATCTGCATCCACGAGGAGGACGCCGCCGTCCTCTGGAAGCACGTCGACCATGACACCGGCGCCGAGGTGCGCCGGATCCGCAGGCTCACACTGTCGTTCCATGTCACGGTCGCCAACTACGAGTACCTGGTCTACTGGCGTCTCTACCAGGACGGCAACATCGAGTGCGAGGTGCGCGCCACCGGCATCATGGTCACCACACCGCTGGCGGCCGGGCAGCCGAACCCCAACGGCACCCTTGTCGATGAACGCACATACGCCCCCTTCCACCAGCACTTCCTGGTGGCACGGCTCGACCTCGACGTCGACGGCCCCGACAACACCGTCTACATGTCGGAGTCCTACGCCGAGCCGACCGGACCGGACAATCCGTACGGGCTGTCGCTGGTGACCCGCAATGTCGCGCTGCGCACCGAGGACGAGGGAAAGCAGGATGTCGACTTCGCCACCCAGCGCGGGTGGAAGGTGGTCAACACCAACGTCGTCAACGGCCTGGGCACCCACCCGTCCTACAAGCTGGTGCCCACCGGGGCGCTGCCCGCGATGTTCGACGCACAATCCCCGGTGTTGCGGCGAGCCAACGTCATCGGGCACGCGCTGTGGGTCACACCGAATCATCCCGGCGAGCGCTGGCCGGCCGGGGAATTCGTCAATCAGTCGGTAGCTGACACCGGCCTCGGCGAATGGACCAAGGCCAACCGTTCGATCGACAACACCGACGTGGTGCTCTGGTATGTCTTCGGCATCCACCACATCACCCGGCCCGAGGACTGGCCGGTGATGCCGGTTGATGTGGTGTCGTTCTGGCTGAAGCCGTTCGGTTTCTTCGACCGAAACCCGGCACTGGATGTGGCGGCAAGTCCCGGGGAATGCCATAAGAGTTGACACCTGTCATGTGTGATCGGGGCCACTGCTAGGTTCACATCCGTGCAGAGTCAACTCATCGAGCGTCCCACCGATCTGACCGACGAATGGCTCACCGCGGTGCTGGGCGCCGGCACGGTGACCGGGCATGAATTCGAACGCATCGGCACCGGGCAGATGAGCGAGTGCTATCGGGTCGCCCTGCGCTACGCCGACGGTGACACCGGCCCGGCGACCGTGGTGCTCAAGGTCGCCGCCGCCGACCCCAACAGCCGCCAGACCGGTCTCGCGCTGGGTCTCTACGAGCGCGAGGTGCGGTTCTACGCCGAGATCGCCGGAGCGCTGGACGGGGGCGAGGGAAGCGACGGGGAAGCGACAGCGCCGTTCGCACCGTGCTTTCATCACGCGTATGACGCCGGGACCGGCGCCTTCGACCTGCTACTGGGCGATGCGGCGCCCGCGGAGGTGGGTGACGAGATCCGGGGCGCCACAAGTGAACAGGCGATTCTGGCACTGACTCAGCTCGGACGGGTGCACGGCCCCTTGCTCGGCGACGCGGGGCTCGCGGAGGCGGCCTGGCTCAACCGCGAGGCCCCGGTCAGCCAGGCCCTGCTGGCAGGCCTGTGGGCCGGGTTCGCCGACCGGTTCGGTGATCGGATCGCGCCGGAGCACCGAATCGTGTGCGAACGCCTGGTGGATTCCTTCGACGCGTATCTGGCCCAGGAGGCCGCCGCGCTGCAGGGGCTCGTCCACGGCGACTACCGATTGGACAACATGCTGTTCGGCACGGATGGCGCGGAACGTCCCCTGACCGTGGTGGACTGGCAGACCGTCACCCGCGGGCCTGCGTTCACCGACGTCGCGTATTTCATCGGGTGCGCGTTGCCCGACGAGGTGCGCCGCGCCCACTACGACGCGCTGCTGGGCGCCTACCACGCGGCGCTCGGCGAAACGTCGTCGCTGTCCCTCGACGACGTCAGGGACGGCGTGCGGCGGCAGAGCTTCTTCGGCGTGATGATGGCGATCGTGTCCTCCATGCTCGTCGCGCAGACCGAGCGCGGCGATGAGATGTTCATGACGATGCTGGCGCGCCATTGCGCTCATGTGCTCGACACCGACGCGCTGGCGGTGTTGCCCGCCGCCGTGGCACCCGAACCGCTGAAACCCCGTGCCGTCGATGAGGGCCCGCATGTGCCCACCGATGAGGAGTTGTGGAACGAGAGCTGGTACTTCGATTTCGTCGATGCCACACAGGGTCTCGGCGGCTGGGTGCGCCTGGGCCTGATCCCGAACCAGGACCGCGCGTGGATCAACGCCCTGCTGTGTGGGCCGGGCATGCCGACGATAGCGGTCAATGACCTGCAGGCCGCGCTGCCCGCAAACCCGGCCCGGGTGCGGACCGACGCGATCGACCTCGAGTTGTCGGCAACGGTGCCGTTGCAGCGCTACCGGGTGACGCTGCGGGCCCGCGGTGAGGCGTACGACGATCCGGCCGGGTTGTTGCGCGGAGAATCGGGGCGGCCCGTCGAGGTCGGCCTGGATCTGGAGTTCCTCTCGGTCAGCACGCCCTACCTGTACCGGATCACCCCGCGCTACGAGATCGCCTGCACGGTATCGGGTACCGCGACCGTCGACGGCCGGCAGTACGCGCTGAACGGCGTGCCCGGGCAGCGGGACCATTCCTGGGGTGTGCGGGACTGGTGGAGCATGGAGTGGGTGTGGAGCGCGCTGCACCTCAAGGACGGCACCCACCTGCACGGGGTGGACATCCGCATACCCGGCATGGCGCCGATCGGCATCGGCTACACCCAGCGCGAGGGCGAACCGCTCGCCGAGCTCGAAACTGTCTCCGCCCAGCACACTTTGGGCCCTGACGATCTGCCGGTGACGACCACGCTGACCCTGCAACCGGGGAATACCGAGGTGACCGTCGACATCAAGGGCCACGCCCCGGTGCTGCTCACCGCCGTCGACGGGCGGGTCAGCCAGTTCCCGCGTGCCTGGGCGACGGTCACCACCGCGGACGGCCGCACGGGCGTCGGCTGGCTGGAGTGGAACCGCAACCTCTGACCCGCTGCGTGCCAGACTGGCACGGGTGATGGTGCTCAAATCGATGGTGCTGTTCGTGCTCGCCGCGGTGCTGGAGATCGGCGGCGCCTGGCTGGTGTGGCAGGGGGTGCGCGAGCACCGCGGCTGGCTGTTCGTCGGCGCCGGTGTGATCGCGCTCGGCGCCTACGGTTTCGTGGCCGCCTTCCAGCCCGATGCGAACTTCGGCCGGGTGCTGGCCGCCTACGGCGGGGTCTTCGTCGCCGGGTCGCTGATCTGGGGCATGGTCGCCGACGGGTTCCGGCCGGACCGCTGGGATATCTCGGGCGCGCTGGTATGCCTGCTCGGGGTGGGCCTGATCATGTACGCGCCGCGCTGAGTTCGCCGGCGGTCGTTGTCAGAGGCGGTCGTTGCCGAGATCGCCGCGGTCCAGCCCCATCGGGGTCGCCGCCGGAACATCGCCTGCCGCGACCACCAGCCGGGTCAGCGGCGTGAGCACCTCGAACAGGGTGGCCAGGTCCGCATCGTCGAGCACGTCGAACGCCGACAGCGCCAGCCGGTCGGTGGTGTCCTCGATCTGGGCCTTCAGTGCAGCGCCGGCCGGGGTGAGCGTGCCGGCACCGTCGAGCAGGCCGCGGTCGGCCAGTTCTGCGACATGGTGTTGCCACTGCTGCTCGTCGTAGTCGCGGCTGCGCATGATCATCTCCCGGGGCACCCGGTCCGCGGCGGCATGCAGCACGTTCGACTGGCGCCCGCTGATCCCGAACACATTGAGCGCAGCGATGTGGCCGTCACCGCGCTGCTCTCGCAACAGCGTTGTGGCGTGCCACAGTTGGGCCAACGGCTCCTGCGGCCACGGCAACGCCAGGTTTGCCGCGAACAGTGGCCGCCCCTCCGACGCCGCGTTGCGCGCCGCGGTGGACAGCAGCTCCGCTGCCGTGGCGACCGCATCGGGATCGGTGCATCCGTAGCGGCGCAGCGCGGCCACTGCAGCATCCTCGCGGGCCTGCAGCACCGTCGCCGGTGCGGCGATCTCCCAGGCGGCGGGCAGCGCCTTGGCCACCCGCTGCGGCGCGAAATTGCCGAACACCGCCGTGACCACCTCGGGTGCCACCGGCCCCAGCGGCGCCGACCGGGCTGCGAAATAGCCCATCCAGAATCCGCGGAAACCGAGCCCGTCAAGGGCTGCTCGTGACTCCGGGGCGAAGTAGGTGACGGCGTGGACAGGCTCCAGCCGATCGAACAGGCGCCGCGCGATGGTCGTTGGTCTGCTCACCCCGCCAGTCAATCAAACAATCACCGTGTGCCCTCAGCGGCCTCGGTGAGATCAGCGCTTGACGACCTGGGTGCCGCCGGCCAGTTCGTCGTGCTTGCCCTGTTTGGTGGCACTGCTGTTGATGGTGACCGCGATGACGAGGATCGCGATGACACCCAGCAACCCGCCGACGAAGGGGATGATCGGCAGCAGCGTGAACGCATTCCGGATCGCCGACTGCTGCAGTGTCGGCTTCGCGGCACCGGCCGGGCCATGGACGCTCATGCCCAGCAGCTTCTTTCCCGGTGTCCAGCCCTGGGTGGTCTCGAACGCGATGTAGTAGACGAAGGTCAGCACACCGGTGAACAGGCCGGTGACCCACACGTTGGACAACGAGTCGGTGACGAACGCCAGGAAGAACGCGACGATCGCGATGACGATGCCGTCGATGATGCGGGCCAACCAGCGGGGGAGAAGTCCGCCCGGTTGCCCACTGGGCGTCGGGTACATGCCGGGCTGAGGATCGAATCCACCTGTGGTCATGCCTGCAGAACCTACTCGCTCGGGCGGTATCGGCAAGTGATGAACCCCGTCCTGATCTCCCCGGGGCGCGGGCGCTCTACTCCGAGCGCACCGCGACACCCCGAATGACGGTATCGCGGGAGTGGGTGAGTGCTCGATCAGTGCCGAGCTCACCCAGAATGTTCTCCGGAATCCACTGCACACCGATGACACCGCGGGCCAGCATCTCGGCGTTGGGGCTGTCCATCCGGATCTCCCCGGACCGGATGCCCTCGGAGAGCATCGTCTTCATCTGCCGCACCCGCGTCGAGAACGACCAGCCAGGGTCGGCGACATCGGGCGGGGTCTGCCGCATCCACGCCAGCTGGATGCGGAACTCGTCCGGAAACTGTTCCAGGGCATTGATATTGAGCCAACTCAACGCGTCCAACTTCTCCAGCGGCGTGGACTCGGTCCGTAGGACCTCGCTCCAGCCCCCGCCGACCTTTCGGCCGAAGGCCATCATGATCGACATCAGCAGTTCGTCCTTGGAGCCGATGATCCGGTACACGGTGCCGGTGCCCATGCCTGCCGCCGAGGCGATATCGCGGATCGTGGTCATCTCATAGCCACGCCGGCCGAATTCGCCTCGGGCGACGGCCCGGACGTGGGCGGCCTTGTTGCTCGTGTCCGGCTCGGTGTTCTCCGACCAGCTCTTCACCACCTCATCGGCGGCGGCGAACGCGGCCGACCGATCCAGCTGGACATCGGTGAGGTCATGGCTGGCGAGTCCGTGCAGGTGAATGCGACAGAGCAGGCTTGCCACCTGATCGCTGCTGCCCTTGTGCCGGATCACATCGAGTCCGACATGCAGCATGCTCTGGCAGAAACGGTCGGCCAGCGTCGGCAGGTCCATGTCGGGTCGGATGAACCCGCTCCACCGCCCGGCCCGCAACAGTTGCAGCATCGCGGACTGGATGCCGGCCGGACGGCGCTTGGTCAGTTCCATCAACTCGGGATCCGAACTCGGGCCTTCGTAGAACGACATCTGCAGCGCCGCCCGGTGTGCCACCGCGCACCGCGCGATGGCACAACCCAGGCCGGTGATCTGGTCCTCGATCGGGCGCGGATCCGGGGCGTCGAGTTCACCCAGCGCCTGCTCGCCGACCAGGTCCAGCGCAGCGTGATAGCGGCGTGTCAGCTCGACCAGGATGGCTTCCTTGGATTCGAAATGGTGATACAGGCTGCCCGCCAGGATTCCCGCGGCATCGGCGATCTGCTGTAGCGAGGTGCGCAGGCCCGATTCGGCGATCACGTCGTTTGCGGTCTGCAGTATCTGGGTCCGGCGTGTGTCGGGGGCGCCTGACGATTGTTCGGTCATCGGCTCCCTCGCCTGCCATGTCGATACCTGAGCTGGACCACTGAGCTTACGACCTGCTCATCCCACTGCGGGGCATTGCGCCCATGGCGGCCGTCCGTGCACCGATGCCGGCGGCATTTCTCGGCACCGCCTCGATGCGCCCGAGAGTCCGGATCGCGGAGACGACGATTCCGAGGAGCCTGCTTCGTATCGAACATTCGTCATGTCGACGTTGACGCGCCGTGGACCGAACCCTACGGTGGAACAGATATTTGGTCAAACTGCCGGCCCGGTAGGAAATCGAGGTGTGCAGCACGGTGGCAACCGACGACGATGCGCAAGGTGTGCAGGTCCACGCCCTACTTGCCTGCGCGCTGGCCGGTCGGACCGTGGCGGTGCGGTCCGTCCCGGCCGGGGAACCCGCCTGGACGGACGGCGTCGCGGTGTACCTGGACGTCGCCACCGATACCGCGTTTCAGCGCCGCTGCCTGGCGGTTCAGGCATCGCTACTGGCCGCCGACAGCCTGAACCCGGCGATCCTGGGCACGCTCGGCCGGGGTGCCGCCCTGGCACGGCGGTACCTCGCGATCGAAGGCCACCGCGCGCTGGCCTGCAACAAGGAGCTACTGTCTCGGGACATCCGTGCCCTGCTGGATCCCAGGCTCGCGGCAGGCACGGATTCGGCGCAGGCATCGCTGGACCTGGCCATGAGCCCGGTGGCGCTGCCCGAACCGCCAGCAACCTTCGGAATCCTGCGGCCGCGCAGGATGGCGACCGTCGCGAACGCCCCGGGTCGGTCCGGCCGCCACATTGCCCGCAGGGGGCACGACAAGGAGTTGCACGAGCTCGTCGAGGACGCCGTCGACGACGCCGATCTGGACGTCCTCGACATGTTCACCAGCCCGGTCGGCGGCGGTGGCGCGATCGGAAAACTCCTGCAGCGCATGATGAAAAGCGTGCGGCGGCGCGGCACCGGCGGCGGCCCGCCCGGAGCGGATTCGGCTGTCCGCCGGACCCGCTCGGGCACCAGGGGAGCGGCCGCGTCGCTGTCCACCACTGCCGGACCGTCGTATGACGACGGGCCCGGCGCCGCGGCGGGCGCGCGTTACCCCGAATGGGATGCCAGCCAGCGCCGCTATCGCGAGAATTGGTGCACGGTCGAAGAAGTCGAGGTGGCTGAGCGTGACGTCAAGCCGGCGCCGCGCCCCGATGTCCATGCGCTGCGCCGGCCGCTGACCCGGCTGGGCGTCGGGCTCGAGCGCTGCCGGCGCCAGGCCCAGGGCGACGATATCGATATCGATGCTGCCGTGCGCAGCAGGGTCGACACGCTGGCCGGAACGGCCGGTGACGCCGCGGTCTACATCGAGAGCCTGCGACGCAGAAGAGATCTCGCTGTGCTGGTGCTGCTCGATGTCTCCGGTTCGGCCAACGAGCCCGGGACGGGCGGGCGCACCGTGCACGAACAGCAGGTGCTCGCCGCGCACGCGTTGACGGTCGCGCTGCACGAACTCGGCGACCGGGTGGCACTGTACGGGTTTCAGTCCCAGGGCCGATCGTCGGTACACGTGCTGCCGGTCAAGCGTTTCGAGGACACCTTCGACAGCGCTGTCGCCCAGCGGTTGGCCGCCCTGACACCGGGGGCGTACTCCCGGCTGGGCGCGGCCATCCGGCACGGCACCGCGGTGATGGCCGAGAAGGCGGGTACCTCCCGGCGGTTGCTCGTCGTCGTGTCCGACGGGCTGGCCTATGACCACGGCTATGAACGCGCCTACGGCACGGCCGATGCCCGCCGCGCCCTGGCCGAGGTGCGTCAACAGGGCACCGGTGCCGTCTGCTTGACCGTCGGCGCCGGCACCCAGGCCCACGAGTTACGGCGGGTGTTCGGCAGCGCCGCGCACGCGGCCATCCCACGCGCCGAGCAACTCGGCTACATCATCGGTCCGCTGTTCCGGTCCGCGCTGCGCTCGGCCGACCTGCGCCGGCGCGTCGCCTGACGACTCCGGCCCTGAATCCTTGAACCAAACATCTGTTCCGCGCTACAGTGATCGAACTGGTTGCACGAGAGGACGATATGCATCCGGCACAGCCGAGAACCACCACGCAACCCCGCCCGTACTACGTGTCGGTCGCCGACGAGGAACTCGTCTTCAAAGCCGCCTACCGACAGGGGCTCTCCGTGGTCCTCAAGGGCCCCACCGGGTGTGGGAAAACTCGGTTCGTCGAGGCGATGGCCCACGACCTGGGGCGGCCGCTGATCACCGTGTCCTGTCACGACGATCTGACCACCGCCGACCTGGTCGGCCGCTTTCTGCTGCGTGGGGGAGAGACCGAGTGGGTCGACGGACCGCTGACCCGCGCCGTCCGGGAAGGTGCGATCTGCTATCTAGACGAGGTCGTGGAGGCCCGCCAGGACACCACTGTGGTGCTGCACCCGTTGGCCGACCACCGTCGCGAACTACCGATCGACCGGTTGGGCATCACGCTCGACGCCGCCGCCGGTTTCTGCCTGGTGGTGTCCTACAACCCCGGCTACCAGAGTGTGCTCAAGGACCTCAAGGACTCGACCCGGCAACGGATGGTCGCCATCGAGTTCGGTTTTCCGGCGCCGGATGTCGAGGAGAAGATCCTGTCCCAGGAGTCCGGGGTCGACCACCGCCGCGCTGCCGATCTGGTGCGCCTCGGGCAGGCGATCCGGCGCCTGGAGACGGGCGGCCTGCGCGAGGTCGCGTCCACCCGGGTGCTCATCGCAGCGGGCCTGCTCATCTCGGAAGGGTTGGCGCCCCAGGTCGCTGCTCGCGCGGCGATCGCCGGTCCGCTCACCGATGACGCGACGGTCACCCGGGGCCTGATCGAACTGATCGACGTTTACCTTCCCGCGGACGGAGAATGAACATGGGCTACGAAAGCACGGCAGAACCGATCAAGGTCGGCTATCTGATGGATTTCACACTGCCGCAAGCCTATCCGCAGGAGATGCGGGACGATTTCTTCCAACCGTTTCGGCTGGTGTTCGACCAAGCACTGGCCGACGGCCGTATCGACCGCACGATCGAGCTGGTCTACCGCGAGGTCGAGGGGCTGCCGAAGGGGTCGGTGAAGAAGGTCATCGATGCCTACGGTGAGCTCGTCGACGAGGGGTGCCTCGCGGTGTTCGGCCCCCATATCACCGACAACGCGGTGCCCACCCGGGAAGCCATCGAAGAACGCTTCCGGGTACCCGCGCTGAGCGTCACCGGCAGC
Organism: Mycobacterium sp. ITM-2016-00316; assembly: GCF_002968335.2. Lineage (NCBI taxonomy): Bacteria > Bacillati > Actinomycetota > Actinomycetes > Mycobacteriales > Mycobacteriaceae > Mycobacterium > Mycobacterium sp. ITM-2016-00316. The sequence continues at coordinate 2,929,729 of NZ_CP134398.1, forward strand.
GACGACTGGCTGGGCGAGTGGACGTTCTCCTTCCCGCAGGGCTCACTCACCGACGAGCCGATTTTCTGGGCCGATCTGCTGGCCAAGGGCGGCCACACCGAGGTGGGGGTGCTCATCGAGTCCTCCCTGGTCGGAGAGACCTACCTGCGGCATTTCCGCAGCGCGTGCCGGCGCAAGAACATCAGGATCGTGGCCGAAGCGACGATCGCCCAGACCGCCCAGAACGTGAACGAGGCCGTCGCCATCGTCCATCAGGCGAAACCGAGCGCCCTGGTGCACTGCGGATTCGGTTTCGGCATCGTGTTTCTCAATGCCGTGCTCGCGGAGTTGGGCTGGGACCCGCCACGTTTCACCAGCACGGCCTTCCAGAACGCCTGGGTCAATCCGGTGATGTGGGAGGCCTTCCTGGGCTGGACCGGTGTGGACCAGTACGACGAGTCCAACCAGGTGGGCCAGCGGTTCCTGGACCGCTACGAAACGGCATTCGGCCGGCGCCCCGAGTATTGCGTGCCGGTGGTGAACCACGACGTGGCCAACGCACTGCTGCACGCCGTCATCGACGCCCACCCACTGAGCCCACGCGGCGTCAAAGACGCGCTGGAGCGGGTGAAGATGCTGCCCGCTGCCGCCGGCGCACCGGGAACCCGCATCTCATTCGGCAACTGGACCCGGCGGGCGTGGATGGGCGCCGGCTACCTGGTCGCCCGCACCTTGGACGCCGACGGTGTGCACTCCCATCTCGTCGACCGCTTCGGGGAGTCGTGAGTTGAGCACCGATCACATCGCACCCAGTACCGACACACCGCCGCCCGGCATCTGCCGCTTTCCCCGGGGGACGGTGTGGGTCGTCGCCGCACTGCTGGGTATCGCGGTGATCGCGTCTCACGCGCAGAGCGGCCCGACCTCACCGCGGATCGCCAATCCGGACGTCGAAGGAGTACCACGTCCCGTCGATTTCCTGTTCGGCTTCGAACACTGGATCGACCTGTGGCAGATCTTCACCATCTTCTCGGTGCCGGCACTGTTGATTGCCTGCATCATCGCCTGGCGGCGTAATCCCGGCAGCCCCATCGTCATGATGGCCGCGATCACCACCGTGATCGTCTGGCAGGACCCGTACATGAACTGGGCGCCGTACGCGGTCTACAACCCCGAGTTGTGGCACTGGCCGGTGGATTGGCCGTGGGTCTCGCTATCACCGACCATCGAGCCGTTCGTCGTCATCGGCTACGTCATGTTCCAGTTCGGCCCGTACTTCCCGGCGGTCTGGATCCTGCGAAAGATCCAGTCGCGCAAACCCGTCACCGCCTTCGTCTGGCGGCACCCGCTGGTCAGCCTCGGCGTCCTGATCTTCGTCATCGGGTTCCTGTTCGACATGGTGCTGGAACTCACCCTGGTGCGTACCGGCCTCTACATCTACTCGCAGGTCATCCCGTTCGGATCCATCTTCACCGGCAGCACCTTCCAGTTCCCGCTGTTGTGGGAGTCGGTGATGGTGACCTTCGTGATGGTGCCGGCCGGCCTGCTGGTCTACCGCGACGACACCGGCAAGACGGTCGCCGAGAAACTCGCGCAACGTTCGCGACTGTTCCCGAACCGGCCCAGGCTGGGCATGGCGGTGGTGATGTTCGTCGTCATCAACGTCGCCTACTTTGCCTACGGGCTGGGTTTCACCGTGATCAGGATGTCCGGAGCGGCCACGTCGGTGGCCTGCCCGTGGCCCTATCCGGAAGCGAAAGTATATGACCCACAGGGCTATTACGAGGAGAACGGCGCTCAGGGGCCCTTTGCGGTGGGCATCATGTCCACGTGGATGACCGGCCAACCCGACGGCAGGCCAGAGGTCGTGCCGGGGTCTCGCGGCGACCGGTGCGCACCGGAGTCGGCCGGTGACTGAGCCGCGAAGTGTCGTGATCACCGGCGCGTCCAGGGGGCTGGGGCTGGCATCGGCCGTGCACCTGTACCGGGCCGGCTGGCAGATCGTCGCCGCCATGCGGTCCCCGGACACCGGGATGCTGCGCCTGCGTGAAGCCACCGGCGCCGCCGAGGACGATCCGAGGCTGATCGGCGTGCCACTCGACCTCGACGACGAGGCCTCCGTGACCACGGCGGCGGCGCTGATCGAGGCCGCCGTCGGCGCACCGTACGCGATCGTCCACAACGCAGGCATCTCTGCCGCCGGCATGGTCGAAGAGACCCCGATGAAACTGTGGGAGAGGATGTTCAGCACCCACGTGCTGGGCCCGGTGCTGCTGACCAAGACCTTGCTGCCGTCGATGCGGGCGGCCGGACGGGGCCGGATCGTCCTGATCTCCAGCCAGGGTGGCGTGCGCGGTATGCCCTCGATCGCTGCCTATTCGGCGGCCAAAGGGGCGCTGGAGCGCTGGGGTGAATCGATGGCCGGGGAAGTCGCATCGTTCGGTATCGGCGTGACGATCCTGGTGACCGGCACCTATGACACCGACATCATCACCGATGCCGGCACCACCGATTGCCGGGATTTCGACGGCCCCTACGCGCGGCATCACGCCACCATCGACCGGCGCGGCCGGCTCGCCATGAAACTTGCCCGCCCGCCGGAAATCTTCGCCGCGGGCCTCGCCGAGGCGCTCGAGGACACGGCCGCGTTCGTCCGACGGCCCGTCGGACCGGATGCCCGAATGCTGCTGATAGCCAACAGAATTCTACCGAGCGCCGGCGTGCACCACCTGGCCCGGCTGGCCATGGGTCTGCCCCGGATGGGATCCATGAAGATCGGTGCGCCCGCACCGCCACCCCCGCCCGCCGACGTCCCCGACGAGGAAGAAGTTCGAGCGCATGGCTGAGACCACCGTCCGGCACGAAACCAGAATGCTGATCGATGGCAGACTCGTCGAGGGCGCGGCGGGCGCATTCACCAATATCAACCCGGCCACCGAAGAGGTGATCGGCGAGGTCACCGACGCATCGACAGCCGACATGCGCCGCGCCATCGATGCCTCCCGACGGGCCTTTGACGACACCGACTGGTCGACCGACCACGCCCTGCGGCAACGGTGCCTGCTCCAGTTGCAGGAGGCGCTGGAAGCCGAGCGCGAGGAATTGCGCGAGGAACTGATCTCCGAGGTCGGTTGCCCACGCGCACTCACCTATGGACCGCAACTGGACGCGCCACTCAGCGATGCGCTCACCTACCCGGCCGAGCTCATCGACGAATACCCGTGGGAAACCTCGCTGGGGGACGCTCTGGTGTCGGTGACCGGGGTGAACACCACCCGCGAGGTTTGGCGTGAACCGGTGGGAGTGGTGGGCGCGATCGTGCCGTGGAACTTCCCGTTCGAGGTCACCATCCATAAGCTCGGGCAGGCACTGGCCACCGGGAACACCGTGATCCTCAAGCCGGCGCCGAACACACCGTTCAACGCGACCCGCGTCGGCCGGCTGATCGCCGAGCACACCGACATCCCGGCCGGTGTCGTCAACATCGTCACGGCCTCGGATCATCTTGTCGGCGAGGAGTTGACGCTCTCACCCAAGGTGGACCTCATCTCCTTCACCGGGTCCACCATCGTCGGTATGCGCATCATGGCAAAGGGTGCGGCCACCATGAAGCGGCTGTTCCTCGAACTCGGGGGCAAGTCGGCCACCATCGTGCTGGAGGACGCCGATTTCGCACTCGGTTGCATGATGGGCATCGCACCCTGCGTGCACGCCGGCCAGGGTTGTGCGAACCCGACCCGGCTGCTGCTGCCGCGCTCGCGTTACGACGAGGGCATCGAGATTCTCAGGGGCATCTATGAAGGGGTGCAACCCGGCGATCCGCAGGATGCCGCAACGCTGTGTGGTCCGGTGATCTCCGATCGGCAACGTGCCCGGATCCGTGGCCACATCGAGCAGGGTGTGGCCGAAGGGGCACGCCTGGTGGTCGGCGGCTCCGAGCAGCCCGACGGCTTGAACAAGGGATTCTTCGTCAAACCAACACTTTTCGCCGATGTCGACAATTCGATGACGATCGCGCAGGAAGAAATCTTCGGACCTGTGCTTTCGGTGATCGCCTACGAGGACGAGGACGACGCGGTACGCATCGCCAACGACAGCCCGTACGGGCTGGCAGGCAACGTCATGTCCGGATCGCTCGATCACGCACTGGCGGTGGCCAAGCGGCTGCGCGCGGGGTTCATCGGGGTCAATGGCACCGCGGGGTACGGAGCGGACACTCCGTTCGGCGGCTACAAGAACAGCGGGGTCGGCCGGCAGAACGGCACAGCCGGCTTCGACCAGTACACCGAGATCAAATCCATCGCCTACCCGGCGACCTGAGGAGTCAGTAACCGTGGAACAACTTTTCGACGACCTGGAGGACTTCGGTTCCTTCGATGACGCCATCTCCGGGGACGTGCGCGACCCCTATACCGAGATGGCCCGGCTGCGCCGGGAGGAGCCGGTACAGCGGCTGGACACCTCCGGGATGCTGCCGCACGAGGAATCGCTGCCGATGTTCATCGTGTACCGGCACGAAGAGGTGCAGCAGATGCTGCGCGACGACGAGACGTTCTCGTCGGCCGGCGTCATCGCGGCCTTCGGCCCGGTACTGGGGGAGCGGGTGATGCTCGGGATGGACGAACCGGTGCACGGCCGGTTGCGGGCACTGGTGCAGAAGGCCTTCACCCAGAAGTCGCTGGCGCGCTGGGAAGATGAACTCGTCGGTCGAATCGGTAATGCGCTGATCGACACGTTCGAGGCGAACGGTAAAGCAGATCTGGTGAAGGAGTTCACCTTCGACTATCCCAGCCAGATCATCGCCGGACTGCTGGGGCTCCCGGAGGAGGACTTCCCGCAGTTTCAGCGGTGGTCGATTTCGCTGCTGAGCTGGTTGATGAACCCCGAGCGCGGACTCGCGGCGTCGGCGGCGCTGTGCGACTACTTCGCCCCGATCCTGGCGGCCCGACGCGCCGAACCCAAGGACGATCTGATCAGCGCACTTGCCGCCGCCGAGATCGACGGGAACAAGCTCGAAGACGAGGAGATCTTCTCGTTCCTGCGGCTGCTGCTTCCGGCCGGCGTCGAGACCACCTACCGGTCGCTGGGTAGCCTGCTTTTCGCGCTGCTCTCCGACCCCGCTCAGCTGGCGGCGATCCGGGCCGACCGGACCCTGCTGCCGCAGGCCATCGAGGAGGGTGTGCGCTGGGAGTCTCCGCTGCTCACCATCACCCGGGTGGCGACCCGCGATACCGAACTCGGTGGTGTGCAGATCCCGGCGGGTGCCACGGTGATGCCGATGCTGGGCGCGGCCAACCGTCAGGACGACCGCTACCCGAACCCGGATACCTTCGACATCTTCCGCAAGCAGAAGGCCAACGTCGGCTGGGGGTACGGCGTGCACGTGTGCCTGGGCATGCACTTGGCCCGCCTCGAGATGCGCACGGCGATCAACCTGTTGCTGGATCGGCTACCCAACCTGCGTCTGGATCCGGACGGGGGAGATCCACACATCCGCGGTCAGGTGTTCCGTTCGCCGACCGCGCTGCCGGTGCTCTTCGACCCGGTGAGCCCGTAACGTCAGCGGCGCACGTCCACCGAATGGAGACCCCCGATGACGGAATCAACCGCATACCGCGACCGCGCCGACATCACCGAGGTGCTGCTGCGTTATGCCACCGGAATCGACCGCAGGGACTGGGACACCTTCCGCACCGTCTTCACCGCGGACTGTGCACTCGACTATGGCGAGATCGGCAGCTACAACGGCGTCGACGCCGTCACCGATTTCATGGACCAGTCACACGCGATGGCCGGCCACACCATGCACCGGCTCAGCAATATCGTCATCACCCTCGAGGGTGACCGTGCCACCGCCCGCACCTATGTCGACGGGCTGATCCTTGCTCCCGACAATGCCTCCGGAGTCAACGCCGTCGGCATCTACGATGACGAACTCGTCCGCACCGATCACGGGTGGCGCATCGCCCGGCGCGTATTCACCGCGGTCCGGATCACCACGGTCGGAGGCTGATCGATGTTCGCCGACAAGTATGGCCCCTGGGCGCTGGTGGCCGGCGCGTCCGACGGCGTGGGGGCCGCCCTCGCCGATGGACTGGCGCAGCGCGGCGTCAACGTGGTGCTGCTGGCGCGCCGCCAACCCCTCCTCGACGAGGTGGCCGAAGGAATCGAGAGCCGTCATGGCGTCCAAACACGGACGCTGGCAGTCGATCTCGTCGCCGAGACGGCATCGTCGGTGATCGCGAAGGCCACCGACGATCTGGAGATCGGATTCCTCGCCTGCTGCGCGGGCGCCGACCCCAATTACCAACCGTTCCTGGACAGTCCGCTGGCGGCCGCCGAAGCGATGGTGCACCGCAACTGCGTCATACCGGTGCGGCTGTGCCACCATTTCGCCCCACCCATGGTGTCCCGTGGTAGGGGCGGAATCGTGCTGTTCGGATCGGGCGCCGGATTCGCCGGCGCCCCCAATATTGCGGCCTACGGTGCCTCCAAGGCCTTCGACATGGTGTTCGCCGAGGCCTTGTGGGCCGAACTGCACGACAAGGGCGTCGATGTCATCGGACTGATTCTCGGCAAGACCGACACCCCGGCGCTGCGCGCCCTTGAACACAAGCGGGGGGTGCTGCCGTCCGCGCAATCGCGTCCCGCGGACTCGGCCACCGCCGAGGAGGTGGTGACCGAGGCATTCGACAACCTGGACAACGGGCCCACCGTGCTGGTCGGCGACGTGATGAAGGCGGCCGCCCAGATACTGGGAACCTTGTCCCGCAGGCAGGCGGTGGAACTGCTGACGGCGGCAGGCGCCGCCACGATGGGGTGAGCGCACGCTAGGGTGCCGACATGGCAACTGCGAGCAGTGACATCTGGGAGGTGCTGTCGACGGCGCGGACCATTCGGCGCTTCACGGACGAACCCGTGGACGATGCGACGCTGGCACGCTGCTTGGAGGCCGCGACCTGGGCCCCGTCCGGTGCGAACGCGCAGGCCTGGCGGTTCGTGGTGCTGCGTTCACCTGAACAACGGGCTGTGGTGGCCGAAGCCGCGCGGCAGGCGCTGTCGGTCATCGAACCGGTCTACGGGATGAGCAGGCCGGCCGATGAGGAAACCGACCGGGTGGCCCGCAACAACCGGGCCACTTACGAGCTGCACGATCGCGCCGAGGAGTTCACCTCGGTGCTGTTCGTGCAGAAGCGCTTTCCCACCGCGTCCGACCTGCTGCTTGGCGGGTCCATTTTCCCGGCGATGCAGAACTTTCTGCTGGCTGCCCGCGCACAAGGTCTCGGTGCCTGCCTGACGAGCTGGGCGTCCTACGGCGGCGAAGCGCTGCTGCGTGACGCCGTCGGCGTCCCCGACGACTGGATGCTCGGCGGGCACATCGTCATCGGCTGGCCCAAAGGCAGGCACGGCAGGTTACGGCGCCGCCCGCTCACCCACGCCGTCAACCTGGACCACTGGGACGAACCCGCCGACCACCTGCTCGTCACCACGACCTAGCCACGGCCGGCGCGGCCACCAGAACCAGCGACCCAGCAGCACCATCAGAGTCGGCAGGACGAACGTGCGGACGATCATCGTGTCGATGAGCAGTCCGACACCGATCGTGAGCCCGATCTGGGCGATGCTGAGCACGCTGCTGGCAAGCAACGCCAGCATCGTGATACCGAAGATCACGCCGGCGGTGGTCACGACGCCGCCGGTGGCTCCGACGGCGCGGATGATGCCGGTGCGCAATCTGGCCGATCGTGTCTCCTCACGGATGCGCATGGCCAGCAACAGATTGTAGTCCGCGCCGACGGCAACCAGCGCGATGAAGGCGATAGGGCCTACCGCCCAGTGCAATTCGAGCCCGAGCAGATGTTGCCAGATGAACACGCTCGCGCCGAGGGCCGCGGCGTAGGACAACGCCACCGTGCCCACGATCACCAGGCCGGCCACCGGGCTGCGCATCAGCAGCGCGACGATCGTGAAGATCAGTGCCAGCGTGGTGATGACGAGCAACCGGGTATCGCCGGCCACCATCTGCTGCAGATCCAGGGTGGCGGGTCCGACGCCGGCGAGGTACACGGCCACCGGTCGCAGCGTCCCTTCCTTGGTCGCCTCGGCCACCGCCGATCCGACGGCCGCGGTGCGGGCCGCCCCGTCCACGCCCCATTCCTTGCCGGTCCCGTACACCAGCAGATAGAAGGCCCGCCCGTCCGGCGCGATCAGCCGGTCCAGGGCCGCCGCCATCCGCGGATCGGTCAGGGCGCGGTGCGGTGCGTAGAACCCGCCGGCCGCGCTGCCTTCGAAAGCGGTCGCCACTTCGCGCAGATAGCCGGTGAATTCGTCGAGCCGCGGGCCCACCGAACCCAATTGGGATGTGGTGTCGGTCATCGCCGCACGGGCCCGTGCGAGGGCTGCCGTCATGGTGTCGATATCCGCGGGTAGCCCGCCGAGCGCGCCGGTGGCGGTGGCGGTGCCACCGGTGAGCGTGTGCACTCCGGCTGCCAGCGCCGCCGTCCCGGCGACCACGTCGTCGACCGGTGTCACGATCTGCTGCACGACGGCGCAGATCGGGTTGGCTGAGCAGTGCGGTGTCGCGGCGACGAAGCCGCGCAACGGGTCGAGTCGGCCCGCCGCCGCCTCGGCGGTGGACTGCAGATCGGAGGTGCCGCGCTGCATGTCCGCGGCGGCCTCGGCCACCTCGCCAAGCCCGGCTGCGCTGCCCCGTAGTCCGTGCCGCATCCCGGACAGCGCGGCGTCGATGTCGTCGAGGATCGCGTCCAGCTCATCGAGGCCGCCCAGCCGGTCATCGAACTCGCCGACACCGGCCGCGAGTTCGTCACCGAACCGGCCCAGCTGACCGGCCAACGTGGTGTCCTCCGGCACGGTGCCCGCCGGCCTGCTGGGCGACTGCACCACCCGCACTCCCGGGATCTCCATCACCGCGCGGGTCACGCGTTCGACGGCGATGAGCCCGGCCGGGGTGCGCACATCGTGATCGGCCTGCACCGCCACGATGCCCGACAGCAGCTGGTTGTCCGCGAAATGCCGCTCGACCGCGGCATATCCGAGGTTCGACCCGGTGCCTGCGGGTGTCGCGGCGGGCTCATTCCAGCCGATGCGGATGGCGGCCGCCGGCGATGCCAGCAGGGCCAACGCGGCCAGGGCGGCGACCAGAATCGGCGCCGGCCACCGGGCCAGAGTCGCTCCGACCCGGCGCCAGCGCCGGTTCGTGCGACTCGGTTTGGCTGCCAACATGCCGGCGCCGCCGGACAGGCCGATCAGTGCCGGCGTCAGGGACAGCGATGCCGCCATCACCACCAGAATTCCTATTGCAGAGGGTATTCCGGCACTACGGAACACGCCGACCTCGGCGAACCCCAGGCAGGCCAGCGCGGTGGCGACGGTCAGCGCCGACCCCACAACCACCGGAGCCACGCCGCCCTGGGCGGCGGCGAGGGCCCGGGTCGAGTCCAGCCCGTCGCGCAGGCCCTCCTGATACCGGCCGATCAGGAAGATCGCGTAATCGGTTCCCGCGCCGAGCATCATGGCCGCCACGAGGGCAACCGAGAACATCGACACCTCGATCACATCGGCAGCGCCCCACGCCGCGGCGATCGGCCGCGCGACGCCCAGAGCCAATCCCACCGAGAACAACGGGATCATCGCCGCTGCGAGGGACCGGTAGACCAGCAGCAGCAGCACCAGGACGAGCCCGACGGTCGCCGCCGTGATCATCAGCAGCTGCCGGTCGATCGCGGTGAATTCGTCGACGATCGTCGCACCGGGACCGGTGACGAACGCCTCCAGACCGGACGGCGGATTCGCGGCGTCGACGGCGGCCCGGACCGCCTGTACCGCCTCGGCGGCCGGTGTGGTGCCCAGCACCCCGGCGAGCCGCAGCATCACCGTGACCGCGTGGCCGTCGGCGCTGACGGCGAACGATTCGGTCAGCGGGTCAGACCAGAGATCGGTGACCGTACGGACATGCTCGTTATCGGCGTGCAGGGCTGTGGTCAGGCGGTCGTAGTAAGCGCGGTCGGCTTCTCCGAGCGGACCGCCGGCGCGCTCGAGCACCACATAGTTGAGGTTGTTGTCGGTCGAGTCACCGAACAGCTGCGCAGACCGCACGGCGGCCACCGAGCTCGGTGCGTCTCCCGGCATGAACGAGCGGGCGTGCTCGTGCACCACCTGTTCCAGTTGCGGTACCGCAAGATTCGCCGCGCCCGCGACGCCAAGCCACAGCCCGACGATCAGCACCGCTGCGCGCCGCGACCCCGGCACCCGCCACCCCATGGCAGAAACGTTAGGGATCCAGGTTGCCGAGGCGCGTCGTGCCAACGGCCCTAGCTGCGTCTCCTACCTTGGTATGACCGTGCGCCCGCCCGCAGCATGATGGTTTCGACGGTCTTTCGGACCTACCATTGTCCGATGCGCTTGGCTGTGCCCGAATTCCTGCGTGCGCGTTTCGCGCGGCACGGCGAGCTCAACGAGCTCGGCTGGAGCCCGATGTTCGTCATCACCACCGATACCGCGTTGGCCTTGATCGCGCTGATCTGCACGCTGCAACGGCCCGCCTCGGATTATCTGGTCGCGGTGCCGGTGGGCATCATGGTCGCGATGTGCCCGCTGGTCGTGTTCTTTGCCGCCGGCGCATCGTTCAACCCCTTGCTCATCTGGGGGGCCTGGTCGGGTGCCGCGGCGATCTTCCTGTTCGGCACGTCGACCCCGATCGCGTTCGATTTCGCCCCGCTGATCCTGGTGCTGATGGTCGGTGCGGTGGGCGCGATGACACCGCTGGCCGGCGGACTGGCCGCGACGGCATCGGCGGCCGCCATGTTGGGTGCCGCCGCGGCTTCACACCGGCTCGACGGGGTCTGGCTGTATCTGAGCGTGCTGGGGATGGGCTGGCTGGTGGGTTATCTGATGCGGATTCAGCAGCAGCTGATCGTCGCGCAGCGCGCCGCCCAGGATGCGCTGTCCGCGCATGCCGCCGCCGATGAGCGGCGCCGGATCGCCCGCGAGGTACACGATGTCATCGCGCACTCGCTGTCGGTGACGCTGCTCCACCTCACCGGCGCCCGGCGCGCGCTGCAGGAGGACCGCGATGTCGACGACGCGGTCGATGCGCTCGAGGACGCCGAGAAGCTCGGCCGCGAGGCGATGGCCGATATCCGGCGCACCGTCGGACTGCTCGATGTGGCTCCGATGCGGATCGCACCGGAGCCCGGCGTCGATGACATCGCACGGCTCACCGACGATTTCGCCCGCGCCGGCCTGACCGTCACGTTGCGCACCGAGGGTTCCACCACCAGGGTGTCGCCGGCGGTGGGGCTGGCGCTGTACCGGATCGCACAGGAATCGCTGGCAAATGTCGCCAAGCACGCCCCGGAATCGCGGTCGACGGTCACGCTGGCGGTCATCGGGGACCATGCCGAACTTTCGATCACCAATGAGCTGCCGGTGGCGGTGTCGGCGAGCAGTCGCCGCGCACCGGATGGCCGCGGTGTGCGCGGGATGCGCCAGCGGGTCGAGTTGTTGGGCGGCGTCATCGATATCGGACTGACCCGCGAGGGGTGGGCGGTGCACGCCGAGGTGCCGTTGGGCGACTCCGGCGCCACGCCCGCGGCCACCCGGTGCGGGGGATAGCGGGTGGCAGTCAGGGGTGAGCGAGGCGACGGAGGCTTGAGCGATATCGCAGTGCTGCTCGTCGACGACCAGGACCTAGTGCGCTCCGGGCTGCGCCGGATCCTGCGCCGCAAGGACGGATTCGTGGTCGTCGCCGAATGTTCGGACGGTGACGAGGTTTTCGACGCCCTGGCCGAGCAGTCCGTCGACGTGGTGGTGATGGATCTGCGGATGAAGCGGGTCGACGGTATCGAGGCGACCCGACGGCTGGCCGACGCCGGCGGCCCGCCGGTGCTGGCGCTGACCACCTTCAACGAGGACGATCTGCTGTCCGGCGTGCTACGCGCCGGTGCCGCCGGCTTCGTCCTCAAGGATTCCTCGGCCGAAGAGCTCATCCGGGCCGTCCGCGCCGTCGCCCACGGCGACAGCTACCTGGATCCGGCGGTCACCGCCAGAGTGCTCAACACCTACCGCAAGTCCGCCGAGGGCCGGCCACAGGTGGAGGTCAGTGAGCTCACCGGGCGCGAACTCGATGTCCTGACGCTGATCGGCAAGGGCCACACGAACGCCGAGATCGCCGCGGAACTGTTCATCTCCGGCGTCACGGTGAAGAGCCATATCGGGCGGATCTTCGACAAGCTCCGGTTGCGGGACCGCGCCGCCGCGATCGTCTACGCCTATGACCACGGCATCGTCGCTCCGCAGTAGCCGACGCACGGCCCGAAAAGGACTATGCGACGATGCGCAAATGAGCGCGCGCCCGTTTCATTTCACCCAGACCGAGCACGACACCTACGCGCCCAGCACGTACGCGCAGAGTCACTGGGGTCCCGACCACCTCAATGGCCCGGCCCTGGTCGGGCTGGTGGCACGAGCACTGGAGACCAGCTTCGGTGACCCGGAGTTCCTGCCGTCCCGGCTCACCGTCGACCTGTTCAAGGCCGCCCGCGGTGTTCCGACGATCACCAAACTGACGCTGGTGCGCGATGGCCGGCGGGTGCGCAACGCGGAATGCGAACTGATCCAGGACGGGGTGACGGTGGTGCGGGCCACGCTGGTCCAGTACCGGCTCTCGGCACCTCCGCGGGGCACCGAATGGGTCTCGCCCGCCGAGTTCGTCGGCCCGCCCGATCGGGATGAGAGCCGCGGCATCGGGATCGGCAGTGACGAGGTCGGGTGGACGGCCACCATCGCCGATCACCAGAATGCGTCACGTAAGCGGTTCATCAACCGGACCATCGACGTCGTCGACGGCTACCGCAACACGCCGTTCGTGCGCGCAGCCATGGCCGCCGAGGGCACCAGCCTGGTCACCAATCTCGGTACCGCCGGCGTCGGCTATATCAACGGCGATCTCACCGTCGCGCTGGCCCGGCTGCCGCGCGACGAGTGGATCGGCGTGCAGGCCGATTCGCATTGGGCGGCAGATGGAATCGCGGTCGGCACCGCGACGCTGTTCGACAGCCACGGTGCCATCGGATCGGGGATGGTCACCGCCGTCAGCAACCCGGACGCACAGATCGACTTTCGCAATGACCCGTTTCCCGACCGCACTCGTTGATCTCGGCGCCGCTCGGGAAAACTCGTGGACAGGACTGCGCGGGCACCGTTGAATGCAGGGGTGGCATCCAGCGAGGCACGTAACGGCGCGCTCATGGCCGTGGCTGCGATGTGTTCGGTACAGGTTGGCGCCGCCATCGCCGTCGGGTTGATCGACGATATCGGCGCCACCGGCGCTGCCTGGCTGCGCTTGTTCTGGGCGGCCCTGCTGCTGCTGATCATTGTGCGGCCCCGCCCGTCGTCGTTCACCCGGACGTCATTTCTGGCCTCCGTGCTGCTGGGCGTGGTCACCGCCGGCATCACCGTGCTGTTCATGATGGCTGTGGAACGTATCCCGCTGGGTACCGCGAGCGCACTGGAATTCCTTGGGCCGCTCGGCGTCGCGGTACTACACGGCAACGGGCCCAGCAGGATCGTCTGGCCAGGGCTCGCGGCTCTGGGGGTGGTGCTGCTCACCGAACCGTGGGCCGGTGCCGTCGACCTGGCTGGGGTCGGTTTCGCCCTCGCCGCCGGATTCTGTTGGGGCGCCTACATTCTGCTGACCCAGCGGGTCGGGGACGAGGTGAGCGGACTGAGCGGTCTGGCGGTCTCCATGCCGGTGGCCGCCATCGTTGCGTCGGTGGTCACGGGTCCCGATGTGCTGGGGCGCATGACACCGCACCTGTGGCTGGCAGGCATCGGGCTGGCATTCCTGTTGCCCGTCATCCCATTTGCCCTCGAATTGCTGGCTCTGCGCCGGCTCACCACCGCCGCGTTCGGAACGCTGATGAGCCTGGAGCCGGCGTTTGCGATGCTGATGGGCTGGGTGATCCTGCATCAGGTCCCGGCCGCGCTCGGGGTCATCGGCATCGTCGCGGTCGTCATCGCCGGTGTCGGCGCGGCGCGATCCGGTGACCGTCAGGCGTCACGTGTCGCGGCGGACCTGGCAAGGGGAGGTTAGCCTCAAGACATGTCCAGCAGAATCTTCGACAACCCTGTCGCCCGTGCGCTCAACCGAGGGGCCGTCGCCCTGACCCACGTGCCCGTGCTCGGCGGCCTGGTCGGTCGCGGCCTGGTCGAGATTCGCTACACCGGGCGCAAATCCGGTCGTAGTTTCCAGACCCCGGTGAACTACCGACTCGACGGCGATCGAGTGATCATCGCCGTCATGTCGCCGGACGCCAAGCGCTGGTGGCGCAATTTTCTCGGCGAGGGCGGGCCGATCACGTTGCTCAACTTCCGCGGCAGTGACCGCACCGGCCACGCCATCGCCACCCGTGACGACCGCGGCCGGGTGCGGGTGGACGTTCGGCTCACCTGACCTCAGATGACGATTTTCTTGCGGCGGTAGAGGGTACCGGCCGCCAGCAGCACCAGGCTCACCACCAGAATCGCCGTCGCCAACACGTTGATCTGGGGTGGCACAGCGGCTTTGACCGCCGCGTTGACGTAGAGCGGATAGGTGACGGTGGATCCGCTGACGAAATAGGTCACGATGAAATCGTCGAGTGACAGCGCGAACGACAGCATGCCCGCGGCCACGATGCCCGGCACGATCAGCGGCAACGTCACCTTGAAGAACGTCCGCGCCGGGCTGGCACCCAGATCCATCGACGCGTCCTCCAACGTCCAGTCGAAACCGCGCACCCGGGCCCGCACCGTCATCGCGATGAAGCTGACCTCGAAGGCCACATGCGCGATCAGGATGGTGGTGTAGCCCGCGGCCCAACCGAAGTCCAGGAACAGCGTCAGCAGCGAGGCACCCATCACGACCTCGGGTGCGGTCAGCGGCAGGATCATGAACGTGTCGACGGCCCGATAACCGGCAAAGCGCTGGCGTACCAGGGCGATGGCCAGCAGCGTGCCGAGGACCAGTGCGATGAGCGTGGACACGAAGGCGATGTTGAGGCTGAGTTTGAGCGCCTCGGTGAGTGCCGGATATTTGAAGGGATCGGCCCAGTTGTCCAGCGTGAAACCCTGCCAGGTGTAGTTGAACTTGCCCGCCGGGTCGTTGAACGAGAACAGCACGATCACCATGATCGGCAAGAACAGGTACAGCAGTACCAGTCCTGCGACGATACGCAGCGAAATGTCACCCCACTTGCGCCGGGAACGAACATGTTTCGGTGCGGTCGGCCTTTCGGTGACCATGCGCTTCCCTGTCGCAGCGCTCGCCCCGGCCGTCATACGAGGTCCTCCGTGCCCAGCGCCCGGGTGTACATCAGCACCCCGACCAGAATGAGACCCATCAGACCCAGGCTGAGTGCGGCAGCGGCCGGGTAGTCCTTCACCACCAGGAACTGTTTCTGGATCACGTTGCCGATCATCGTGGTCTGGGTGCTGCCCAGATAATCGGCATTGATGAAGTCACCGACCGACGGGATGAACACCAGCAGGCTGCCGGCCAGCAGTCCGGGCACGGCCAGCGGAAAGATCACCTTCCGGAAACTGCGGGTGCCCCCGGAATACAGATCGCGGGAGGCCTCCAGCAGTCGCGGATCGATCTTCTCCAGGCTGACGTAGAGCGGCAGGATCATGAAGATGATCCAGTTGTAGGTCAGCCCACCGATCACCGCCCAACTGGTGGACAGCAGCCGGCCCTCCTCCGGGAGCAGCCCGATCGCGCCCAGCGCGCTGACCACCCACCCCTCGTCGGCCAGGATCGTCTTCCAGGCGATGGTGCGGATCAGGAACGTCACGAAGAACGGCAGGATCACCAGGCCGAGGATCAGGTTCTTGAACCGGCCGGCCTTGAACGCGATCACATAGGCCAGCGGAAAGGCCAGCAGCATGCACAGCACCGTCGCGGCGGCCGCATAGCCGAACGACCGCAGGATCGGGTCCTGATAGAGCTTGAACGCGTCGATGAAGTTCCCGAAGTTCCAGTCGAACGTCAGCGTCGGCAGATACACCGAACCACCCGACGAGGACAGCGACGTCCTGGCCAGTGAGAAGAACGGCACCACGAAGAACACCGCGAGATAGGCCAGCGCGGGCAAGATCATCAGGTATGGGGCGATCTTGCTCCGCTGCCTACTGCTGGTGGCGACTCCAGCCATTTATTTTCCCTGTATTCGCTGAGCCATCGACCTAGCCGCCGGTGACAGCGGCGTACAGGGTGTTGAACTCCAGGGTCTGCTCGTCGGTGAGTGCGGCCCACGACTTCAGGTTCGCCTGCATCTCGGCCGGCGGGTTGATCAGCGGGTTCTCCGCCGATGCCGGATCGATCTTGGCGAGCTCGTCGGTCATGTCCGAGAGCGCGGGCACGTACTGGGTGAAGGCGACCAGCTTCGCGTAGTTGGCCCGGTCGTAGACGTAGTCGATCCACGCCTCGGCGGCCTTCTGGTTCTGGGTGGTGTACGGGATCACCATGGTGTCGATGAACCAGTCGCCGCCGGACTCGGGGACGACGAACTGCAGATCGGGATTGTCGGCCTGCAACTGCACGACGTCACCGGAATAGGCCTGTGCCACCGCGATATTGCCGGCGGCCAGATCATCGGCGTAGTCGTTGCCGGTGAAGCGGCGGATCTGCCCCCTGTCCTTCTGTTCACGGACCAGATCGACGGCCTGGGTGATGGATTCCGTGGACGGGTTCTCCGGCGTGTTGCCCTGGGACAGCATGATCATGCCGAGGCCGTCCTGGACGTCGGAGAACAGGCTGACCCGGCCCTTGAACGCGGGGTCCCACAGGTCGTCGATGGTCCTGATATCGCGCCCGGTGGCCGCCCGGTTGTAGGCGAGACCGACCATGCCGGTCATGTACGGCGCGGTGAACTTCCGGCCCTCATCGACCTTCGAGTCCAACAGGTCCTGCCGCAGATTCTTGCGGTTGGGCACGCCGGCGTCGCTGATCTCGTTGAGCCAGCCCAGGCCCTTGACCCGGGCGGCCATGAACTCGGTGGGCACCACCAGGTCGGCACCGATGTCCTGCTTGCGCGACAGCGGCTCTTTGACCTTGGCGAACCACTGCTCGTTGTCGTTGTAGTCCTCCTTGTAGTCGACGGTGATCCCGGACGCCGTCTGGAACGCGGCGATGAAACCGTCGGCCATGTAGAGCGGCCAGTTCGACACGCGCAGTGTGCCGCTGGCGGGTCCACCGTCATCCTGGGCGCTCGACGAACCGGAGCTGCTGCTGTCGGATCCGCACGCGGCGAGGAACGACGACCCGAGGATCGCCGCCGCGGCTGTGGCGGCGCTGCCGCCGATGAACCGTCGCCGGCTGGTGCGGTTGGCAGCCAGTCGGGACAGTAGCCGGGGATCGATCTCGTTGGACATGCGGTGCCTTTCGTGAGGGAGGGGAGTGCAGCGAAGAGATCAGGATTCGTCGAGCATCTCTTCGAGATCTTCGGTGGTGGGGATGTCCGCGGCCGGCAGAACCAACGACGCCTCCGGGGACCAGCTGACGTAGACCTCATCGCCGGGCCGCAGCAGCGGCAGACTCTGCTCCGGGCCGACATGCGCGACCACCGTCGAGTCGTCGGGTGCGGCGAGCGACAGTCGCACCACGGGGCCCTGAAAGGTGAGATCCCGCACGGTCGCCCGGACCACCGCGAGATCGCCGCCGGGTTGATCGGTGGAGACCTGGACGCGTTCGGGCCGGATCATCAAGGTGGCCTGTCCACCGGACTCGATGGCGGTGTCGCCGGGACGCGACTTCAGCGTGGTGCCGAGCACCTCGATCTCGACGAAGTCGCGGTTGGTCCGGCCGGTCTGCTTGCCGGCCCACAGGTTGGCCTGCCCGATGAAGCCCGCGACGAAGACCGAGGCGGGTCGGTCGTAGATGTCGGCCGGGCTCCCGATCTGCTCCACGTTGCCGGCGTTCATCACCGCGATCCGGTCACTCATCGTCAGCGCTTCTTCCTGGTCATGGGTGACGTAGATGAAGGTGATGCCGACCTCACGTTGGATGCGTTTGAGCTCGAACTGCATGGCGTGGCGGAGTTTGAGGTCGAGCGCGCCCAGTGGTTCGTCGAGCAGCAGTGCGCTGGGGTAGTTGACAAGGGCGCGGGCCAGCGCGACGCGCTGCTGCTGACCGCCGGACAACTGCGCCGGCTTGCGCTTGGCGAAGTCGGTGAGCCGGACGATCTCGATGATCTCATCGACGCGCCGTTTGACCTCACCTTTCCCTTTTGTCTTGTCGATCTTCATGCTGCGCGGGCCGTAGGCGATGTTGTCCCACACCGTCATGTGCGGGAACAACGCGTAGTGCTGGAACACGGTGTTGACGTTGCGCTTGTGCGGGGGGACCTTGGACACGTCGACGCCTTGGAGCCGGATGGCGCCGGCGGTCGGCGTCTCGAAGCCGGCGATCATCCGTAGCGTGGTCGTCTTACCGCAGCCTGATGGCCCCAGCATCGAGAAGAACTCTCCCGCGGCGATCGTGAAGTCGGCATCGGCCACGGCGACGTAGTCGTCGAAGCGTTTGACCACATGGTCGATCTCGATCACGGGCTCGCCCCTGCGCAGGGGTGTCCCGTTCTCGCCGACGGTCTGGTCAGTGGCGGTGGCGTGTGTACCGGTCAGGGCGGAGCCTCCCTCGAGCATTGCGGTGGTCTTGATCAACCATTACCGATCACCAGTTCCTTCGCAAGCGATTCCGCAACGAATTTACATTCCGACAATGGAATCCATAGCTCTTTTGCGGCATTGGAGACAGAATCCGCTGCGCCGATGTGTCGACACGCACAGGCATCGGAGGTGTGGGCCCGGACGGACCGGGGTGGCGTGATCGAATACTCGCATGACCGGCGGCCTGACAAGTGGTACTCAGACATCCAACCGGGCGATTGATTCGCCGTCGTTCAGCGGCAGGTCCCCGGCCGGCGCCGGCGATCTCTCGGTGGAGACGCACGGTATTGCGCCCATCGCCGCCGACCGCCGCTACGGGACACCCGCGCGGTTGTTCACCGTGTGGTTCGCACCCCAGGTCAACATGACCGGCGTTTTCACCGGCACCCTGGCCATCCTGCTGGGCCTCGGGTTCTGGCTGGGACTGCTGGCGATGGTGATCGGCACCGTGTTGGGTGGACTGGTGGTGGCGTACCTGTCCACCTGGGGTCCGCGCACCGGTACCGCGCAGTTGCCGTCGGCGCGGCTCGCCTTCGGTCCGGGTGTGGCGTTGCCGGCCGCTCTACAGTGGCTGTCCTCGATCGCCTGGGACGCGCTGGTCGGCCTGTTCGGCGGGCAGGCGCTCGCCCTGCTGCTCGACATCCCGTTCTGGGTGGCCGTCTTGATCGTGCTGGCCGTGCAGGGCGCGGTCGGATTCGTCGGCTACGAACTCATCCACCGACTGCAGGCCGTGTTGACGGTGGTGCTGTTCGCCACCTTCGTGGTGTTCGCCGTCAAACTGGTCCAGGGCCACCCAGCCGGCACGGTCGTGACACCCGCCACCGTCACCGGTGCCGATCTCATCGGCGCGTTCGTGCTCGAGGTCACCATCGCGCTCAGCTTGACGATCTCCTGGGCAAGCTACGCCGCGGACTTCAGCCGCTACCTGCCGGTGGAGTCGCCGAAGGCCAAGGTGTTCGGGTACACATTCGGCGGAATGGTGCTGGCGTACATCTTCGTGCAGGGCATCGGGATCGCCGCTGCCGATGTGATCGGTGCGCACACCGCCGAGGGCGTGCGCGATGTGATGGGCGGCGGCGCACTGGGCGCGGTGGCACTGCTGATCATCGCCTTGGCCTCAGTGGGCTCCGGTGTCATGAACGACTACAGCGGTTCGCTGGCCCTGCAGACGCTCGGCGTACGGGTGCGCCGGCCGGTGTCCGCGGTCGTGGTGACCGTCCTCGCGTTCTTTCTCATCTTGTGGCTCGAGGGTGCCGACACCTCGACGAGGTTCCTCGATGTGCTGTTGCTGATCGGGTACTGGATTCCCGCTTTTGCGGCAATCATCGGCATCGACTGGGTGCTGCGGACCCGCGGCGCCGGTCCCGCCGTCGACGTGGCCTCGGCGTTCACCGAACGCCGCCACGCCATCGCGGCGCTGGCGGTCTTCGTGCTCTCCTATGCCGCGGCGATGCCGTTCATGAACACCACACTGATCAAGGGGCCGGTGGCGGCCGCCTGGCATGGCGCCGATATCGCATACTTCGTCAATTTCGTTGTGGCCGCGCTGCTTTACGGCGGCTACCGGCTGCTCGCCCGCCCGGCGGGCCGGGCCGATTAGCGTCGCACCGTAGCGAAGAATGCCCTGATGTCCTCGATCAGCAATTCGGGTTGTTCGAACGCGGCGAAATGCCCGCCGCGCGGCATCGTCGTCCACCGGGTGATGTTGTAGTGCGATTCGCACCAGGGACGCGGCGACCGCATGATCTCCTTCGGGAAGTCCGCGACACCGGTGGGCAGCGACACCGGTTCGCGCTTGCCGAAGGCGCCGAAACTCTCCCAGTACAACCGCGCCGATGACGCCCCGGTGCCGGTGAGCCAGTACAGCATCACGTTGTCCAGCAGCTCATCCCGGCTGAACACGTTCTCCGGGTGCCCGTCGCAGTCGCTCCAGGACCAGAATTTCTCCACGATCCAGGCCATTTGGGCCACCGGCGAATCGACCAGACCGTAGCCCAGCGTCTGCGGCCGGGTGGCCTGCTGCTTGGAATAGCCTGCTTCCCATTTCCGGTAGTGCTTCATCGCCGCGAAGGCCGCCTGGTCGTCCTCGGTCGGGTTCTGCATGCTCTCGGTCGTGGGTTGACCGATGGCCATGTTGGTGTGAATCGCGCAGCACCGGCCGACATTCCGCCCGATCTGCGTGGTGACGGCCGCACCCCAGTCGCCGCCCTGGGCGCCGTAGCGCTCATAACCCAACCGGCCCATCAGGGTGTCCCAGGCCGTCGCGATCCGCTCGACACCCCATCCGGTGGTGGTGGGCTTGCCGGAGAAGCCATAGCCGGGCAGTGACGGGCAGACGACGTGAAACGCATCCTCGGCGCGGCCGCCGTGCGAGGTGGGATCGGTCAGTGGGGCGATGATCTTCTGAAACTCGACGATCGATCCCGGCCAGCCGTGGGTGATGACCAACGGGAACGCGTCCTCGTGCGGGGACCGCTGGTGGATGAAATGGATGTCCAGGTCGTCGATGGCGGTGACGAACTGCGGGAAGCGATTGAGCGCGGCCTCCCGCGCCCGCCAGTCGTAGCCCTCGGCCCAGTACTCGGCGAGATCCCGGGTGTAGGCCAGCGGGATGCCCTGGCTCCAGTCGTCGACGCATTCGGCCTCGGGCCACCGGGTATGCGTCAGCCGGCGGGACAGGTCGTCCAGTTCGTCGTCGGTCACCGCGATCTGGAAGGGCGCAATCTCACTCATTGGTTGATGATCGCTCGCAAGCTTCGCTCATGGCCATCATCGTGGCACGTGGACATCGGTCGGCTCGGAACGCCCACGCAACGTCACCTCGCCGTGTCTGTCCCAGTGCCTGACTTCGTCGCCGGCCCGCTCCATAGCGGCGCCGGAACACGCGATGCGCGCCGGCAGTGTCTTGGCGATATCGGCCAGCCGCGCAGCCTCATTGACCGGATCCCCGATGACCGTGTATTCGTAGCGGTTTTCCGCACCGATGTTGCCTGCGAACGCGGGCCCCGCCGAGACCCCGATGCCGTAGTCCAGTTCCTGGCGCCCGAGGGCCGCGCCCAGCGTGCGGGCCGCCGCCAGCGCCGACGCGGCCGCCGTCTGCGAGGCGATGGGCGCGCCGAACACGGCCAGCACCGCATCGCCCTGGAACTTGTTGATCAGCCCGTGGTGGGCCTCGACGGCGGCCACCACGATCCGGAAGAAATCGTTGAACACGTCGGCCACCTCGGCCGGGGTGCGGGTCATCGCCAGGGCGGTGGAACCCGTCACGTCGATGAACAGGACGGCCACTTCGCGCACATCGCCGGACAGCACGTCATCGGTCACCGCACCCGTCTCGATGGCCATACTCACCACTTCGGGACCGACGTGCCGGCCGAACAGGTCGCGCAGACGGTCACGCTCCTGCAGGCCCGCCACCATCCGGTTGAACCCGTGCTGCAACCTGCCGATCTCGGATTGCTCGTACACATCCACCTGCTTGCCGATGCGGCCCTGCTCGACATCGGCCATCGCGTCGATGATCTCGCGCAGGGGATCGGAGATGGAGATGGAGACCAGCATCAGGGTGCGCAACCCGAGGAATACCGAGACCAGTGAGAGCAGCACCACCGGGACATCCACCGACGCCGACTCCGGGATCAACCAGCCGTTGGCGCGGGCCACCACCATGATCGCGATGGTGAGGCTCGGCACTGCCGTGGTGAGCGTCCACATCAGCACCAGTCGCGCCTGCACGCCGGGGGCGGTCACACGGCCGTCGAAATCCCTTGACGCCGCGGCAACCACAGGCCGGGTGACCCGCTGGGTGAACAGCAGGCTACTGCTGGCGGTGGAGATGCCGCCGAACAGCGCCGAGACCTCGATGAGCAGGATCGGCTTCCAGCCGGTGATGCCGCTGGCGATGATGAAGACCGCCGCACCGAGCAACCAGATCGACAACAGCAACACCGACTGGCGCAGGATCATGTTGATGGCGGCGCGACGCTGGCGCACATTCGGTTCGATTCCGGCCTCGAACCAGCGCAGCGATGGCGCGATGATGCGGTAACCGCCGATCCCCGCCAGCACCGTGCCCAGCAGCACCACGACCAGAACGGTCCACAGATCGCCCTGCGGCACCAACACCTCTGCCCCACTGTGGTTCTGGCGGCGCAGCGACATCAGGACGATGAAGACCTCGCCGGAGGTGAGCAGGTGCGCGAAGACCAGACCGGCCGTGAAGCGGACCGCTCTAGTGCGGGACATCGGTGTACACCGCGGCGTAGCCCTCGGCGGAGAAGGTGAATCCCTTGCCGCTGGATTCGCTGCCACAGGACACCCCGGTGGCTTCCTGGACGTTGCACCGGAATCCCGCGACCTGCAGCACCTTGCCGAACGGCAGCGTGGCGATCGGGGTGTCGGTGTCGGTGGCTGTCTCGACGAACCGGACGTCGGAGCCGCGATCGATCACGATGGTGTTCGGCGCGGCCGGTTCACCATCGGCTCCGGGTACCGCCGTCGGCGCGCCCGTGATGCCCAGCGTCGACGACGTCGCCGGGCGGCAGCCCGCCGAGGCGTGCGGCACGATCTCGCATTGCCAACGACCGCTGGGGGTGGCGAAGCGATACACCTTGGGCGTCTCGGTGACGACGTAATACTCCGATGCGTCGGCCAGGACCCTATTCGACCTGTGCTCCGGCAGGCGCGGTGGCGGTGCGGGTGTGTCGACCGGGGTCCAGGGCTCGCCGGTGTTGACGATGGTGGGGGAGCCGCAGCCCGCGAGCGCGACGGTCACGAAGGCGGCCCCCAGCGCCCTGCGCGCGGAAGCACGGACCCGGCCATGGTTGTTGTCGTCGTCGCCGCGGTGGGTCACCGCCTCAGGGTAAGGCCCGGGCAATCGGATCCGGCTGAACGCAACCGGTGACGTGTCCCGGGCGGCGGCGAATGCTGGCGAAACCCGGAGCCGAGCCCGCGAGATTGCTGTTATTGCGGCTGTTACTCGAACAACCGCGCGATAACGGCAATGTCGCGGCATGCCGCCTAGAAAGCTGTTCTCAGTTGCCGAACAGTTCGGTCACGACGTCGTAGACGTGGGTGTTGTGGTGCACGCCGGTAAACCGCTCGGCGAGCGGACCGGCGGCCGTCACCGGCACCATGGTTCCGGTGTGCTCTGGAGTCGTCCAGTCAACCTTGAACTGTCGGTCGGTGCCCTTGATGGTGAAAGGACCGCTGCGCTTGGGGACACCACCGCCCGCCAGCGGCATGTTCTCCGGAGTTTCGGCCCAGTAGGGCACCGGGTCATCGGCGATCTGATCGCTGTTGGGCTCGGGCTCGCCGTCATCGAGCACGTTTTCGATGGCCATACCGCCGGTTTCGTGGTCGGCGGTGACGATCAGCAGAACGTCGGGATGTTCCTTCTGGTACTCCGTGATCACCTGGACCATGGCGTTCACGGATTCACCGGCCAGCATCATGTTCTGGGCGTCGTGCTCGTGGCCATCGGAGTCCAGGTCATCGCTCTCGATGACGAGGAAGAATCCCTTGTCGTTCTGACCAAGGATGTCCAGCGCCTTGGCGACCAGTTTCTCCGGTGCCACGTAGTGCGGGTCGTTCTGGTAGTCATAGCCTTCGATCTCGGTGGAACGCCGCTTGGCGCTGTCCTGCACGAGCGCGAGCGCCCTGGGCCCGGCCAGTGCGTCGAAGGTCTCGCGGTCGTACGCGTAGCCGTAGCCGAGTTCTTCGGCGCGCTCGACAAGGTTCGAGGTACCTTCGCTGGCATCGTCGTCGCCGACGTCGGGAATCCTGCCGGCGTCACCCTCTGGGTACCAGTACTTTTCGCCACCACCGAACAGCACGTCGACACCGCGGTCCAGGTAGCCCTCGGCGATCTCGACCTTGAGATCCCGGTCGGCAACCGGTGCGCCGAAGGCCGCGAGCGTGGCGTTGGTGACGTCGTGGTCGTTCACCAGGCCGGTTGACATGCCGCGGTCCTTGGCGAGGTCGAGCAGCGTCGGCACCGATTCGCCGCCCGGCCCCAGGCCGGTGGTGCCGTTGGGGACCTTCTGGCCGATGGCCCACGCGGTGGCCCCGGCGGCAGAGTCGCTGACCGCGTACTCGGAATCACCCGGGATCGTGTCCAGCATGCCCGCGAAAGGCAAAGCGTCCATCGGCTGGCGCTCGTCGAGCCCGTAGGAGTGGTACTGGATCGCGGTGCGCTGCTGTGAACCCATCCCGTCTCCGCTGAGGATGATGACGCTGGGATTCTCTGGCAACGCTCCGGATTCGGCGGCCGGGTCACTGCATGCACCCAGGGTGAGGGCGCCGACGGCGACAAGCGAGAGCAGTGGGACGACACGATGGGTGACGGGCATGCGAGGACACTTGCAGTGAGGCAATGCCGCCGCCACACCGCAGAATGAACGCTGGGCGAACAGTTCTCAGTACACGGATGCGGCGTTGGACCGGACCCATTCGCGTTCGGCCTCCGAACCCGCCGGCGGCGGGATGAGCCCGTTGATCATCCAGAGCTCCTCGCTGGTCTCGTCGACGTGGAACTCCCAGTGCAACCCCTCGTGCCTGTCGAGGTAGGGCTGAGAATCGACTTGATCCATCGACTGGTGCTTTGTCTGCCTGCGGAATCCACGCTGCTGCGGGCGATGTGTTCGATGACGACGCGCACACCGACCGGCGTGGGCTCGCCACCGACGTACAGATTCACCGGTGTCGTCTCATTGAAGATGGCGACCACATAGAAGCGCGGCAGCCCGATCTTCTCGTAGTGATCGGTGATGCGCGAAGCCAGTTCGCGCTTCTCGGCGTCGGTGAAGATGCCTGGGGTGTGGTGAATGGTCCAGAGCGGCATGGTTTTCGGCCTTCCTGCGCCAGCCCGGTCAGTGCGCCAGGTCGAAGACGAGGTTTTCGACGGGCCCGGACAGTTGGGCCTTCACTGCGACGGAGACCTCGTCGACCAGGACCTCGTGGGCTCCGGCTTCCAGGGCGTCGATCACAGTGGCGGCAACATCGCCCGGAGCGGTCTTGGGCAGGGCCACGTCGGAGACCATCTCGGTGTCGACGAATCCGACGTGCACGCCGAGCACCTGGGTGCCCTGGGCTCGTAGTTCCAGGCGCAGGGAATTGGACAGCGACCAGATGGCGGCCTTGGAGGCGCCGTAGGCTCCGCTGCCTCCCACCCAGGACAACGCGGAGTGGACGTTCACCAGCGCGCCGCCACCGTTGCCGGCAAGTATCGGCGCGAACGCCCGGGTGACCCGCAACGGACCGAGGGTGTTGATGTCGAATGTCGTGGTGATGTCGTCGAAGGCTCCGGTCAGCAGAGAGCCCGGCAGCAGAATGCCGGCGTTGTTGATGACGATGTCGACGTCGGAGGCGATCGCCGCGAGCGCGCCGACCGATGTCTCGTCTTGCACCTCGAGGGGGACGCTGACCACCTTTTCACGACTGTCCGAGTACTGCTCGCGCGCAGTCGAATACACCTTGGCCGCGCCGCGGGAGAGTACCTCGTCTACCAGTGCCGAGCCGAGACCGCGTCGGCCTCCGGTCACCAACACTGTCGTGCCACTGACTGCAACCATGACTGTTCCTCCCAGCTGAATAACGAATGCGTTACTGAGATACAACCACAGGTAGCTGAGTAACGCAACCATTAGCTACACTGGGGCGATGGCCATGACATTCGAGCGACAGCTTCAGGATCGCGAATCCTGGACTGCCGGCGACCGCTGTTCGGTGGCCAGGGTGCTGGATCTGCTGAGCACCAAGACGGTGTTCCTCACTGTCCGCGAATGCTTCTATGGCACAAAACGGTTCGAAGACTTCGTGGAGCGCATCGGAACCTCGGCGCCCGCGGTGTCGCGTGCGCTGAAGCAGTTGGAGGCCGCCGGCGTGGTCCAGCGAGCGCCCTACCGAGAGCCCGGCAGCCGGGCGCGCGATGAGTACCACCTGACCCCGGCCGGGGAGGACCTGTTGCCGGTCTTCCTGTCGCTGATGCAATGGGGCGACGCGCACCTGCAGGACGGCAAGCCGCCGCTGTCCTTCCTCGATCGGCAGGGCCGGCCGGTACGCGTGCGGGTCACCGCCGATGCCGATGGCCCCGCGGTGTGCTCGGCCGATCTTGAGATCCGCTACAACAGGTGACGATGGGAGTCGCGGTTAAACTGCGCACGTGACGCAGGCGGCCGGACGGGACGACCCTGCGCTGAGCCCGTTCTCGGTGTTCGCACTGCTCTACACCGTTGCCATCGTCATGGAACTGGGCGAGCAGTGGATCGATCCCTGGTTCACCGGCGCCTTCATCCTGCTCGCCGGCACCGCGATCGCCACCGGCATGACCCGGCCGAAGTTCCTGGTGTTGCTGGTCGCGTCGACCGCGTACTTCCTGCTGTTCCGGTTCCCGGATGTGGCCAACCACGTCAACCTGGTGCTGTGCCTGAACCTGGCGATGATCCTGGTGTTCGCGCATTCACTGATCCGGCGCCGGGATGCGCCCGATCACGACTACGCCGCGATGCTGCCGGTGCTGCGTATCGGTCTGATCCTGGTCTACGTCATCGCCGGGTTCGACAAGCTGAACGCTGATTTCTTCGACCCCGCGGCCTCATGCGCGGCCGGCATGCTGCAATCCATCATCGCCGCCATGCAGACCCGGTTCCTCGGGGTGCCGCTGGTGGTGCCGGTCACCGTCGTGATGGCCTACCTCGGCTATCGGTTGCTGCGACGAGGCAGATTCGGCACCGGCGGGAACCGAATGTTCTCCGTGGTGGTGATGGGCACCGCTGCCGCCGGTCTCGCGGCCGTCCTGCTGGTGCTGTTCACGCCGCACTTGGGTGCCGTGGCGCCGATGATCGGTGTCATCGCGGCGGTAGCGGTGATCGGGTGGGAGCTCGGCGGGGGTCTGCTGCTGTCCGTCCCGCGGCTGCAGGCGGGCATCCTGGTGTTCTCGCTGATCATGCACGCCGCGCTCGCGCTGATCGGGTTCGTCGATTTCGGGGCGCTGGCCGTCGCGCTGCTGTTCACCTTTGTCCCCGCGAGCCACGTCCAGCTGCTGACCGCGCCCCGGGTGCGCGCCTACGCGGGAATCTGCTTCGGCATCGCACTGGTGTGTGGGTGGAGCGCGCACGTTCACCGCATATCCGAGCTGACGCTGCTCACCGGCCTGGCCCTCGACGCCGCAGTCATCATCGTGGTCTGGCCGCTGCTGACGACGGTGTTCTCAGCGGACCGCGCCCCGCGCTGGGAGGGGGTGCGCATTGTCGACCCGCGGATGCCTGCGCTGCTCTACGTCTTCCCGGTCCTGTTGATTTTCATCGGCCTGACGCCCTACCTGGGTTTGCGCACCGCAGGCAATTTCTCCATGTTCAGCAATCTGCGTACCGAGGGGGAGTCGTCCAACCACCTTCTGCTGGGCAGCAATCCGATCAAGGTGTGGGGGTACCAGGAAGATGTGGTCTGGATCCTCAAGATCGATGATCGCCATGGCGACAGCATCTACCACTACGACGGGTCCCCGCGCGGCTACGCGCTGCCGGTCGTGGAATTCCGCAAATGGATCCACGCGTGGGACCAGGCCGGCGATACGGTGCCGATGACGTACGCCTACGACGGGTACCGCTACACCACTGCAGACATCGTCACCGATCCCGCTTGGCGCACCGACGATCTGACTCCGCAGCTCTACCTGATGGACTTCCGCTACATCCAGCCCGGACAACCCAACTACTGCCGGTGGTGATCACCCCTCAGTGGGTGTGGACCACGGCCACCGCGGCGTGCGAGAGCTGAGCGACGGTCGAGGCGACCGAACCCAGCAGCAGACCGGTGAAGCCGCCGCGCCCACGGCTTCCGACGACGACCAGCTGCGCGTGCTGCGACTCCTCGATCAGCCAGTGCGCGGGACGGTCCCGCACCAGCCGGCGCCGGACGTGCACATCGGGGTACTGCTCCTGCCATCCGGCAAGCCGTTCGGCCAGCGTCTCCTGTGCCTCTACCTCGTACACCTGCCAGTCCAGGGTGAACAGCGGGACCGCCCCGATATCGCTCCAGGCGTGCACGGCCACCAGGTCCACACCGCGCAGCGCCGCCTCCTCGAAGGCGAACCGGGTGGCGGCCTCCGAGGCCGGGGACCCGTCCACGCCGAGCACCACCGGCGCCGTGGCGTCGGCAACGTCGTCCTCGTGGATCACCACGACCGGGCTGTGCGCATGGTGCAGCAGGCCGGCAGCCACCGATCCCAGGGGAAGTCGGTTGTGCCCGCCGGTGCCCCGGTTGCCGACTACCAGCATCAACGCCGAG
Source organism: Mycobacterium sp. ITM-2016-00316 (assembly GCF_002968335.2). Taxonomy (NCBI): domain Bacteria; kingdom Bacillati; phylum Actinomycetota; class Actinomycetes; order Mycobacteriales; family Mycobacteriaceae; genus Mycobacterium; species Mycobacterium sp. ITM-2016-00316. Next base: position 2,958,718 of record NZ_CP134398.1, read on the forward strand.
CGCGAAGCTTCCGCCAGCGTCCACACCACCGGGGACGGTCGCGACTCGGTGCGCAACGACACGGATCTCGGATCCTCGAGTGCCGACTCGAAGACCTGCTGAGCATGCACGAGCACCCTCGTGGATGAATCCTCCTGCAAATCAGCGACACTCGACTCGGCCACGGAGGACGACCAGCTGACCATCAACGGCGCGATGACATGGAGCAGCGTCACCGGCACCTTGCGGCGCAGCCCTTCCCGCGCGGCCCAGATCACCGCGGCGTCCGAACCGGGCGAGCCGTCGACCGCGACGAGGATTCCTGCGTTCTCGGCTGGCGTAGACATGCGATGCTCCTCTGTGAGGTTCGCAGTCGACGCTAGCCGAGCCGGCCGCGCGCCGACAGGGTCCAAAGTCCTTAGTGCTGCGTGGTTCCGCCGCAACCGGCGAGCGTGCGATCCGGCGGCGCGTAGTGTGCGCATCGGCACAGTAACTCCGAGAGGACACCAGTGACATGACCGATACGGCACAGCCCATCGTGGTCGGAGTGGACGGTTCCGCGAACGCGGTGGGTGCGGCAACCTGGGCAGGCGCGGTGGCCGCCCGACTGGGAGTGCCCCTGCACATCGTGTATGCCACGCCCTATCTCGGCCACAATTTCAGCGACGCGGCGGCGGCGGTCCGGGCGGCGGCGATCACCGGGCAGCGAGAGGCCGCGGTATCCATCCTGAGCGCCGCGGCGGACGCGGTGCGCAGTGCCGAACCCGATCTGAGCATCACCACGAGCGCACCTTCCGAAGCCGCCGACGAAGTGCTGGAATCCTTGAGCGCACAGTCCCGGCTGATCGTGCTGGGCTCACAGGACGTATCGGCGACTTCCGCGTTGCTGATCGGGTCTCTGACACTGAAGACGATCACCCGGTCGGCTTGTCCGGTCATTGCATGGCGTGGTGACATTCTCTCTCCGACAACGCAACCGATTGTGGTCGGGGTTGACGGCGACAACAGCGATGCCGCCCTCGAGTTGGCCTTCGACCTTGCCGGCGCACTACACGTCCCGTTGTGGGCCGTGCGGTCCTCGTCGTCGCGTCGCGCGCCCGGCGACGTCACCATCCCGTTCCTGATCGACTGGGACGCACTGGAAGCCCTGGAATGGAGTTCGCTGACCGCGACCGTCGGCCCCTGGGCGCAACGCCATCCGGAGGTCGATGTCAGTTTCTTCGTCGAGCCGGCCAAACCCAGCCAGGCGCTGCTGAAGCACCTCGACGGTGCGCAACTCGTCATCGTCGGGACCCGAGGTCACGGAGCGCTGGCCAGTGCGCTGATCGGATCCACCAGCCTCAACCTGCTGCACCATTCGCCGCTTCCGGTCGGGGTCTGCCGGCCCTCCGGCGACTAGCGCGGCTGCGTCGGTTCGCCGGTCTCGGCGCCTTCTTCGACGGCCGACCGGCTGCCCAGCAGCAGGAACAAGCCGCCACCGAAGAATGCGGCGATTCCGCTGAACACCAGGAATCCGTTGAAGCTCTCGCTCACCTGCAGTGTCCTGCTGAGGATGAAGGCACCGAGAGCAGAGGAGACCCCGATGGCCGCGGACAGGATGCTCAGCACGGTGCTGTACAGAGTCAGGTCGAACCGCCGCGCCACCAGATAGGCGATGACATCGCCTTCGGCTCCCCACGCCGCCCCCAGGCAGCAGACCGCGACGACCAGCACCGTGAAGCCGTCCCAGGTCGAGGCGATGAGCAGGCATCCCAGGCCGGGCAGTGCCATCGCGGCCGCCGCAACCAGTTGCGCCGGAAAGCGGTCCAGCGCAATACCGCACGCGAATCTTCCGACGATCACGGCGGTGGCGAAGATCGAGATCAGCAACGAGACCTCACCTCCGGTACCCAGCGAATCACCGAGGACGACACCCAGTTGGGTGGTGGTCACTGTGTGGTATAGGTTGCAGAGCAGCACTCCGGCGAACAGAATCCAGAACACCCGGGTGCGGCCGATGAGGCGGTAGTCGTTGCCGGTCTTGCCCTCTCGGCGGGTGTGCCGGGCATCGGCCTCGCCGGCCGGAATCAGCAACAAGGCGATGCTCCCGATCACGGCGATCGTGACGGCGATCGCCAGGCAGCCCATTCGCCAGCCGTAGACCCGGTTGATGACGTCGAGCGCGGGTACGCCGATGGCTCCGAGCAGGGGTGGTCCGGAGATGGCAATGGCCAGTGCCAGACCGCGGGCCTTGTCGAAACAGGTTGCCACGATTCGGCTGTAGATCGCCGGCGTCGTGGTGACGCCCAGCCCGATCAGCACGATGTTGATCGCGAAGTACTGCCAGATGGGCCCGGACATCAGCGCGTAGCCGGCCCAGCACAGCGGTAGTCCGACGACACCGATCACCGCGATACGACGGACTCCGAACAGATCGGTGAGCCTGCCGTAGATGGGCAGGAACACGAACGTCAGTAGCGTGATGACGCCGGTCAACACGAATTCCGAACGATTCCAGCCGAATTCTCCGAGGAACTGCGGGGCCATGGCGGCGTTGGTGTACGCGCTCAGGCTCAGCCCGGCGCTCAAACCCGCGGTTGCCGCCGCCAATGGCTGCCAGTTGGTCCGAAGCTCCCCGAGGTAGCCCATGCGCTCACGTTACGTGTCACACCGAAAGTGTCAGCATCGGGTCGGTGCCCGAATTCGGTGGGGCCGGCGATTTCCGCGCCGCTGGCGTATCTCTGAAACCCGATATTTGGGTTCCTGCAAACCTAGGTATCCGCAGCGCACACCCAAAATACGTTGTCAAAGCGACGGTTGACCGCAAAGCGGAACGAGTATTAGGGTCTCTTGTAACAAACGTTAGGTTTTGTGGCGGTGGCCACCGGATCGATCAGGAGCGCGCGGTGACCGACTTCGACACAGTGGACTACTTCACCGACGAAGCACTGGTACCGGACCCCTATCCGTACTTCGACCATCTGCGTGCGAAGTGTCCGGTGGCCCGGGCGACGCCGTTCAACGTCATCGCGATCACCGGGTACGACGAAGCAATCGCGGTGTACAAGAATCCGGCTTTCTCCTCCTGTAACTCGGTGGCCGGTCCGTTCTCCGGCCTGCCGTTCGGCCCCGGCGAGAGTGACGACGTCCGCGATCTCATCGAGCAGCACCGCAGCCAGGTGCCGATGGCCGAGCACATCACCTCTCAGGACGCGCCGCTGCACACCCGCACACGCGGTTTGTTGAGCAGGCTGATCACGCCGAAACGCCTCAAGGAGAACGAGGACTTCATGTGGCGGCTCGCGGACCGGCAGCTTGACACCTTTCTGGCCCGGGGGAGTGCGGAGTTCCTGGTCGATTACGCAAAGCCGTTCTCGCTACTGGTCATCGCCGATCTGCTGGGGGTGCCCGAGCAGGACCATGAGGAGTTCAAGGCGGTCTTTGCGTTGGAGACCGTCGGCGAACTCGGCAAGGAAGCCCCGACCACACACAATCCACTCCAATGGCTCAATGAGAAGTTCTTCGGGTACCTCGAGGATCGCCGACGAACACCCCGCAAAGATGTCCTCACCGAACTCGCGCAGGCCAAGCACGAGGACGGTTCGGTACCTGACATCGAGGACGTGATGAACCTGTCGACGTTCCTGTTCGCCGCCGGCACCGAGACCACGACGAAGCTGGTGAGTTCGGCGGTGCGGTTCATCGGAGACAACCCCGGCATCGAGAAGCTGCTGCGAGATGATCGGAGCAAGATTCCGGCCTTCCTGGAGGAAACCCTTCGGCTGGAAAGTCCGGTCAAATCCCACTTCCGGATGGCGAGCACGTCCACGACCGTGGGCGAGGCTGAGATCCCGGCGGGAACGACGGTGATGGTGCTACCGGGTGCGTGCAACCGAGACCCGCGAAAGTTTCAGCGACCCAATGAATTCCAGACCGATCGACCGAATGTGCGCGAGCAGATCGCCTTCATCCGCGGCGCGCATTCCTGCCCGGGAGCGCCGCTGGCCCGAGCGGAAGGTCGCATCTCGCTCGAACGCATCCTGGACCGGATGCACGACATCACGATCTCCGAGGATCACCACGGGCCCGCCGAGGACCGGCGCTACGAATACGAGCCGACCTTCATCATGCGTGGACTCAGCGAGCTGCACATCACCTTTGCGCCGGCCGGCTGACGAGAGGAGCACAGCATATGCCCGGAAAGCTGGACGGCAAGGTCGCTTTCATCACCGGTGCCGCACGGGGGCAGGGCCGTGCGCACGCGATCGCGATGGCGCGAGAGGGCGCCGACATCATCGCCGTCGACATCTGCCGCGACATAGCATCCAACCCGTACCCGTTGGCCACACCCGAGGATCTCGCCGAGACGGAACGCTCGGTCAAGGGGCAGGGCCGGCGGGTGCTGGCCCGGATCGCCGATGTGCGCGAACGCCACGAGCTGCGTGCTGCGGTCGAGGCGGGGGTGGCCGACTTCGGCAAGATCGACATCGTCGTCGCCAACGCCGGCATCCTGCCGATGGCGATGGGCAACCCCGACCCGATGGGTTTCGTGGATGCCTCCGACGTCGATCTGGTCGGCGTGATGAACACAGTGGCAGTGGCGATTCCGCATTTACCCGAGGGTGCATCGATCATCGTCACCGGCTCCACCGCGGGCATGATTCGCGGCACCACCACCAGCCCGGACATGGGACCCGGGGGAGCCGGGTACGGCTGGAGCAAGCGCATCGTCATGGACTACGTCGATGAGATGTGTCTGCACCTGGCGCCGAGGATGATCCGGGTGAATGCCGTGCACCCGACGAACTGCAACACCCATCTGCTGCAGAACGAGGGCATGTACGGGGTGTTCCGGCCCGATCTGAAGGCCGAGGGCAAGGTCGCCACCCGGGAAGACGCCGAACCGCTGTTCAATCTGTTCCAGGCGATGCCGATCCCGTACATCGAGCCCGAGGACATGGCCAACCTGGGCGTGTTCCTGGCCGGCGACGAGAGCCGCTACATCACCGGACAGCACATTCGGGTGGATGCCGGATCACTTCTCAAGTGGCCCAACGGGCCTGGCGGCTAGGTTCATGGGTCAACTCATCATGCTGGGTACGTTGTTCGGACTGATGATCCTGATCTTCGGTCTCGTCTGGTACTTCGATCCCGAGGCGCGCGGGCCTCGCGCCGTGCACGGCGCAGCGCCGGAGAGTGAGCAGTGAGCACCGCGCTGACGCCGGCGCTCATCATCGGCCTGTCCTTCGCCTACCTCGGTGGTGCGCTGTTCCTGGCGTACGGCGCGTACCTGAGCTACCGGCGTGGCCGCCTGCATCCGCTGTTGCTGGTGTCCATCTCGGCCATCTCGTTCTCCTGGATCGAAGCGCCGTATGACTGGGCGATGTACGCGCAATTCCCGCCCGCACTCCCACGAATGCCGTCCTGGTGGCCGATGAACTTCACCTGGGGCGGTGGGCTGCCGTCGGCGGTACCCATCGGCTATGTCGCCTACTTCGTGCTGCCCGCGGTGATCGGTGCCGCACTCGGGCGCTGGGCGATCCGGCGATTCGGGTGGCGCAGGCCACAGACCCTGCTTGTCGTGGGGTTGCTCGTCGGGTTCTGCTGGGCCTTGTTCTTCAACGCCTTTTTCGGTCCGCGGTTCGGCATCTTCTATTACGGCTTGGTCATTCCGGGTTTGGCGCTTTTCGAGGGCAGCAGGTACCAGTACCCGATCTATGACGCGATCGCCATGGCCGTACAGATGATGGTGTTCACCTATCTGCTCGGGCGCACCGACGGGCAGGGCCGCAATGTCGTCGAAGTGTGGGCGGACACGCGGTCGACGTCCCGCACCGGATCTGCACTGCTGTCGGTTGCGGCCATGATCGTCGCGGGGCATCTCGCGTACGGCGCGGTATTCGCCCCCCATCTGGCCACCAAGCTCGGTGGCTATGTGACCTCCGGTCCGACAGAGCAGTTGTTCCCCGGTATTCCCAACCAGCCCAGATAGGTAGCTGCTGTGACCATTGATCCTACTGTCGGCGTGTATTACGACCCGTTCGACAATGACATTGACGATGACCCGTATCCGATCTGGAAGCGGATGCGTGACGAGGCGCCGCTCTACTACAACGAGAAATACAACTTCTACGCGCTGAGCCGTTACGACGACGTCGCGCCGGCGCTGCCGAACTGGCAGACCTATCGGTCGGGCCACGGCACCACGGCCGACATCCTGTTCAGCGGTATCGAGGTGCCTCCCGGCATCCTGCTGTTCGAGGACCCTCCGCTGCACGATCTGCATCGCAAGCTCTTGTCGCGGGTGTTCACGCCCCGACGCATGCTGGCCGTCGAGGATCTGGTGCGTGGATTCTGTTCGCGCGCCTTGGATCCGATCGTCGGATCGGATCGCTTCGACTTCGTCGTCGATCTGGGTGCCATCATGCCGATGCGGACGATCGGTTATCTGCTGGGGATTCCCGAGGACGAGCAACAGCGCATCCGGGATCGCAATGACACCGCCATCACCGTGGACTCAGTTCCGGATGGGGATATCAGCCCGACGATCTTTCAGGACGCCGTGGCGATGTTCGTCGAGTACATCGAGTGGCGGTCCAACCATCCTTCCGATGATCTGATGACCGATCTGCTCAACGCCGAGATCGAGGAGGCCGACGGTACGCGCCGGAAGCTCGAACGCGGCGAGGTGCTGGCCTACACCGCGATGATCGCCGGTGCCGGCAATGAAACCACGGCGCGACTGATCGGGGCGATGGGGCAATTGCTCGCCGAGCATCCCGATCAGCGCCACGAGCTGGTCGGCGACCCGTCGTTGATCCCTGCAGCGGTCGAGGAGACCTTGCGATTCGAACCGCCGTCACCGGTGCAGGCCCGCTACGTCGCGCGCGATGTCACGCACTACGGGCAGACCATCAGCGAGGGTTCCTACATGCTGTTGATCAATGCGTCGGCCGATCGGGATCCCGCTCGGCACCCCGACCCTGATCGTTTCGACATCCACCGCAAGGCAGCGCATCTGGGATTCGGGCAGGGGATTCACTTCTGCCTTGGTTCGGCGCTCGCGCGACTGGAGGCACGAGTGGCGTTCGAGGAGGTGCTCACGCGCTGGGCCGACTGGGACGTCGATTACGACAACGCGCGACGAGCGCACACCTTGAGTGTCCGTGGGTGGGCGCGGTTGCCGGTACGCACCCGCTAACTCTGCTCGACGTAGTCCTTGATGCGGTTCAGCGTGGTGGTCATGTCCCGCACATTGCGGCGGCGGCGCAGGAAGTAGAGCGGCTCCAACGGCTGCAACAACGCGGGGAACGGAAGCCAGAAGGATTCGGTCACGGTCGTCGACGTCTCGCCACGGGGCTCGAACCTGTAGTGCCAGTTGTTCACCGCACGCTCGCCGACGAGCACCTCGAAGCCGAACTCCTTGCCCGGCTGGCACGCCGTCACGCGACAGGTCGTCCAGTAGATCGGCCCGATCTCGTTGCGCTTGACGTGCCCGCGGAACTTCGCGCCCAGCGCCGGGCCGGTCGCGCCGTCGAGCCACTCGGCTTCGAATACCTCCGGCGAGAACTTGCCTGTGTTGCGGATGTCGGACACCACGTTCCACACGTCCATGGCCGGTACATCGATGACCACTGTGGCGGAATCACGCATAGTGTGACCGTATCAGTGCCACGATCATTTACCCGTGATCGCCTGATAGCGGCGCAGGGCCTCGGCGCGTTCCTGGCTGTGATCCACGACCGGATCCGGGTAGCCCGCCGGCCGCTGCCCCTTTTTCAGGTGCGGGTCGTCGGCGTCGACGAGTTCGGGGACCCAGCGACGGATGTAATCGCCTGCGGGATCGAACTTCTGCCCCTGCATGGTCGGGTTGAACACCCTGAAGTAGGGCGCGGCGTCGGTGCCGCTGCCCGCACACCATTGCCACCCGTGCTGATTGCTCGCCATGTCGCCATCGACCAGCTGTTCCAGGAACCAGCGGGCACCCCACTGCCAGGGCAGGTGCAGGTCTTTGACCAGGAATGACGCGGTGATCATCCGAACCCTGTTGTGCATGAAGCCGGTATCTCGCAGCTGACGCATACCGGCGTCGACGATCGGGAAGCCGGTCTCGCCCGCCTTCCATGCCGCGAACAGCTGCTCGGCATCAGAACCCTCGTCGATTTCGATCGCGTCGAAGTCGGCATTCCAGTTCCACCAGACGCTGCGGGGCCAGTGGTTGAGCACATCGGCGTAGAAGTCACGGAATGCCAACTCGCGCAGATATGCGGCATCGCCTGTGCGGCGGGCGTCGAGGTCGGCAGCCATGGTGCGTGGGTGAATGGTGCCGAATTTCAGCGGACCCGACATCCGGCTGGTCCGGGCGAGATCGGGGCGGTTGCGGTCCTGCTCGTAGTTTTGCAGGTCGTCGTCGACGAAGTTCCTCCACTGCTCCAGTGCGGCGGCTTCCCCGGCGGTGACGTCCATATCCGCGCCGGGATCGGGAATCTGCACCGGTCGCAACGGCGTGTGCGACAGGTCCGCGGGGTCGAGCCAGCGCGCCGACGTCGCGGTCGACGTGGCGGGGGCGCGCCAGCCGTGTTCCTGCCACCGGCGGAAGTACGGGGTGAACACCTTGTAGGGGCTGTCGTCGTCCTTGAGGACCCGGCCCGGCGACACCAGATAGGGGGACCCGGTCGCCACCAACGGGATGCTGTCGAGCGCCTTCTGCACCTGTTCGTCACGGCGTCGCCCGAAGGGTGTGAAGTCACCGGAGATGTGCACCGCGTCCGCACCGATATGTTTGGCGATCAGCGGAATTCGTTCCTCGGCGCGCCCGCGGACCACCAGTAGCCGGCCGTCCAGTTGGTGCTGCAGGTGGCGCAGGCTGTCACCGAGGTACTGCATGCGCCGCGGGCCGGCGGATGCTTCCAGACGGGGGTCGAGGACGAAGCAGCCGAGTACGTCCCCGTCACCCTCGGCGGCGGCCAGCAACGCGGGAAGATCGGTCAACCGGAGGTCACGACGGAACCACAGAACGGACGGCATGCCTCCAAACTAGCCCGCCCGGCTGATCAGCAAACGTAGGAACGCAGCACCACGGACTGCCCGTCTCTCGCAGCGCGAGCCAGGAGTTTTCAGCCGGCCAGGGAGGTGAGGATCGACGCCGTCGATGCATCGCGGACGTGACGGTAGCCCGTCCCAGCCCAGAGGTGGACAAGATCGGCATCGCCTGCCGCAGCGGCTGCCTTACGGAGCGGGCTGGTCAGGTAGTGGATTGCGGGGTAGCCCAGCGGCGCAACCGATTCGAAGCGGTCGATGAAGTTGTTGCGCAGACCGCGGGCGGGGCGCCCGGTGAAGGCGCGGGTCAGGACGGTCTCGGTGCGCGACGGGTCGACGAGTGCCGCCTTGTGGGTGGCCGACGCGGCGCTCTCGTCGGCACGCAGCAGAACGGTGCCCACGGCGGCCGCGACGGCACCGGCGCTCAGCACGGCCGATACCGCCTCGGGTGTGGCAAGTCCTCCCGCGGCGATCACTGGCACCTTCACCCCATGGGTCACCTGCCGGATCAGGTCACCGATCGGAACCGGTGCCGGCAAGCGGTTCGGAGACAGCGTGCCCGAATGCCCGCCGGCCGCGCTGGCCTGCACGGCGAGCATGTCCACGCCCGCCGCGGCGGCCAGTTCGGCTTCCGCCAACGTCGTCACGGTCTGCACCACGACTGTCCCGGCCCGCTGCAGGGCGGTGAGGACGTCGTGGCTGGGTAGCCCGAAGGTGAAGCTCACCACGGGTACCGGATTCGTCGACAACAGGTCGATCTTGGCGCCGAACGCATCATCGTCATCGATGGGGTCGGCGGGCAAGGTCAGACCGAAGCGATCCGCGTCGGCCCGCAGGGCGCCGGCGTAGTGCCGATAGTCCGGACCGGTGATCGGCACCGGGTTGGGGGCAAAGATATTGACGCCGAACGGGATTGACGCGTCTCGCACGGCAGCGATCTCGGACTCCAGAGCCTGGGGAGTCTTGTAGCCGGCGGCCAGGAACCCCAGCGCACCAGCGTGTGCGGCGGCGATCACCATCGCGGGGGTGGTGGCACCACCGGCCATCGGCGCCGCGATGAGCGGGATCGTCAGACCGAGGCCGGCCAACGGGGAGTTCTGCGGTGTGGTCATGGCTGCTCCTCGTGATCGGGCTTCCGTCGTCACTCGTTGCAACGATTCTGAACGCACGCCCATCCACCGGGATAGGACGGGTTCTCTATCTCACGGGAGGCGCAGGCTCCAAGAGAGCGGCGCCCAGGGGCGCATCCCGCGGATCACGCCGGCTCCAACGGCAATGAGCCCTACACGGGTGCCGGCGCCCGCACCAACCGGCTGACGGTGAAGGCCGCCGCCTGGTCGACCATCCCATTGACGCCATATTGCTGATGAGGGCCGCTCGAACCCGACGGCAGTGCGCCCGAGCAGACGGTGTCGCCGGGAGCGCAGAACTCCAGGGCCTTGGCGGCGTAGGCGGGGCCCACATCGATCGCCGGGGTTCCGTACTTCTCCGCGGACCAACCCGCGGGCGTCCCGAACAGGACCACCGCGGCCACATTGTCGACGGCGTCGGCGGGCAGCGGCGGGGGAGCAGTCCCCGGCGCGATACCTGCGGGCACCACGCCGGAGGTGGCGAGAGCTGTCACGACGGCCCCCTGTGAGTACCCACCGAGAACCATCTGAGTGCTCGGGCACACCGAGGTCACGCCCTGCACGTGGGCGGACTCGTCGCGCACACCTTCGGCGACGCTCATCTGGAATGCCGGGCCGCCGCTGAAGTTGTTACTCGCCGGATAATTGACGCCGTGTACACCGACCGTGCGCGGAAAGGCTTGCGCACGTAGAGCTTCAACGAACCGCTGACCGACACCGCCGACCCCGGGTGGCTCCGAGGTGCCTCTGGCGAACACCACGCCGATGTCCGGGCACGGCTGCGACACCGCAGTCGGCACCATGACGGGCAGCGCCGCGGCCGCCAGGAAAGCCGCCGCAACCAGGCGACCGATTGTTCGCGCTCCAGTGACCACTTCACATCCTCCCCAAACGGCCCTGCGCAGACTGTGCCAGACCCCCGTGGCAGGCGGCAGCGTTTTGCCGACCTCACCTGAACGAGCGCCTCCCGAGAGGCACCGCTCTGGTCATCGCCGCAGTGCGCAGTCGTGTTACGACAGGTGCCCGTCAGTCGGTCAGAGATATTTCGGTCACCGCGGTCAACTCGCTGTTCTCCAGCGGTTGTTCGAAAACGACGCGCGCGGTGCGCCCCGCCGTCTCCAGGGTGGCGATCGTGTTGCCGAACAGCGGGCCACTCAGGTTGCGCCACGACATCGGCAGATCGGGTGCGCCATGGCGGCGCGCCCACCGTCGGGCAACCCGGGCCGCCCGCGGTGACCAGCCAAGCTTGAACACCGGTTTGATGAAGAACGGCACGTAGTTGTGGACGGGGGAGCAGACAAGCTGGTGGACCCGGGCGGCGGCGTCGCCCTGGAATTGGGCTCGCGCCGCGTAGCTGTGGTGGACGTCGCCGGAGAGCACGCTGACCGTCGCCGGCCCACCGTCAGAACTGCCGGCTGCTTCGATGAGTTGGCTCAACCGCAGAAATGACGTCAAGAAGGCCGGCCAATGCTCGAAATCCACTGTCTGTCTGACTTTTTCGGCCACCGCGCCGCGCACGCCCGATCGGTTGGCCGCGAACTCGTTGACGGTTTGCATGTCACCGATCGCCGGTGGCAGCAGCCACGGCAGAGAGGACGCCAGAATCAGATGGTCGAGATCTGCCAGGCCCTCGTTGACATGCTTCTCGACCCAGCTGAACTCGCCGTCGCCCAACATCTTCCGGTTGCCGTCTTCCAGAATCCGGGAGTTCCGCGAGTCGATCATGATGAGCCTGCTGCGCCCGAGGTCCCAACGAAAACTGAACCGTAGGCCCTTCTCGCCGTCGACTTCCCGGTCCGCGCGGTCGGCGAGGTCTGACAGCACCGGCCAGCAGTCACCGGCGGTGGCCAGCACCTGCTGATAATCCTCGTCCTGCTCCAATTGCTGCGGGCTCAGGTTGCCGATGTGCTGGTAGACCCAGTAGGACGCCAGACCGGACCGAATCCGGTCCCGCCACCACGGCTTCTTGTTGACCGCTGCCCGCCACGCCGCCGACGTGTTCCAATCGTCACGGATGTCGTGGTCGTCGAAGATCATGGCGGTGGGCAGCGTCGACATCACCCAGCGGATCTCGGGGTCACCCCAAGTGTGCCGGTAGAGGCCGACGTATTCGCCGAAGCTGACCACCTCGTCCGGGGGCCGTTTCTTGTTGGTGCGTCGGCCGGTGATCTGTTGCCGCGCTTCCGGAGTCAGCTCATCGGCATAGACCTGATCGCCGAGCAGGATCAACACGTCAGGCCACTGCTCGTGCGGCTGCGCGGTCAGCCGCGCCGCGTAGCAGTCCAGCGCATCCAGACCGAGCTTGTTGTCGATCTTGGCGTCGCCGGTCTTGGGATAGCGGCACGAACCGAAGATCAGTCGCAGCCGGTCTGATGACGCCGGGCCCCGGGTACGGATGACGCTCGGCGGAAACTCGGAATCGGGTTGTGGCCAGACCTGCGTGCCGTCGATGTGCACCTGGTATTCGGTGGTCGAATCCGGGGCCAACCCCTGGACGGGGACGAGCGCGTAATGGTGGTCCTGCACCTGGAAGGTACGCGCCGAACACCCAGCACTTCCACCTCGGCGGGTGCGTCGGTCTGCACCCAGACCATCGCGGTGGTGTCGCCGACGTGGCGCAGCACAGGACCGAGCAGAAGACTCACCGAGCCAGCCTATGCGTCGGTGTGGTGGCCTCGCGAAGGCTTGGTCCGTCCCGCGGGATCATGCCCGAGCACCGCGCGACACGGCTGTCATTATCCTCGCGGATATTGGCATTCACGCCACTGGAGTGTGTGGATCGTGTGCGCGACACTGGGAACGAACCGCCCCGGCTCGCCGCGGCGCGCCGCCAGGACCACGATGAGGAACACCGATATGACTGATCCGATGAAAGCCGTTGTGCTCACCCATTTCGGAGGGGCCGATGCTTTCGAAGTGCGCGAGGTCCCTGTACCGCACGTCGGGCCCCGCCAGGTTCGGGTGCGCGTCCATGCGACCGCCGTCAACCCGCTCGACTATCAGATCCGCCGCGGAGACTACGCCGATCAGGTGCCGCTCCCGGCGATCATCGGGCATGACATCTCCGGCGTGATCGAGGAAGTCGGCACGCATGTGAACGAGTTCGGCGTCGGCGACGAGGTGTACTACACGCCGCAGATTTTCGGCGGCCCCGGCTCCTACGCCGAACAGCACGTGGCCGACGTGGACCTCGTCGGCCGCAAGCCGGAAAACGTCAGTCACCTGGAGGCGGCGAGCCTGACCCTGGTCGGCGGAACGGTCTGGGAGTCCCTGGTGACGCGAGCTCAGCTCACCGTCGGCGAGACGATCCTCATCCATGGCGGCACGGGTGGCGTCGGCACCATCGCGATCCAGATCGCGGCGGCGATCGGCGCACGAGTGATCACCACCGCGAAAGCCGGCGACCACGACTTCGTGCGCTCGCTCGGTGCGGATGCGGCGATCGACTACACGTCGACGGACTACGTCGACGCCGTGGCCGAACTGACGCAGGGCAAAGGGGTCGATGTCGTCTACGACACGATCGGCGGCGACGCGCTCACCCGAAGCCCGCTGACGCTCGCCGACTCCGGGCGCGTCGTCAGCATCGTCGACCTCGCCCAGCCGCAGAACCTCATCGAGGCGTGGGGCAAGAACGCCGCCTATCACTTCGTCTTCACACGCCAGAACCGGGGAAAGTTGAACGCGCTCACCACGCTGGTCGAGCGCGGCCTCGTGAAGCCGGTCATCGGCGCGACTCTGCCGCTCGCCCGGATGGGTGAGGCTCACGAGCTCCTGGAGGACAGGCGGTCGTGGGCCCTGCGCGGCAAGGTCGCGATCGACGTGGCGGGCGACACTGTCGCGCTGCCCCCTCGCATCTCCTAGGTATCAGCTCCGCCCGGAGAAGGTGGCCCGGTACTCCGAGGGGGAGACATCGAGGAGCCGGCGGAAGTGCAGTCGGAGGTTCGACCCAGTTCCCAGGCCGACCTGTTCCGCGATGCGGTCGACCGACAGCTTCGTGCTTTCCAGGAGTTCGCGGGCGGTGTCGACCCGCGCCCGCAGGATCCACTGCAGCGGGGTGCTGCCGGTCTCTTCGGCGAAGCGGCGCAGGAACGTGCGGGGCGACATCTGCGCGTGGGCGGCCAGGCCGGCGATCGTGAGTGGCTCGTCGAGCCGCGCCATGGCCCATTCGCGCGTCTCGGCGAGGGTTTCACCATGGGCGGCCGAGCTGGTCTTCGGCAGGTACTGGGCTTGACCGCCGGTACGGTAGGGCGCGGTGACGAGGCCTCGCGCGATCTCGTTCGCCGCGGCCACGCCGAGGTCGCACCGAACGATGTGCAGGCACAGGTCGAGACCGGCGGCGGCGCCCGCCGAGGTGAGGATGGATCCCTCGTCGACGAAGAGCACGTTCGGCTCGACCGCGATCTGCGGATGCCGCGCCGCGAGTTTTTCCGCCGCATCCCAGTGCGTCGTCGCTCGCAGGCCGTCCAGCAGGCCGGCCTCCGCGAGAGCGAAGGCGCCGTAACAGATCGATGCGATACGGGCCCCGCGGGATGCGGCGGTGCGGAGCGCGTCGCGCACCTGAACCGGTATCGGCCGACCCGCCGGCGCGTACCCCGGGACGATGATCGTGTCCGCGTCGGCCAGCGCGTCCAGGCCCCGCGGGACCGCGTAGCCGAAGCTCCCGTGGGCCGGCACCGTTCCGGCGGTGACCCCGCAGACCGACACCTCGTATCCGAACCCCGTCTCCGGATGGAACACCTCCGCCGGGATCCCGACGTCGAGGGGGAGCGCCCCCTCGAGCACGAGGACCACCACCTGATGCGGTCGCTGCATGACCCGACTCCGATCCGGTCGGCGCGTGCCGACCGCGTCATTATCCTCGCATGTGTGTGCAATACCGCCATCCAGGCGCACTCCATCGTTTCGTCACAGTGACGTAATTTGGCCCAGTTCGGGGGGAGCGTGAGCGGTTGGCGGCATCGAATCCGGGGGCGGTCGTCGCGGATTCCGCCGGCCAGGCAACGGTGCGCCGATCCAGGGGCAGCCAACGTGTGGCCAGGACCGGACAACGCCCAGGCGGATCTCGACGCGGACGCCTTCGAACAAGTTGCAGCCACTGAGACGTTGCCCGGGGAATTGCCGACGTCCAGTTCGGAAACAGGCGGCAAGACGGCAGCATGTGCAGCTTCAGCCCATCCACCCAGTTCGGATTTGTGCCGATAATCTACATTATGTCAACTTAAGTACTGCATATTGCTCTGCTTCCCAACGCTTTTCGAGACCGGGCTGTGAGTAGCATCTTCCCTACTGATGATGAGGGTGGGTGACCGACCGGAGCTCAAGCCGCGGGATTCCTGCGAAGTCGGCTGGATTGCATGTGTAGAGCGGCAACGCATGCGCGATCGCGCTCGCCGCGATGAGCGCGTCATACGCGCGCGCCGCTGGCTTGCGCCCCGATGCGCGCAGTGCCGCCGCCACGGCGCCAAATGCCCGCGCGCAATCACCATCGAACGGTAGAACATCAAAGTCCGCCTCGGCCTGCTGCAGGTGCTGCTGACGAGCACTGCGCTCGGCAGCGTCGCGCGCTACATGCGGACCTACGGAAAGCTCGGCCAGCGTTATCGCGCTGATCACCGATTCGTCGGGAAGCTCGGTTGGGTCGGATATCTGGCCGAGGAGGATCACCGTGGAGGTGTCCAGCATCCCCTGGCTCAAAGCTTCCGTCACAGCGACGGGTCGATCAGGTTGTCGATGTCGCGCCGGAGCGCATCTGGGTTCACCTGCGGGAGATTCTTGCGGCGGCGAATGAGTTCGGCCGGGCCGGCGCTGGATCGGGGCAGGGGGCGGAGTTCAGCCACCGGCGCGCCGTCGCGAGTAACGACGATGCGTTCGCCGTGCTCGACGCGGCGCAGGACTTCTCCCCCGTTGTTCCGAAGATCACGTACCGTCACCGTGTCCATATGCTGAGTGTATCACCGGTGAGACGGCGTTGCGAGCGACGAAGCTGCAGTTACCTGCGCGCGAATATGCAGGAATCGAATATGCAGTGTTACCAGTAGGCCACTGCATAATGCATCTGATGAATCATGGCCTGGCCTGTTGCTTTGACTCCTCCCCACTGTCCCGGCGTCCTCACCGCCGCCGCCGGGCGCCAACGGTTTGCAGCAGCTAGCACCACGTCACCCTTGGTCGGTGGTGACCGCCAGGTCATAGCCGGCCTTCACGTCGGCGGTCAGCGCGTCGATCTGGCCCTGGGCCAGCGACACCGCGTCCGAGCCGAGCAGCTGGTGCAGCGGGCCCTGTCCCGTAATGGCGATGTCGATGATCGCTGCCGCGCCCTTGATCGGGTCACCGAGTTGGGTGCCCTGCATCTGCAGATGCTGCTCGGTCATCTCCCGGATCGCGGGGTACGCGTCCCCCGCGTCGGCAGGCAGCGCCAGCGAGTCGGTGGTCAGGAAGTCGGTGCGGAAGTAGCCCGGTTCGACGATGGTGACGTGGACGCCGAAGCCGGCCAGCTCCTGCGCCAGCGCTTCGCTGAGCCCGTTCAGCGCGAACTTGCCCGCACTGTAGAGCGCCCACCCGGGGAATGCGGTCAACCCGAGGATCGACGATACGCTCACGATGTGTCCGCTACCGGCGGTGCGCAGGTGAGGAACGGCGGCCCGCAACACATTCCACGCGCCAAACACCTGCACGTCGAACATCGCCCGCGCCTCGGCGTCAGTGGTCTCCTCGACCGCCGCGATCAGGCCGTAGCCGGCGTTGTTCACCACGACGTCGAGGTGCCCGAATTGCTCCACGGTGCCGTTGACCGCGGCGCCGACCGCGCCGGGGTCGGCGAGGTCGACCTCCAGCGCCAGCAGTCTGGCGGTGTCGACGCCGGACAGCGCGCAGAGTAGACGCTCAGACGACCGGGTGGTCGCCGCGACGTTGTCACCGCGCTGCAACAGTTGGCGGACGAGCGCGAGGCCGAGGCCGCGCGAGGCTCCGGTCACGAACCAGGTGGCGGGACGGTCGGTCGGATAGGTCATGATGATGTCTCCTTCGAGATGATGGCGCCGAACTTCTTTGAGATCGGCACGCAGCCAGTCTGGGCGCCGGAAGGGTCCTTCGGCGGCGCAAAACAGGCCCGCTTCGGCCTAGGTCGGCGCCACCTGGTACTCGTTGTCCTATCTTCCGATCGGCCCTGTTCTGGGAGGATGGGATACGTGGCCGACGCCAACCGAGAGCTCGCGGACTTCCTGAAACGCGCCCGCAGCGCAGTTGATCCGGCGCGCGCGGGTCTGCCCGCCGACGGCCGGATCCGTCGGGTGCCGGGGCTTCGCCGCGAAGAGGTCGCGCTGCTGGCCGGCGTCTCCACCGACTACTACACGCGGCTGGAACAGGGCAGGCGGATCACCCCTTCGACCGCGGTGCTGGACGCGATCGCGCACGCCCTGGATCTAGATGCGACCGGGCGCGCGCACCTCGGTCACCTCGTCGGTGCGCCGTCGACGCGGCGCAAGGCGCCGCGTTCGGTGCAGCGGGTCCGGCCCGGCCTGTACCAGCTGCTAGATTCGCTGGACAACTCACCGGCGATGATCTTGGGCAGGCGCACCGACGTGCTCGCCGCCAACCATGCCGCGCGGGTGCTGTTCGCCGACTTCGACTCGATGCCGCCGCGGGAGCGCAACTACGCGCGTTGGATGTTCACCACCGAGCAGGCCCGAGACCTGTTCCTGGACTGGGAGGTTCAGGCCCGATCGGCCGTCGAGAACCTGCGCCTCGACGTCGGGAGTGATCCGAACGATCCGGCCGCTGAGGAACTCGTCGCCGAATTATCGAGTGCGAGTGAGGAATTCCGCACGTGGTGGTCCGAGCATCGGGTGTTCCAGCGGACATACGGCACCAAACGGTTGCGCCATCCGGTCGTCGGCGAACTGTCCGTCGACTTCGAGACGTTCACGATGCCTGGTGACGCGGACCAGGCACTGTTCGTCTACACCACCGAAGCCTGCACACCGTCGCGGGATGCGCTGAAGCTGCTGCTGAGCTGGAGCTCTGCCAAGTCCGTCGACGCCGAGTGATCATTGGCGGCTGGAGACCGAGACACCCGGCTGCCTCTTCGGTCCGCTCGAGCCTGGTTCGACAAAACCTGGAGACTTCCCGACATCGAGCCGCTCTCCTAGTGTCCTGAGTCGTCAATTTGGCGGCAGTAGTTGGCGACTGATTCGAGGATTTGGTCGGCGGACTTGGTCCAGACGTAGCGTCGTGGGATGTCGTTCCGCGTCAGACGAGTTCGATCACGTCGGCGATGGATTCGAACACCCGGCTGGGCCGGAACGGATAGCGCTCGATCTCCTCGCGCGTCGTCGAGCCGGTGAGCACCAGGATCGTCTCCAGCCCGGCTTCGATGCCTGCAACCACGTCGGTGTCCATCCGATCGCCGATCATTACGGTGCCTTCCGAATGGGCATCGATGCGGTTCATCGCGCTGCGGAACATCATCGGATTCGGCTTGCCGACGAAGTAGGGCTCCCTGCCGGTCGCCTTGGTGATCAGCGCGGCGACCGAGCCCGTGGCAGGCAGAGGACCCTCCGCCGACGGACCGCTCACGTCGGGGTTGGTGGCGATGAAACGCGCCCCGCCGAGAATCAGGCGGATCGCCTTGGTGATGGCCTCGAACGAGTACGTGCGCGTCTCTCCCAGCACGACGAAGTCCGGACCGACGTCGGTCAACGTGTAGCCCACGTGGTGCAGCGCCGTGGTCAGGCCGGCCTCGCCGATCACATAGGCCGAGCCGCCCGGCAGCTGGTCGTGCAGGAAGGCCGCCGTCGCAAGGGCCGAGGTCCAGATCGACTCCTCGGGCACAATCAGGCCCGACCGCGCCAACCGGGCCGCCAGGTCACGTGGCGTGAAGATCGAGTTGTTGGTGAGTACCAGGAAGGGCCGCTGCCGGTCGCTGAGCGCCTGGAGGAACTCCGCGGCCCCTGGCAGGGCGTGCTCCTCCCGGACCAAGACGCCATCCATGTCGGTCAGCCAGCACTGCGGTGTGGTACTCATGCGTCCAGTCTCGCAGGTACTGCCGCCGCGTTCCCCGAACCGCGGTCGCCCTTGCTTGTCAGTCGAGATCGAACGCGTGCTGGATCGCCGTTGCCAGCGATTCCTCTTGATCAGGAAGGAAGAACCCAATCTGACGGCCCAGTGCCGCAACCGGGATCGTGACAATGTTGTCGACGCTGACGACGGAATCTTTCTCGAGCCCGTTACGCACACCTACTGGGACTTCGGTCGACAGGCCGCGAACTGTTCCGGTGATCGGTGCCACGGTGACCCTGGTGAGGTGGGGCCGCACGAGCTCCCGAGTCAGGATCAGAACCGGTCGAGCCTTATCGAGCTGAGCGACGTGAATTGGTCTCAATCGATATCCAGCTCGAAAGTGGACGTATGAGCAGCGAGCTCGTCGAAGTCATCGTCCGCGGTGGTGCGCTCGGCGAGAATCGCCGCATCGCGGGCAGCGATCAGCCGGCGGCGCTCGCGTTCGAGCGCTTTGAGCACAAATGATGCGCGGCTCTCGACGTGCCGCTGGTCCACTTCCCTGTCAATGAAATCGACGACGTCGTCCGGAAGCCGAACGGCGATCTGCTTGCTCATAGCGAAATGGTACCGATGTGGGATGCGGAACGCTACCGCTGGTTGCCGAATGTGACGCTCGCGCGACTCAACGGTCCGCTCGCCGAACGCGGATCGCCGGTCTGTTCAGCACACAAACACCCGGCAAACCTCGAGCGCTACTGACCTTGCCCTCCCTTGCCCCGTAGCAGCGGTGCGGAGTTCTCTCGGCTGGTGCACTCACGCGGGGGTGAACGTGAATCGCGTCTCGCCCACCGGGCCGCTGGTTCCGCACGGATTGGGGCCGTCGAGCGTGTAGAGCCCGTTCGTACCGTCGACGTTGAAGGTGGAGCGGGTGACCACGTCGACCGGGCGCCCGTCCGGGCAGAACGCGCCGCCGGGAACGAACTGTTCGAGCACGTATTGGCTGCCCTGAATGTGGGCCTGGCCTTGGTCGGTGTTCGACGTGAGGTTGAAGATCGAGATACAGCCGGGACCGCAGCTCGTCACCCGCATCAGGTTGTCGGTGACGATCCCGTTGGCCATGATGCTGCGGTGGTGGTAGTTGCCCGGAGCGAGATCCGCATTGGCGGGTGCCGCCAAGCCGAGGCTGACGGCGGCGCAGCCCGTCGCGATCGCGCCGATGATGATGTTCTTCATGGCATCGAGTGAATACCAACCAAGCGCCTACCGATCCCAACTTCGCAGACCGACCCGCGGTTGATCAGTGGGTGCGCTGCCGCGGCGTAAGGATGCCCTCGCCGTAGCGACCGGCGTGATCCGTCGCGCCAACCTTCGCAAACCTTGAGGAATAGGCACGAATCGAAAATGCAGGATTACCAGTCATGTACGCCATGTTCATCAGATGAATCACACGCGCTACCTTGTGGCCCCCTCACCCGCCGCCTCGGGTCAATCTCGCCAAATCGCAGCGACATACGTCTTCGAGGACACGGTGCGCCAGTCCCGACAGGGAGATCTCGGCGACCGGAGTAGCTACGTTTCTCAAGAGCATCATTCGTGCTGTTGACCGACGTCGCACGGGCGTTCTTCGCATTCGTGCGCTAGACATGGCGTTTCGAGCTTCGCAAACCACTGCGCGGCCACAGTGGAGGTTATCCCCCGGCACCGTGGGGGTTATCCCCGGCGACACTGGCATTTTTGAGCGCCATGCTGGTAGTCATGACATTGGTTGGCGTGGTGAGCTGCGCAACCACCGCGCAAAAAACCAGGGGCTTATCCCCTGTCGCACTGGCGTTTTTGTGCGGCATGCTGATGGCGGCGGCCATGGCTGGCGTGCCCGCGGCGCGGGCAGACGGCATCGGATCGGATGCAGACGTGCACGTCGCCCAGTCGCTCGGCGGCCGCGAATTGACGGTCACGATCCGACGAGCCGGACCAATCCTTGGGCCACTGCACGTAGACGTCGTCACACATCGCGGCGACGCTCCAGGCACACTGCAACTCACCGTTTCGGCACCGGGAGCCACTACCAGCGGCGGGCAGGTGAAGCTCGGCACGCCCGGCATGTATTCCGCGACGCTGTACGTCGACAGGGCCGGACCATGGGAACTGATCGTCGACGACGGCCACACCGCGGCGCGGATCCCGTTTCTGGTGCCCGCGCAGGTGATTCCGCCGTGGAAGAAAGCCAGTGACTACGGATTCTTCGCCGCCGGCGCGCTGCTGATCGTTTCGCTGGCAGCCGCGTTGCGCGCACGCCGCAGCTGGATGGCGCTAGTCCCGGCGACCGGCATGATCGTCGCACTGACGGTGGCTGTCACCGGCGCGACGCTGTCGGCGTACTCCCCTCAGCCCCCGCAGCCCGGCCACGACCTTGACCCCACCCTCGAGAACATCCGTGATCCCTACGCGCGCGTTGCGGCCAATTCGCTGAATCCGGTCGACTATTCGCGGCCGCCGGTGAACATGTCGGTGTCGGTCGGCCAGTCCACGCTGCGACTGAACCTCACCGACTCCTCCACCGGGCGACCCGCCGACGACCTGCTGATCCACCACGGCGCGCTGATCCATCTCATCGTCGTCTCACCTGCGGGCACCATGTCACACGTGCATCCTGTCCGTGTCGCGCCGGGTAGGTACGAGGCAAATTTCGACACCGCCGAACACGGGACCTACGCGATGACCGCCGAAATCGCCAGGCGCGGTGGCGGGGTACAACTGCTACGCGGCTCGGTCTACGGGCAATCCCCTGCCGCACCGCCGACCGCGGCGGCACCCTCGCAGGGCGAAATCACCGCGACGGTCGCGCCGGCGGGCAGCCCGAGCACCATCCGGGCCAGGTTCGGGGACACCCCCGACCTGCAGCCGTGGCTCGGGATGGTCGGACACATGATGGTCGTCGGCCCGCTACCCGAGGGCCCCGACGTCGGCAAACACGCACTGACGGCACCGGTCTGGTCGCATGCGCATGCCATGGTGCCGCCGGCGCCCGGCGCCGCAGGTGGACAGCCCGACGAATCAGTTGCCCGGTACGGGCCCGAGATCGATTTCACCTACTCGTTCGCACTGCCCGGCCGCTACAAGGTATGGGTGCAGACCGAACGCGACTACGCGATCCTCACCGCGCCAACCGAAGTCGAGGTCCGCCAACCATGAGCCACCAGCGCCTCGTCGTCATCGCCGCGATCGCCGCCGCTGTCGTCGGCGCCGGAATGTGGTTGCTGTGGCCGAAATCGATGGACGACGGCGCGGCCACCGCGACGGCAGGACCGTACCGTGTGCAGCTGACCGGCGAGTCGCCGAAAGTCGGAACCACCAGCCCGGTCACCGTCGAGATAACCGGCAATCGGGGCCAGCACCCCTCACCGGACTCAGTCACCTTCGAACCCGCGATGCCCCAAATGGGCCATGCCACAACACCTGTGATCGCCACGGCCCAAGGCGACGGCCGGTACCGTGCCGACGTAAATCTGTCCATGGCCGGGCAATGGGACATCACGGTCCGCATCGCCGCCAGCGACCAAGTGCACGAAGCGGTTCTGAGCGTCACCACCAACGGCTAGAAGGGCACACCACCATGACGAGTGCGGATTCGCGCGGCAAGTTACCGGCGTTTGTCATGCTCGCCGGCACACTGATCTCGCTGTCGGGGTTGACCTGGGACATCGACTGGCACCTTGACGTGGGGCCGGATAGCTTCTTCACGCTGCCGCACCTGTTCATCTACGCCGGCGGCGCAATCGCCGGGTTGACCAGCTTGGTGATGGTGTTGCGAGCCACCGCCGCACAGCGCAACGGCCAGGATCTCGATCCGACCGTCGGTGGTCGCGCGTTCAAGGTGCTCGGCGTATTCGCCGCGCCGATCGGCTATCTGGTCGGCGGCATCGCCGCGGCCTCGTTCCTGCTGTACGGGCTGTACGACGAGTGGTGGCACGGCCTGTACGGATTCGACGTGACCGTCGCGTCGCCGCCACACCAAGGTTGGCTGACGTCGATCTGCGTCACCATGATCGGCACCGCGATCGTCTTTGCAGCGGCCCGCGAACATCGCTGGGGTCGTTGGGGTTTCATGGTCGCGATCGCGGCCTTCGGGCAGTACGCCTCGATCCAAAGCGGCGCGTTGGCAGACCTCAACTTGAGCGCGACCATCGACTGGCCCACCTTGACCTGGCTGGCCATTCCGCTCGTCTGCGTGCTGCTCGGTTCTCAAGTCGTGCCGCGCGGCGGAGCCATCGGCACCGGGCTTCTCACACTGGTGCTGAACGTGGCAACCTGGTCGTTCGCCGGCTGGGCGGTCGGCTGGTATGCCGACCTGCAGCACTTGGCGCTTCGCGACTTCGTCGAGTTGGGCTTCCCCGTCGACATGGTGCTGATCCCCGCCATCGTTTTCGTGTTCGGCATCGTCGTCGAACTCCTGCTGCGGTGGAGAGGCGCGAGTGCCTGGTTGCTGGCCGGTTCCGGCGCGGCAGGCGTGATCGCGATCACCGGGCTGCTCAGCTGGATGGGATCCGGCGGCGTCGACCTGGGTGGCGAGGACGGCGGCGGACACGCGGGCAGCATCCTGCTGACGTGCGTCGCCGGGGGGCTGCTCGCGGGGGTGCTCGGCGGCGCGACGTGGCGACTCGGCCGGGCACTGCGTGCATCGAACGCGACACCTGCCGTCGGTGCGTCGGCATGACCATCCCCAACAGGTTGCGGGCAATGGTCGCGATGCTGTGCGCCGTCGCCGCGCTGTCGATCACCATGGCACCGGCCGCCGCCTCCGATCCGCTGGACTACGTCGTGCACACCGAGCACGTCCAGGTCGGCCCCTACCCGGTGACGGTCGGGTTCACCGTGTGGCCGCTGCGCGCCATGCAGTCGTTGGATTTCACATTCCAACCGGACGGCGGAATCGTAGGCAAGTCCGGCACCATCGCGACGATCGCACCCGATGGCCGGCAGGACGCGGATCGACTGGCCCGGCATCCCCGCAACCGCGAGGTGTGGGGCCTTGACGTGGAGTCGCTCGACTCCTCGGGGACGTGGACGCTGCGGTTCACGATCGACGGTCCGCACGGCGAAGGCACCGGCGACCTGGCCGTCGACGTGCTCAAACAGCCTGGTCCCCCGCTAGCGCTGAGCTGGCTCCTCGGACTCACCCCGCTGGCGCTGACGTTGGTGTTCTTCACGGTGGTCTGGATACGCACCGGCCCGCGCAGGAACGCCGACACAAGTCCCTAGCGGGGTTGCAGGTCGCCAGCCAGACCGCCACCGGACATGCCTGTCGCGCAAGGCCGAGGAATGCCATCATCACTCGCTCGACCTCGACGACGTGCTCGGCTGTCAGCCCGGTCCGAACTGACCGACGGACCGATCAGCTACGCGCCGTAGGCTCACGGCATGCACACCGTGGCCCTGTCCAGCGCCGCGTCAACGGCGGCCTTGACGTTCGGGCTGTCGGCCTATGCAGCGTTGATCCTCGCCGGCATCGCGGTGGGTATCTACGACGCGCGCCGGCATCGCCGGGGCCGGGCGATCGCGGCCGCGGTGATGGTCGGGGCGCTCACCGTGGGCGGGCTGGTTATCGCGATCATGAGCAGTGTCGCGTGAACCGTCACCACGGCGCCACCAAAGCACGAGGCGTCCGTTTGTGTGCTCAGCGGAAAAATGGTTCAACCGTGCCACTGAGCTTGACGACCATGGGATTTCCGCGGCGATCCTTCGCCGTAGGGACCTCGACACGCACCCAACCCTCGGCCACGTTGTATTCGTGAACATTGGTTTTCTCGACGCCGTTGAAGCGAATACCCACGTCGCGGCTAAGCACCTCTTCGCTGTAAAAGGCGCTGCGCGGATCGATGGAAAGGTGGTTCGGTGGAACGTCTGTGTTCTGGT
This sequence comes from Mycobacterium sp. ITM-2016-00316, assembly GCF_002968335.2. NCBI lineage: Bacteria > Bacillati > Actinomycetota > Actinomycetes > Mycobacteriales > Mycobacteriaceae > Mycobacterium > Mycobacterium sp. ITM-2016-00316. Next base: position 2,983,758 of record NZ_CP134398.1, read on the forward strand.
CTTCGGACATGATGGCCTTCGTCGAATGGTGCGTCAGGGTCTCGGATTGTTCTAGAAGAATCTACGCGACCCTGCAGTAGCGGCACACGTCAGCGACGCCCCGCGGAAACGATCGTTCCCACCGATGCCGGTCGGTACCGACAAGCGTTTGGGAATTCAGATCGTCGGGCAAGATACCCTCATGCGAAATCATCTTTTGCGCCGTTCGGCCATCGCCATCCTTGCGGCCGCTCCCATTGCCGCGGGGTCGCTGTTAGGCGCCGGAATCGGTTCGGCTGAGCCCCCGAACTGCATCAACGGACAATTCTGGGATCCGATCACCAACACCTGCCAGACCCCCCGTCCGGCGGAGAACTGTGCGCCCGGTCAGTACTGGAACGCCTTGTCCAATGTCTGTCGGCCCCTGGGACAGCTCTAGTCCGCTCCACCCACGACCAGACTTCGCCGTTTCGGTTCCGCCCCAGCGCCTTTCGCTAACCCGGCGAGGCCTGAACTGGGCCGTCAGCGCGGGCCGCGCGGATCCCGGCCGTTCCAGGCGACGAGGCGATCGATGGCGGGGGCGTCGTCGGGGATCGCGACGGCCTCGGCGAACGGGATACCGACCTCGTCGAGGCCCCTCGCGGCCGAGATCTCCGCGTAGAGAGCTCGTCGGTTCTCGGCCGGCAGCATCTGGCGGGCCGCGTCGAGCGCCACGGTGACGACCGTGCCGTCCCAGTCAGGCTGCTGACCGGTCGCCGTCGCAAGGTCCCACGTGTGGACGGTCAGCTCGGAGAAGTAGGACGCCAGTACCTGGGCGCCGCTGCCTGCGATCCACGGCAGTGCCATGGGTCGTTCGAGCACGGCGTCGTCGCTCCAGGCATCCGCGGCGCGTCGCCCCGACTCCCGCCATGCGTCGGGCCAGCGATCGTCGGCGACTGGGGTATCGGTGACTGCCAAGGGGTCTTCGGCGTTGCCGAGCGCGGCAACCCGGTTCAGCACGCCGATGAGGTGGGCGAGCAGCGCTCGCACGTCCATGTCGGTGCACGGCGTCGGGTCCGTGAGCTGCTCTGACCGGACGCCGGTAATGACGCCCCCGACGGTGGCGATGGCGCGGTCGAGCATTGGCCTGGGATCGTCGAGGTGGTCCGTGGTGACGCTGGTCTGTGTGGTCATGGCGCCATTGTGCCGACCTAAACCGGTCACCTTATGGCCAGTTTTATATGGAAGTGTGGCTGAATGCGAGCCGACCGGCTGATAGCCATCCTCCTGCTGCTTCAGCAGCGCGAGCAGGTCACCGCATCGGAGGTCGCCCTGGAGCTGGAGGTGTCAGAGCGCACCGCCCGCCGCGACCTCGAAGCGTTGAGCGTCGCCGGGGTGCCCGTGTACTCCATGCAAGGCCGAGGGGGTGGGTGGCGCCTGTTGGGTGGCGCTCGCACCGACCTTTCCGGCCTGACCGCGGGCGAAGCGCGCGCCCTCTTTCTGGTAGCCGGACCTGCCTCGACGGCAACCCCGGGCGCGAAGGCCGCATTGCGCAAGCTCGTACGCGCGCTTCCTGAGCCCTTCCGGGAGCAGGCCGCGAGAGCGGCGACATCAGTCGTCGTGGACCCACGACACTGGGGATCCAGCCGGCTCGAGCGCCGAGCGCCCCGGTTTCTCGACGAACTTCAGGAGGCGGTGATCCTCGGCGTCCAGGTGCGGCTCGGCTACGTCGACCGCAAGGGCTCCGAGACCGAGCGGAATGTCAGCCCCTTGGGCATCGTCGCCAAGAGCTCGACGTGGTACCTGGTCTCCCATACGGAGGACGGCCAACGGACCTTTCGGATCGACCGTGTTTCGTCTGTCGAGTTGACCGACGTTCCCGTCCAACGGCCCGAGGGATTCGACCTTGCCGAGAGCTGGCGCGAGATCGCCGACGAGGTCGACCGAAGGCGCACTCCCCTTGAGGTTCAGGGCCTGTGCACCCCCGACGGGCTCGGCCTGCTTCGAACGGTGCTCGGGGGCCGCCTCAAGGTTGGCGGTTCCACGCCCGACGGCCGGATCGCGATCGTGGTTCGCGGCCACAGCGAGTACACCCTCGCTGTCGAACTTGCCGGGCTCACCGAATGGCTCGACGTCACCGGCCCGCAAGGCGTGCGCGACCACCTCGCCGCGATCGGCGGTGCGCTTGTCGCGCGGTACAGCTGAGCCCGCTTTGACAGTGCGCAAGCCAGCGGGCTCTCTGAAGGTCACACCTTCGGTCGCGTTCGCTTAGCCTTTCGCACGCTTGGACTTCGCAGCGCTCGGCGTGAATAGGTCGTCGAGCATTGCGTTGACGGCCACGCGCGCCCGGTCCCCACTCCAGTCCTCTGGATCCTTGACTGTCGAGACGAAGAAACCGCGCGACACCAGGAAAAGAACGTCGGCCAACCATGGAGGCGCATCGATCGCGGATTCTTCGATCGTCGTGACGATCGATGCGTGATCGTCGTGGGCCTCGTCGACCAAGGCCCCCCACTGGTCGCTGGCGGGTTCCTCCTTGGCGAGGATCTCGTGCCACAACCGGCGCGCTGCGTCGTCGTAGTCCTCGGTATCAAGAGTCCAATCCATCAGGGCGCGAAGACGATTCAGGCCAGACTTCCGGTCGAGCACTTCCGCCACTGCGGCGTCCCACCCGGCACGCACATGCGACACCGCGTTGACCAGCAGCGCGGATCGACTGGGGACGTACTTGGTGATGACCGTCGTCGACCGACCCATGCGGGCGGCCACGGCTCGGATGGTGACGGAGCGCGGCCCCTCCTCGCGGGCTACGTCGAGGGTGGCTTGGGCGATCTCCGTGAGGCGTGCGCTCGTGTCGATTTCGGGCGGCATCTTGTGACCTTAGCTCTTCCGGTTGACGAGACAACACTGTTGTACAACAGTGTTGTCTATCACGACGGCGACAACGTCCTCATCCGAGCGCTCGGCTCGTCGGTGTCGCCATCATGGGTCCAAGGAGGAGCCGCTCACGTGAGTGAATTGCAGATTGTCCGTACCGTCGCGGAACCTGTCGGCGACAGCGCGACTGAGTACGCAGTTCCGATGAGAGACGGCACTGTCCTCGCAACGGACGTCTACCTGCCGTCCGGCGTCACCCATGCACCGACGGTGCTCGTCCGCCTGCCATACGACAAGAACAGTCGGTACGTGTTCTTCGACAGGATCGCGCGGCGATTCACCGACCGCGGCTATGCGATGGTCGTGCAGGACGTGCGCGGAAAGTTCCGTTCGCAGGGGCCGACGGAGCCCTTCGACCACGAGGTCGAGGACGGCTACGACACCATTGACTGGATAGTGGCCCAAGACTGGAGCGACGGCGCGGTTGGCATGTTCGGAGACTCCTACTACGGCTTCACGCAGTGGGCGGCCGTAGTCTCTGCCCACCCGGCGCTCAAGGCGATCGTCCCACGGGTGACCACCTACGAGTTGAGCACAGTGAATCGTGGTGGCCTTGGCGGCTTCGGCGAGCCCGTGCCGTGGATGGAAGGCGCCTACTACCTTGCCACTCACTGGGTCGACCACGAAGCTTATGAATACGACCCGAACTACGACAACCGCCCCTTGGCCGACGCGTTCGAGGAGGCATTTGCGGCCATCGGCGCCCGATCCTCGTCGTTCGACTCGCAAACCCCGGTCCAGGCGAACAAGAAGGGACCGTTCGACCTCAAGCATCCGCGCGATGCCAAACCCATCCCCGTCTTGCAGACCGTCGGTTGGTTCGACAATCTCATGATCCCTCAAATGCGCGACGTGATGGAGTTGGAGTCCATTCCTCAGTGGGCGGCAGTGCAATACATCGAGGCGGGCTCCTTCGATCACGAGAATTACACCCTCGACCTCGCACCGATAAAAGACGCAGACGATCACGGCAGCAATGACGAGGCGTTGGAGCGGATGCTCGATCTCTACACGTCACAGGCACTGGATTTCCTCGACGTCTTCGTGCGGGAACTCAAGTCACCGGACACACTCCCGAAGGTCCGTTGGCAACTCGGCCATGTGGGATGGCAGACGTCGTCGCAGTGGCCGCCTCCGGGGGCGACGAAGCGTAGCTTTGATCTCTCCGGGTTGGGCAGCGCGGCCGGTGCGACCCCGGGCGGTCACCTGGTTGACGCCGGCGCAGGCGAGATGGGAGAGGCCCAGTGGGACTTCGATCCGGACAACCTCATTCCGTCGGCGGTCAAGAACTCCTTTGCCTTCCTTCTCGACTATCCAGATGAAAGCGCGACGGGCGACCGCGGAGACGTGCTGACGTTCACCAGTGAGCGACTCACTGAACCACTCGACCTGGCTGGTCCGATCGAGGTCGAAGCCCGTGTCTCGAGCACGGCCCCGACCGCCGACGTGTTCGTCAAGCTCCTTGATGTCGCCCCGGACGGCAGCGCACACATGATCGTGCGTGGCCAGGTTCATCTCGACGATGCCCGAACAATTTCTCGGGCGCACGTCAACCTCGGCCACACCGGCTACCGGGTGCGCTCGAATCACGCTCTCCGCGTTCATATTTCGTCAAGCGATTTCCCGCTGTTCATCCCGAACTCCGGCACCGACGAGAACCGGTGGACGGTTGTCGAGCCCCGAGCTTCCCAGCAGACGCTGTACGTCTTGGCCGATTGGCCGGCACGCCTGACCGTAACCGCACTATCGGAGGAACGTAATGATGCTTCGTAAGACGACTGCCTTGCTCTCCGCCGCCGCCGCGGTCATCGTCGTGGCAGGTTGCGGCGGCAACGGAAACTCTGGTGAGAACACCACGGCGGCGGAGCCGCCCACCGACGCTTCGGCCACGACGCCGCCAGGCAAGGGCCCCGTCGACTCGATCAATTGGGCGCTCTCCACCGGCGAGCCCACGACGCTCGACCCGGTCAAGACGGGCGACTACTCACCCAACACGGTGCTGATGAACGTGTGTGAGCCGCTGCTGCGGATGAACGCTGACTACAGCACGTCCCCCGGCCTCGCCGAGAGCTGGACGCAGACTCCGACGAGCATCGTCTACAAGCTTCGGCCCGGTGTGACGTTCTCCAACGGCAAGCCCATGACGGCCGACGACGTCGTAGGCAGCCTGAAGCGCAACATGGACCCGGCGATGGAGCCGATCAACGGTGACTTCTTCACGTCGGTGAAGTCGATCGAGGCAACCGGCCCGCTCGAGGTGACGGTGACGATGAGCAAGCCGGACATCCTCTTCGCGGAGGGCATGTCGACGGAGTTCGGCGCCATCGTCGACGTGGCCGATGCGGCCGCCGCCGGCGCCGGCTACGGCACCGCGAGCCACCCGCCGATCTGCACCGGCCCGTACAAGGTGGCCAGCTGGAATGCCGGCTCGAGCATCACACTCCAGGCGCGCGACGACTACTGGGATCCCAAGCTCCAGCCGATGGTCAAGACGATCAACTTCAAGTTCCTCGAAGACACCTCCACACTGACCAGCGCGCTGTTGTCCGGCGAGATCGACGGCACGTACGAGGCACCATCGACGAGCTTCGACACGCTTCAGAAGACCGACGCGGGCAAGCTCTACCTCGGCCCCAGCACTCAGGTGTTCAACCTGAGTCCCGCGAACCCGGACACGCCGATGGCTCAGACAGAGCTCGCGCAGGCACTGGACAAGGCGATCGACCGCGCGGCGATCGTGAAGAACGTATGGCACGGGGCGGGGACGCCCAACCGGGCGGTCATCCCGCCCTATGCCTTCGGAAAGGGACCGGGGGCGGCCGTGTTCCAGAAGGCCTACGACGCGCTACCGGACAACTCCAGGCCCGACGTCGAAGGCGCAAAGGCGCTCGTCGAGAAGGTCGGTGCGCCCAGCGAGACCATGATCTTGGCGCTGCCCGCCGGCGATCAGTCGCAGTTGCAGATCGCCACGTTCGTCCAGGCATCCGCGAAGTCGATCGGACTCAACTTCGATCTCAAGCAGATGCCTGCGACCGAGTTCTCGAGCTTGTTCTACGACCCCTCCAAGCGCAAGGACGTCGACCTCGTGCTCAGCGCGGGCTACGTCGAGGTCCCGGACCCGCTGTCGTACGCAATCCTGCTGTTCCCCAAGGATGCGCTGTTCAATTGGACCGGCTTCGACAAGCCCCAGGTGGACGCCGACATCGCGAAGTCTCGTGAGGAATCCGATCCGGTGGCATCGGCACAGGCATACGTCGACGCGCAGGCGATCTGGGAGGCGCAAAAACAGCGCGTTCCGATCGGCACGCCGTACGAGCGCTTGTTTATGAACAAGCGGATCACCGGTGCGCCAGCCTCATTCGCCTACATCAACATGCCGTGGGCGGCGATGATCGGGGCTTCGTAGTTGACGATCGTCCGTTTCGTCCTCAGACGGATCGTGGCGCTGGTGCTGACCCTGGTCGTCGCCAGCGTGGTGATCTACGGGCTGCTGTTCATCTCCCCGGGTGACCCTGCAACCCTGCTCGTGGGCGGCGGCAAACCCAACCCGGAAGTCGTTGCACGGATCCACCAGGAGTATCACTTGGACGACCCGTTCTTCTCCCAGTACGGGCGTTGGGCAACGGGGATCCTGCACGGTGACATGGGGCGCTCACTTGCCTACCGTGATGACGTTTCACATCTGCTGTCGGGGCGGATCCCGAACACACTGCTGCTGGTGCTCTTCGCCGGTGTGCTGATCGTGATCTTCGGCATCGGTGGCGGCATGCTCGCCGGTCTACGCGGCGGTCGGGTCGAGACGGCGGTGACTGTCGGCAGCTCGGTGGCGATGGCGTTTCCGACCTTCGTCGTCGCGGTATTCCTCATCGCGATCTTCTCGACCCAGCTCTCCTGGTTTCCGGTCTTCGGTGCCGGCGAGGGCCTCGGCGACAAGCTGTGGCACCTGACACTGCCTGCGATCTCACTGGCACTGGCCTACATCGCGTGGGTGGCGCGGGTGACGCAGGTATCGGTACGCGGTGAGCTCGGCTCTGAGCACGTCGATGCCGCCCGCAGTCGTGGATTGCCCAATCGGTGGATCATCCGACGTCACGTGCTGCGTAACGCCTCACCACCGATCCTGGCGGTGTCGGGGCTGATGATCGCAGGTCTGCTCGCGGGGACGGCGGTGGCCGAGAAGGCGTTCGGCATCGATGGGATCGGCTCACTGCTCGTCGACAGCGCCGCCAAGCAGGACCTCGCCGTGGTGCAGATTCTGTCCCTGCTGATGGTCGCCGCCTTCGTTGTGGTCAACACCGTGGTCGACGTCGTCAACGTCGCACTCGATCCCCGCCAAGCCGTGAAGGGACGCGACTGATGAGCGCCATAGCCCTCGCCGGTTCTACGCGAGTCCGGCGTGTCACGGGACGGCTGGGCTCCGCCAACCTCGCGGTGGCCGCGGCGGCCGTCGTCGGCGTGCTGTTCATCCTGCTCGCCATCTTCGGCCCGCTCGTCGCGCCCTACGATCCGACCGAACTCGACCAACTCAACATCTTCGCCAGCCCCTCCCCCGCCCACCTGCTCGGAACCGACGACACCGGCCGCGACCTGTTGTCCCGACTGATCTGCGGAGCGCGTCCGAGCCTTGTTGCCCCAGCGGTGGTGATGGTGCTGGCCGGAGCGATCGGAACGATGCTGGCCGTGTCCGCAGCATGGTTCGGCGGCTGGTGGGATGCCACTGTGGCGCGCTTCCTGGACCTCCTGTTCGGCTTCCCCGGACTGATCCTCGCGATCGTCGCCGCAGCCGTCTTCGGCAGCGGACTCGTCGCACCGGTGATCGCCCTGTCGATCGCCAACGTTCCCTACGTCGCACGCATCCTGCGTCCCGCCGCGCTGCGCGAGCGCAACCTCCCCTATATCGAGGCACTCGTCGTGCAGGGCCAGTCGCCGTGGAGGATCTGCCTGCGTCACGTCGTGCCCAACCTCGGGCCACTCATCGTCACCCAGATCGTCGTCGGCTTCGGCTATGCCATGCTGGACATCGCGGCGATTTCCTTCCTGGGACTCGGCCTGCAGCCGCCCAGCCCAGAGTGGGGACTCATGGTCGCCAACGGCAAGCCGGCGATCGTGGATGGTCACCCCGCTCAGTCGCTCTATGCCGCCCTGACGATCGTGCTTGCGGTGGTGGCCTTCAACGTCATCGGTGAACGTGTGTCTCAGCGGCTCCTCGCGCAGGGGGCACGATGACGACACCATTGCTCGAGGTCGACTCGCTGAGCGTCGCACTCCCGATCGACGGCCGTCCTCAGACGGTCGTGAACGGGGTGTCGTTCTCCGTGGGCGCGGGCGAGGCGCTCGGCCTGGTGGGTGAATCCGGATCGGGAAAGTCGATGACCGCGCGAGCGATCATGCAACTTCTTCCCAACGGCGCGTCCACCCAGGGAGACGTTCGCTTCGACGGCATATCGGTTCCCGACATGAGCGCCAAGTGCTTACGCGAGTGGCGCTCGGATCGGGTGGCCATGGTGTTCCAGGACCCGCGAGCGCACATCAACCCCGTTCGGCCGATCGGCGACTTCCTCTGCGAGGTCCTCGTCGCCAACCGCAAGGTCGGACGCAAGGAAGCCGAGCGGCGCGCCGCGGATGCTCTGCGCACCGTGCACATCGCCGATGCCGAGCGGCGGCTGCGCCAATACTCCTACGAATTCTCCGGCGGTCTCCTGCAGCGGGTGATGATCGCCGCGGCGCTCATCGTCGAGCCGCAACTACTTCTCGCCGACGAGCCGACGACCGCGCTGGACGTGACCACGCAGGAAGAAGTGATGGCCATCATCGACGAGCTACGCCGCGACCGGCAGATGAGCATGATCTTCATCACGCACGACCTGGAATTGGCCGCCGCGGTCTGCGACCGAACGGCGGTCATGTACGCCGGGCGGCTGGTCGAAGAGCGAGCTTCGGACAAGCTTCACCGAGACGGAGCGCATCCGTACACACGCGGGCTCCTGGGCGCCCGTCCAAGCCTCGACGTCGATGGTGGACGAGGAACGCTCGCAGCGATCCCCGGCAGGCCGCTGGCCGGCTACGAGGCACCCGACGGCTGTGGCTTTGCGGACCGCTGTCCGTTCTGCCAGCCGGTCTGCCGCTCGCAGCGACCGGAGCTCACACCGGTTCACCATGGCGTCGCGGCATGCCACTTCGCCGAACAGATCGCCGATGGCAGCGCGCTCGAAGGGCCGCCCCGTGCCTGAGACTCTGCTTGCAGTCGACGGGCTACGCAAGGTCTTCGGGCACCACGTCGCGGTTGACGGCGCCACGTTCTCGGTGGCCGCGGGTGGTTCGCTGGCAATCGTCGGCGAGTCGGGCTCCGGTAAGACAACTGTCGCCCGGATGATCGCCGGGCTCGAACGGCCGAGCGCGGGCACCATCACCGTCGAGGGCGAGGACCGACCCGGCGGCCGGGTGTCCACGACTATGCGACGCCGGTGGGCGCGGCAAATCCAGATCGTCTTCCAGGACCCATACGGGTCGCTCGACAGGCGCCAAAGCGCGCGTGACTCGGTGCGCGAGATTCTTGACATACACAACTCGGACCTCGACGATCGCGGCGTCACCGCCCGAATCGAGGAACTGCTCGATCAAGTCGGGCTGGGCACGCGCCAGGCTGACGCGCCGCCGCGCGCCCTTTCCGGTGGTCAGCGTCAGCGCGTCGCGATCGCCCGCGCGCTTGCCGCCGACCCGCGGCTCCTGATTCTGGACGAAGCGGTCGCGGCACTCGACGTATCCATTCAGGCGCAGATCCTCAACCTGCTCGCGCAGATCCGCCGCGACTCGGGCATGGCATTTCTCTTCATCACCCACGACTTGGCCGTCGCCCGGCACATCGCCGACGATGTGATCGTCATGCACCGTGGACAGATCGTGGAGCGAGGCCCGATCGATGACGTACTGCGGACACCCAGCGACGACTACACGAAGAAACTCATCGCGTCGGTCCCCCGACCCGGGTGGAAACCGCGGCGGGCAGAGGCAGTGACTGGACAACTCTGATCGAGCGGCTCGGCTTGGGCAACCGGACTCGCCCGGCAATAGTGGGTGTCACCAGCCCTCAGTGAGTACACGGTCGAGCATGTCGGCGTAGTGATCGGCCCCATCCATGTCAATGCACAAGGGCGGCTTGGTCTTCAGGATGTTCTTGCGTTCACCGGTCGGCTGGATCACGACACCGAGTTCGAGCATCCGGTCACAGATGGCCAAGGTCTCCTCCGGTGCGGCCTCCAGCGTTTCGCGGTCGCGGACCATCTCCACGCCAATGTAGAGACCAGAGCCGTGCACGGTTCCGATCAACGGGTGGCGGGTGGCGAGTTCCCGGAGCCGGGAAATCAGATGCGTCCCAACGGTCATCGCATTTGCTTGCAAGCGTTCCTCTTGGAGGGTGTCGAGTACCGCCAGGCCGACCGCGCTCGACAGCGGGCTGCCACCGGTGGACGAGAAGAAGTACCCTTCGCTGTGGAAACGCTCTGCGATCGCCCGGCTGGTGATGACCGCACCAACGGGATGACCGTTGCCCGTCGCTTTGGCAATCGTCACGATGTCGGGGACCACGCCCTGTTGCTCGAAACCCCAAAACCATTGACCCAGACGACCATAGGCAACCTGGACTTCATCGGCGATCGCCAACCCGCCGGCGGCCCGAACGGCGGTGTATACCTCGTCCAGGTAGCCATCGGGGAGGGCCATTCCACCGGCGTTGCCGTAGACGGTTTCGGCGATGAACGCCGCCGGAGCCCGTCCACCGTGCGCGAGCTCGTTGATGACGTCGACCGCCTCGGCGGCATACTTCGAAGCCTCGGCGCCGCGATACTTTCCGCGGAAGGTGTTCGGGGATTCCACCGTGTGCACCCAGTCCGGCCGGGTGGTCAGAGCGTTCGGGTTGTCCGCAGTGGAGGTCGACACCGCATCGGTGGCGTACGTCCAGCCGTGATAGGCCTCGCCAACCGCGACGACATCACGAGAACCACTGGCTGCCATCGCAAGTCGGATTGCGAGGTCGACGGACTCAGAACCTGAGTTCACCAGGAACACGGTGTCCAGAGGATCGGGCAGCAGTGCGGTGAGGCGTTCGCAGAACTCGACCACCACCGCGTAGTTGAATCGTGAGTTGGTGTTGAGCCGGTTGAGTTGCCGGGTCGCGGCGTCGGCAACGGCGGGGTGTGCGTGGCCCAGCACGGTGACGTTGTTGACCATATCCAGGTAGCTGCGCCCCTGTGTGGACAGCATGTGGTGCCGCCAGCCGCGCTCGATCTGCGGAGGGCGCGTGTAGTAGTGCTCCTGCACGTCGGCGAACGTTGCCGCCCGTCGTTCCAGCAGACCCAGCTGTGCCGAACGGTGCTGAGGCAGCCCGAGCAGCGGGGCGGGATCCGATGTGATCGCCAGCCAGCCCGGTGCGTACTCCGGCCGAACCGTCTCCGGCGCTACGGGCGCCTCGCTCAGGTGTACGGCCAGGTGTGTCCGCTGTCCGGCAGGCATCGTCGCCAGCGGGTCTCCCTGGACCACTCGCTCGATCGCCGGTATGAACGTTGCGCCCGTCAACCGCAACTCGTGAGAACCGTGACGCAGTACGAGTTCGTCGTTGTCAACGGTCACCTCGCCGTCCCACGGCGCGGTCAGTTGGGTGGCATCGGCGGACCAAACATCGATGCCCGTGGTGATCGTGGCGCTGCTCTGCGCCGCCAGCGGCCGACTGCGATCCATACGCGCGGCACCGTAGGCGGTGACGACAGCTCGCGCGCCTGACGCCAATGCCTCGCCTGCCAGCCGTGTCGCCAGGTCGGGGTCGAGCCAGGCGCCGCGGTCCACGGAGTCCGAGTCAACCGAAAGATCAAGGGTGGCAATGTCCGTCGGCTCGATCTCGAAGATGCGCCGGGCCACGCCCGGGTCATGACGGGGGGCTGCGACGTCGAGCCGGTCACGAATCAAGGCGGACATGACCGCCGTCGGAACCGACAGCGCCTGATCGAGAAGGACGCGTTCCCGTTGCACCGTGGTGGCCGCGTACTCGTTGCCCGGGTCGATGGCGACCTGTTGCAGATCGCTGATCAGCAGTACCGCGGTCCTGGCGACGACCATCGGCCACAGCGCATCGATCTCCTCGCCGCTGAGCGGTCGGATGGCATGAAATGCTGAGATCACTGACAGAGTGGCAGCCGATTCGACACCTGGATGGTGCAGGGTGGCGGCGACGGTGGCGGCGAGTTCGGCCACCGCCCAGGTATGGGTCAGGTCGCCGAAGTCCAAGAGGCCGTCCGGGTGCCGCCTGCCGTCGGGTCCCGACGTGCCCACCGTATTGGTGTCGGCAATGTCGAGGTGTACGGCCTGACGGGGCAGGTGAGCGTCGAGACGTTGCAGAGCGTCGACCGCGGCGGCCGTTGCGCTCGTGATTCTGGCGGCCTCGGACGAGTCGGGCAGGTACCCCGCAAGGAAGTCGACTACGCGATCTGCAAAACGCGGATCCCACTGCAGCACGCGCTGCAGCCCTGGATGCTCGAATGTGAGCAGCGCTCGGCTGACTCGGCCCGCCACGTCACCCATTTCGGCAAGGACCGTCGGTGAGAGATAGCCGGACTCCGCCAGGTCGCCGCCGGGCAGGAAGTCCAGCAGCCGTGCGGAGCCCAGACCTCCGGGCATTGGTGAATGCTGTCGGCCCTGGCGGTCGGGAATGGCACGGGCGAGTCGCAGGGCCGGCTCGCGGTCGGCGACCCAATCCGTCGCTGCTACCTGGGCGTCGATCTCAGCGTCACTGAAAGCCGGATTGGCCACCTTCAACACCCCGGCCACCGCTCCGCCGGCTTTGGTCACCAAGAAGTTCGCGTCTTGCTGACTGCCCAAAGTGGCTGCTGTGGCGTCGATCCCGTAGTTTTCGGCGACAAATCGGGCGGCGTCGCGCTCGGTGACCAGTGGCGCTGGGAGTTCGGGGTGGGCGAAGAAGTCGAAGCTCGTGGTGGAGGAGGTCACCGCGGTGTCCTTACTGAGGGAGTCGTGTTCTCGATAGGTGTCTCACCGGCGTCGAAGTCGACCTCTGGTGTAGGCTGCCGGAATCCGCGGGTGAGGGCGGCCAAGTAGATGACCCCAACCGCCATCCAGGAGAATCCAATGGCGAAGGCGTCCATGGAAAGACTGGTCCACAGCCATCCCGTGAGGGCGACGCCGATGGCAGGCATCGCCGCGTAGACAAGCCAGCTACGCCAGCCACGGCGCCCCAAGTCGATCAAGAAATGCTTGATGACAGACAGATTCACCAATGTGAACGCCGCGAGGGCGCCGAAGCTCACGATTGAGGCCATCGTCTCCAGGTCAGCGATCAGCGCGAACAGCGAGATTGCCGATACCACCAGGGCCGCACCGATCGGTGTCTGGAATCGTCGACTGATACGTCCGAACACGACCCGAGGCAATACCCCGTCGCGGCCCATCGCGTAGAGGATGCGGGTGACGCTGACCTGTGAGGACAGTGCTGCCGCGCTACATGCGCACATATAGGCGACGATGAAGAAGTTCTGCAGCGTGTGTCCGCCGGCGGCGAACACCACCTGCAGTGCGGCCGAATCGGGATCGGTGATGGTGCGGTAGTCCGGCACCACGAGCGTGGCGCAGTAGGACACCACCAAGAAGATGACACCGCCGAGTACCACCGTGAGGATGATGGCCACGGGTACGGTCCGCCGGGGATTGCGCGCCTCTTCAGACATGGTGGACACCGCGTCGAACCCGAGGAAGCTCAGCGCGACGATAGCGGCGCCGCCCAGGATGTCGCCACCACCGAACCCGGACGTGTAGAGCGGCTGAAGCAGCGAAACACCGGGGTTGTTTCGCAGGTAGACCAACGCCACGACCGAGAAGACGACGATGAACAGCAGCTGCATGCCCACCAGGGCGTAGTTGAGTCGGTTCATGATCACCACGCCGACCACGTTGACAACGGTCACCAGGGCGACGGCAACGAGACAGAACACCGCCGCGGGCACTGCGGGGAACAACGCGTTGAGGTAGATGCCGATCAGCAAGTAGTTGATCAGCGGCAAAAGTAGGTAGTCCAACATCAGGGACCAGCCCGTGAGAAACCCGACTTGGCCGCCAAATGCCCGGCGGGCGAAGGTGTAGGCGCTGCCCGCGCTCGGATAGGCGCGCACGAGTACGGCGTAGCTTCCGGCGGTGAACAGCATCGCCGTGAAGGTCACGATGTACGCGGTCGGCACATGCCCGTGGGTCGTCTGGCTGACCACGCCATAGGTGTCGAACACGGCCAACGGGTCCATGTACGCCAGGCCGAAGAGAACGAGTCCACCGACACCGAGCACTCGGCGGAGGTGCGGCTTAGCGCTTCCACCGGCTGTCACCCGCTCGTCGGATGTCGCTGCCAAAGAGGATTCCGTCATGCGTGGACCACCCCACGCAAGATGCCGTCGCTCACAAATGCCTCCAATTGGTGACCAATTCTACAATGACACAGTCCGGGGGACGATACGCGCCCCTCCCGAAAAGCGCTAGCCCAAGAGGCGGATCACCGACGTGGTTGGCATCGTCGGCGTGGTAGACAATGGGTCGAATGCCGACGGATCGAGAGGGGTAGTGGCCATGGTCTCCACGCCCGGTGAGCACGTCGACGTGCGCGCCCTCCTGCCGTCTCGCAGTACGACGGGCGAGCAGGTCGCCGATCTCGTTCGCGAGGAGATTCTGTCCGGCGAGATCGCCCGCGGTGCGGCACTGCGCGAAGAAGTGATCTCCGAGCACTATCAGGTGTCGCGCCGCACTGTGCGGGACGCCCTGCGGGTGCTCGAATCGCAGGGCCTCGTGCGTCACCAGCGGCACAAGGGTTCGACGGTGGTCGATTTCAACGCCAAGGACATCACCGATATGTACCGCTCGCGAGAAGTACTGGAAGTCGACGCGGCCAAACGCTGGTGCACATCGGATCAGCCCAGCAGTCCACAACGCTTCGACCAACTCACGACGGCTATCGACCAGCTTGAGCGGGCCTCACGTGGCACCGACTTCCGCGTCATCGTTCAATCCGACCTCGACTTCCACGCTGCCATCATCGGATTGCTCGACAGCCCTCGAATCGACCGCTTCTTCAACGCCATCGAATCCGAGATGCTGTATGCCCTCGCCATTCTCGAGGCGAGTTCGGGCGAGTACAAGACCGACGCCGCGCAGGCATTTGGCGAGCACCGCGCGATCTACGACGCGCTCGCAGATCGCAACGAGCACCTTTCTACCCGACTGATAGCCGAGCACCTACACGTCAACCGGGACATCCTGGTCCACATCGTCGCCAGCTGATTGGCGTCGGACGCGATGTCCGGAGCTCACTTCCATGGCGTCGACATTCAGCGAACGACACCGCCGTTGGCCGGGCTGGCCCGTCGGCCATTGCCAAAGCACCGCCACTCCGCTAGCTTGAGACATTGGTGAACAATGATGCAATAGGGGTTCTGGGTTGACAGAGTGGACATCCGATCGGCGTATGGGATTGGCAACACGCGACATCGCCGCTGCCCTCGACCACCAGTACGGGTTGGTCAGCTCTGAAATGCGCCGGCTCGGTGGCGAGTTCGACCAAACCTTCGCCCTCACCACCGATGGCGGCGTACGTGCGGTCGTCAAGGTCTATCGCGCCGACGAAGCTGACGGCGTGCGTTGGCAACACCAGCTGTTGGATCGCCTCGTCGGACTGGTTCCCGTTCCGGCAGTGCTGCGTGCAAGCAACGGCGCCGACGTGGCCCTCCTCGACGATGATCTGTGTTTGAGCGTGTACTCCTGGATCGACGGCTCACTATTGTCTGAAGCGCCCGAGCACCCCACCGAACTGCTGATCGGCTGGGGGCGCACGGCGGGGAACATTGTGGCCGGTCTGGCCGGCATGCAGGAGGACCAGCAGGTGGCAAAGACCCACGGGTGGGACCTGCTGGCCGCACCGCTGACGATTGGCGCCAATCTGCCCCTGATCGACGATCCCGCGCAGCGCGAGGCGGCGCTGGCTGCGGTTGAGATGTTCGACACGGTGGTCGCCCGTCACATCGCCGATCTTCCCAAAGGCGTTGTGCACCAAGACCTCAACGATTTCAATGTGTTCGGGGATCCGGCTCGAGGGCGCATCACCGGCGTCATCGACTTCGCCGACTCACTGTATACCGCTCGGGTATGCGAACCAGCGATCGCCGGCGCCTACGCGATGCTCCGAAAAGCTGACCCAATCAGCGCCCTCGTCGATGTCGCTGCCGGGTTCGACCAGGTGGTTCGACTCAATGACACCGAAATTTCACTGCTCTTTCCCTTGGCGATGATTCGCCTGGTCTGCAATGCGACGATCTGGACTGCGCGCCGCGGCGGGCCGACTGGCGAATACGGGAAAGCCCGTTCCGAGCACACCTGGCGGGCCCTGGCCGCGTTGCGGCCGATCCATCTCGACCAGGCCGAGACCCGGTTGCGCGCGACCCTGAACCGTTAGTCCCTCGAATGCAAAGAAGCACACCATGACTGTCCTGCAAAATCCGGAGTCGACGTGAACTCTCAGCCCATGCACATGGCCAACGCGTACGACAGCACGGCCGCAGCTGAATTGGATCCCGACAGCCGGGCGCTCAACGAACGCCGAGAGGCCGTACTCGCACCGACATACCGGCTGTTCTACCGCCAGCCGGTCGCGCTGGAACGCGGCGCCGGAGTATGGCTCTACGACACCGCGGGGCAACGCTACCTCGACGCGTACAACAACGTCCCGGTGATCGGCCACAGCCATCCCCACGTGCAACGGCTCGTCAACGATCAACTGGGCGTGCTCAACACCCACACTCGCTACCTCACCGAGTCGGTGGTGCGGTATTCGGAGCGCCTGCTGGCACTCTTCCCGCCCGACTTGTCCAAGGTCACCTACACCTGCACGGGCAGCGAAGCAGTCGACCTTGCCCTGCGTACCGCACGATATGAGACTGGCGCACAGGGGATCATCTGCACCTCACACGCCTACCACGGCGTCACCGCAGCGGCCGCGGAGATCTCGCCGAGCCTGGGCCCACACAACCCGATACCACCGCACGTGGTCCTCGTCGACGCGCCCGATTTCTATCGCGAAGAACCAGGCGAGGCGGGCGAGGCCTTCGTGGAACGCGTGCGGGCGGCCATCGCCACCCTGAACCAACGCGGGGTGGGACTGGCCGGCATGATCGTCGACTCGGTGTTGTCCAGTGACGGTGTGCAGTGTGACCCCGCCACCTTCCTGCGTCCGGCCGCGGAGTTGGTGCACGCCGCCGGGGGCCTCTGGATCGCCGACGAGGTGCAGTCCGGGTTCGGACGGTTGGGTACCGGGTGGTGGGGATTCGAGCGGCACGGGCTCCAACCCGATCTCGTCGTGCTCGGCAAGCCGATGGGCAACGGCATCCCGATCGCCGCGGTGGTGGGACGCGAACAGGTGATGGCCAAGTTCGGTCGGGACATGCGCTATTTCAACACCTTTGGCGGCAATCCCGTCAGCATCGCCGCCGCAACCGCCGTCCTGGACGTCATCGATGAGGACCGGCTGATCGACAACGCCCGCGATTCCGGTGCCTACCTGATAGCCGGATTGCGGGCGCTGGCGCAGCGTCACCACACGTTGGGTGACGTTCGCGGGACCGGATTGTTCGTCGCCGTCGAGATCGTCGACGACGACGAACGCAAGACCCCAGACGCCGAGGCGGCGGCCCGGATCGTCAACGAGTTGCGCCAACGACGCGTGCTCATCAGCGCGTCCGGTGTCGGGCAGAACGTTCTGAAGATCCGTCCGCCGCTGCCGTTCACCGCAGCGCACGCCGACGTACTCCTCGCCGAGCTCGACGCGACCCTCTAACCACCATCAATTTCGAGGAAAGGACAGTTCGTGACCAGTGCACCGTTCCAGGTCGTCAATCCTGCTACAGGAGAGACGCATCCGCCGCAGGACTTCTTCGACGAGGGCCAGGCGGAGGCGGCCTTACAGGGTGCGTGCGACGCGCAACGGTCGTGGTCGGCGCGCGTAGTAGAGGACCGGGTGGAGGTGCTGCGAGGTGTGGCGCGTTACCACCGCGAGCATCTCGAGGACATGGCGACGCTTGCGGTGCGCGAAATGGGCAAGCCATTGGCCCAAGCACGGGCGGAGGTCGAGTTCAGCGCTGACATCTACGACTACTACGCCGATCACGCGGCCCAATTCCTCGCCGACGCGCCGATCGCGCTGAGCGACGGTCAGGGCAGTGCGGTGATCCGCAAACGACCGATCGGGGTCGTCCTGGGGATCATGCCGTGGAATTTCCCTTACTACCAGGTGGCCCGCTTCGCGGCACCGAGCTTGGCCGTGGGCAACACGGTGCTGCTCAAACCTGCACCGCAGTGCCCAGATTCGGCCCGGGCGATCACCGAGGCGTTCGCCGCAGCCGGCGCTCCCACCGGGGTTTACACCACCGTGCTGTTCGACGAAGCGACGATTGCCACCGCCATCGGCGACAGCCGAGTCGCCGGTGTCAGCTTCACTGGCTCCGAGCGAGCCGGCGCCATGGTGGGCCAGCTGGCCGGGGCGAACATCAAGAAGGTGGTGCTCGAGCTCGGCGGGTCGGACCCCTTCCTCGTCCTCGACCTGGCCAACCTCGACGCGGCGGTGAACGCCGCCGTCGAAGCGCGGTTGGACAACGGAGGGCAGTCGTGCAACGGTGCGAAGCGCTTCGTCATCCTCGACCGCCACTACGACGAGTTCGTGGCGCGCTTTACGGAGAAGCTCGCCGCCGTGTCTCCGGGCAACCCGATGGATGAGTCGACCGTGCTGGGTCCGCTGTCCTCGGTGGCGGCGGCGACCCGGCTGGAAGCCCAGGTGCGCCGTGCTGCCGAGGCCGGGGCGACCGTCCTGCTCGAAAGCACCCGCGACGGAGCCTATTACGGATGCGGCGTGCTGGCCGACGTGACACCGGACAACCCCGTCTACGCCGAAGAACTGTTCGGTCCCGTCGCGGTCGTGTACCGCGCGGCCAACGAGGACGACGCGGTGCGCATCGCCAACGACACTCCCTTCGGGCTGGGGTCCTACGTGTTCACCGACGATCCGGATCAGGCCACCCGCACCGCGGACGCTCTGCAGACGGGCATGGTGTACGTGAACGGGGTGGGATTGGATGCCGCCGAACTGCCATTCGGCGGCGTCAAACGATCGGGTGTCGGTAGGGAATTGGGTGCACTGGGCATCGAGGAGTTCGTCAACAAGCAGCTCCTGCGCTCGGTCGATGCCCGCTGAATTATGAAATCGCATGCGCTCAAGCCGATGTGGCAGCAATGGGCTTGGCAGTTTCGCGCCGAATGCAGTGGGTGCAGCGCCGAGGTGTTCTTCCCAAGCGAGGTCGACCAGGAGAATCCACGGCGTCGCGCCGCCAATGCGCGGGCAGCCAAGCTGATCTGTCAACGTTGCCCGGTCGTGCGGCAGTGCCTGCACCACGCCTTGACGGTGCCCGAGCGCTTCGGGGTGTGGGGCGGCCTCACCCCGCAGGAGCGGCTACGCATCGCGCCGTGATCGATCGACGCCATCACGTCCCAGCATGCAGGCACGGTTGTCGGCGGACTCCGGCCGGCAACACGCGAACGTGAGCGTGCGCGTCTCGTGCGGGTGTCGCGCACACTGGGGGTTTGCAGTCGATGTCCATGGAGGAACGATTCCGGAATGAGCCCCGCCACCGAGTTCGATTTCGTCATCGTGGGAGCAGGCAGTGCGGGCTGCCTGCTCGCCAACCGGCTCAGCGCCAATCCTGATCACCGGGTGCTCCTGGTCGAGGCAGGCGGCACAGACAACTGGTTCTGGATCAAGATCCCGGTGGGTTACCTCTACACCATCGCCAACCCCCGCACCGACTGGTGCTTCACCACCGAGGCCGACCCGGGTCTGGCCGGCCGCAGCATTCATTACGCGCGCGGCCGGGTGATCGGCGGCAGCTCGTCGATCAACGCCATGATCCACATGCGTGGACAGGCAAGCGATTACGCGCTGTGGGCGCAGGCCACCGGTGACGATCGCTGGTTGTGGGGTGGTCGGGACGGTGCCGGCGAGACGCTGTCGATCTATAAGGAGTTGGAAGACTACTTCGGCGGCCCCGACGAGTGGCATGGCGCCGGTGGCGAGATCGCCGTCGAGCGGCCGCGGGTGCGTTGGAAGATCTTGGATGCCTGGCAGGCCGCCGCGGCCCAGGTGGGTATTGCCCCGATCGCCGAGTTCAACCGGGGTGACAACGCCGGCAGCGCGTACTTTCACGTCAACCAACGTCGGGGCCGTCGCTGGTCGATGGCCGATGCCTTCCTGCATCCCGTCGTCCACCGACCCAATCTCACCGTCTACACGCAGACCCAGGCGTTGCAGCTGTTGATCGACGACCAGGTCCACGACGGCCAGCGTCGCGGTGCCTGGACCACGGCTGCGCACCGCGCCACCGGTGTGCGGCTGCTCAAAGACGGCCGCAGCGTCGACGTCCGGGCGCGGCGGGAAGTGATCTTGAGCGCCGGAGCAATCGGTTCACCGCAGCTCATGCAGGCCTCGGGTCTGGGACCGGCCGGGCTGCTCACCCAGCATCAGGTGCCGGTGGCCGTGGATCTGCCCGGGGTGGGTGAAAACCTGCAGGACCACCTGCAGCTGCGCACGGTCTACCGGGTGCGGGGCGCCCGGACCGTCAACACGCTGTACCGCAATTGGATCACCCGGGCAGGCATGGGACTTCAGTACCTGTTGATGCGATCCGGGCCGATGACCATGCCGCCCTCCACGCTGGGGGCTTTCGCGAAAAGCGACCCCGCGCTGGCCAGTCCCGATCTGGAGTGGCATGTGCAGCCATTGTCGTTGGCCAAGTTCGGCGAACCTCTGCACCGTTTCGGCGCGATCACTCCCTCGGTCTGCAATCTGCGCCCCAGCTCACGGGGCCATGTGCGCATCGCCGGTGCCGATCCGCTGAGCTATCCGAAGATCTCCTGTAACTACCTGTCCACCGACGCCGATCGCGCAGCCGCCGTGCGGGGCTTGAGGATGACCCGGCAGATCATGGCGGCGCCGTCACTGGCCCGCTACCACCCGGAAGAGCTGCTTCCCGGCGCGCAGCTGATCAGCGACGAAGACCTGCAACAGGCGGCTCGCGAGCTCGGTACCACCATCTTTCATCCGGTGGGCACCTGCGCGATGGGAGCCTTCGACACCCGCGGTCTGCCGCGATCGTCCGCCACGGTGCTCGACACCGACTGTCGCGTGTACCGCGTCGCCGGGCTGCGCGTGGTCGATGCTTCGGCGATACCCACCATCACGTCCGGGAACACCAACGCCCCGGTCATGCTGAT
Source organism: Mycobacterium sp. ITM-2016-00316 (assembly GCF_002968335.2). Taxonomy (NCBI): domain Bacteria; kingdom Bacillati; phylum Actinomycetota; class Actinomycetes; order Mycobacteriales; family Mycobacteriaceae; genus Mycobacterium; species Mycobacterium sp. ITM-2016-00316. The sequence goes on from NZ_CP134398.1 coordinate 3,005,001, forward strand.
CGCCGAGCGCGCAGCCCGGGCGATCCTGGAATAAACCCTGCGCCCGGTGAACTTGGCTCAAGAGTCGCCCCTTCCCCGACTCAGGAGCATCCATGACCCGTCCCGTCCGCGTCGCCGTGCAGATCCAGCCCGGCGGCACGCCCGATTACCGCACCTGGCGCGACGCTGTCCTGGGCGCCGACGACCTCGGCGTCGACGTGATCTTCGGCTACGACCACTTCCACCGCCCGGCGATGAAGGGCCTCGTCGACGGCAAGCCCGTCATGTTCGACGAGCAACCCGACGTCGCCAACTTCGAGGGGTGGACCGCGCTCGCATCGTGGGGTGAGATCACCTCGCACGCCGAGATCGGGCTGCTGGTCACCGGCGTCGGCTACCGAAACGCCGACCTGCTCGCCGACATGGCGCGCACCGTCGACCACATCAGCGGCGGCCGGCTCATCCTCGGCCTGGGCGCGGGGTGGTACGAAAAGGACTACACCACCTACGGTTACGAATTCGGCACCTTTGGCTCCCGCTTCGATCTGTTCGACGAGAGCCTGATCCGCATCGAGAATCGGCTCGCTGCGCTGATTCCGCCGCCCATGCGCAAGCTACCGATCCTCATCGGCGGCACGGGACCCAAGCGGTCACTGCCCGCCGTTGCCCGGCACGCCGATATCTGGCACGCGTTCGCCGACCTCGACGCCTTCCGCAAGTCCAGCGACCGCGTCGATGAGCTGGCAGAAACGTTCGGCCGCAACGGCGCAGATATCGAGCGCTCGACGCTCTGGGCGGACGCCGACAGCGCCGATGCCTTCCGCGAGGCAGGAGTGACGTTGTTCCAGACCGAACTCACCGCCGACAACGGTTACGACCTCACCTCTCTGAAAGAGGTGCTCACCTGGCGGGACAACGGGTGAGGCCGCTTGACTAGCGCAGGACCGGGTCTGTCCCCGGTCGGCAGAACCGTTGTACGTCACTCAGGGTGGGACTGGACTCCCAGTCCCCCGGCGTCATGCACAGCATGGCACCGCAGGCGTTCGCGCGGTGCAACCGGCCCGCAACGTCGAGGCCGTCCAGCAACCCGCTGAGGTACCCCGCCACGAAGGCGTCGCCTGCGCCGACGGTGTCCACGACATCGACGGTGAAACCGGGACTTTCGACGACGCCGGTGGGCGAGTACGTGGCTGCTCCCGACGCGCCGTACTTGACCACCACCTCACTACGGCCACCGACCATCAACCGCGCAGCCGCTTCGGCGGCATCGCCATCGGGGAACAGCAACCGCAGCTCGTCGGTGCCGCCGAAGACGATGTCGGCGTTCTCGGCGAGCTTGCGCAGCAGCGGGCCTGCAATGTCAGGCGGCGCCAACGTCGAGCGGTAGTTCACGTCGAAGCTCACCCGCACTCCGGCAGCATGCGCGCGTGCGATGGCAGCGAGCACGCAGTCATGCGCGCCATCGGACAACAGCGCAGTGATCCCGGTGACGTGGAGGAGGTCGGCGCCCTCTATCCAGCCGGGCGGGACGTCATCGGGACACAGTCGCGACCCGGCCGCCCCGGACCGGTAGTAGAAGACCGCCGACGAGCTCGCCGACGGCCGCTCCTTGAGCATCAGACCGGTCGGTGCGTCGGCATCGACCACCCCGCGGACGTCGACCCCTTCGGCTCGGATCTCGCGGGTGACGCGCTCCCCCAGCGGATCGTCGCCTATTCGGCCCAACCACGCGACCTCGATACCCAAACGGCGCAGACCGATTGCAACGTTGCTCTCCGCGCCGCCGATGCCGAGGACCATTTCCGATACGTGCCGCAGCGACCCGATGTCTCGCGTTCTCATCAACGCCATGGTCTCGCCGATCGTGGCTACTCTGGCGCTCACGACGGTTGCCCGCAGACGGCCACGAACTGCACCGTGCGATCGCGAAGCGCCTTCATGTCGCCGCCGCGCAGCGCGTCGCCGAGCAGTGGCCCGCCGACACTGACCGCTGCCGCACCGGCGTTCAGCCACGTCGCAGCGCCAGTCAGATCCACCCCACCGGAGGGAACCGCGGCGATGCCGGGGAACGGCCCGCGCAGATCCTTCAGGTAGCCGGGGCCAACCACGTTGGCCGGGAAGATCTTCACGGCAGCGGCCCCGGCACTCCATGCGCCGAACAGTTCGGTCGGGGTCAGGCCGCCGGGCACGATGGGGACCCCGGCCCGGGTCGCCGCGGTGACGAGATCCGGGTCCGCGATGGGGGTGACGAGGTAGTGCGCTCCGGCTCGGACTGCGGCGTCCAATTGGTCGCGGTCTACCACGGTGCCGACACCGATGTCTGCGACGTCCCCGTATCGTGCGAGCAGCTCCGGCAGTCGATCGAGAGTTCCCGGTGTGGTCAATGTCAGCTCGACACTGCGGATTCCGGCCTCGATCAGCACCTCGAGCAGCTCGTCGTAGTCGGCCGCGTCCGGAGCCCGTACCACCACGATGAGCTTCGCGTCAGCGGTGCGAGCCGGGATGTCCAGCCTTGGCACCATCGTGTCACCAGTCATGAACGGTTCCGTCCTGCAGCCGGTTCACCGGCAGGTAGGCGGCGGTGTACTCGAACGCCGAGGCCGCCTGTTCGTCGAGTTCGACGCCCAGGCCAGGCGCGTCGCCCGGATGCAGGAAGCCGCGATCGAAGGTGTACGACGTGTTGAAGACGTCGAGAGTGAGGTCGTTGTGCGGCATATATTCCTGGATGCCGAAGTTGTGGATCGCCATGTCGAGGTGCAGCGCTGCCGCCATCCCGACCGGAGACACATCCGTCGGCCCGTGTATACCGGACTTGATGCCGTAGACGCCCGCGAAGTCCAGCAGCTTCTTCATAGCGGTGATACCGCCGGTGTGGGTGACCGCCGACCGCACATAGTCGATCAGCCGCTCGGTGATGAGCGTTTGGTAGTCGTAGACCGAGTTGAACACCTCGCCGATGGCCAGCGGTGTGGTGGAATGCTGACGAACCAGGCGCAACGCCGCTTGGTCCTCGGCTGGTGTGCAGTCCTCCAACCAGAACAGGTCATAGGGCTCAACGTCTTTCGCGAACCTGGCTGCTTCGATGGGCGTCATTCGATGGTGCCCGTCGTGCAGTATCCGAACGCCCGTGCCGAAGTCCTCCCGAATCCGGCCGAACACCGAGGGCATGTGGGACAGGTACGCGCGGGTGTCCCAGACCTCCTCGATCGGCGCGGTCGCCGCGCTTCCGTCCGCGGCACGGTGGGCCGGCTCGTAGTCGTATCTGCCGCCCGCCTTGGCGGTGGACACCCCGTATATCTGGCCGAGGCCTGGTACGCCGGTCTGCACGCGCACCGCGGTGTATCCGGCGTCCAGATAGCCGCTGATCGCATCCTTGAGCGCCGGATAGTCGCTGCCCGACGCATGGCAGTACACCCGTACTTGATCGCGACTGGCGCCGCCGAGCAGCTGGTAGAGCGGCATCCCGGTCTTCTTGGCCTTGATGTCCCACAGCGCCATGTCGACCGCGGCGATCGCGGCCATGGTCACCGGCCCGCGCCGCCAGTAGGCCCCTCGGTAGAGGTACTGCCAGGTGTCCTCGATGCGATCTTCGTCGCGACCGATCAGCATGGAGGCCAGGTGCTCGGACAGGTAGGCCGCGACGGCCAGCTCGCGCCCGTTGAGTGTGGCGTCCCCCCACCCGACCACACCGTCACCGGTGACGATCTTGAGGGTGACGAAGTTGCGGCCGGGACTGCAGACGTTGACGTCGATGGTCTCGATGGTCATGATTCTCTTTCGTTGCGCGAGTGGCTTTTCGGTGCCGGTCCGTCACATGGCGGGAAGCGGATCGGTGAGGTCGCGCCCGGTCCAGTCTTTGGCCCACACGGCGACGATCAGCGCCGAGAGCGAGTACAGCACCAGCATCACCATGATCGGGATGGGGCTGCCCGTCGTGGCGGCCACCCAGGCGGCGACGAGGACGGGTCCGATACCGGTAGCGATGACCGCGGCGATCTCCCGGACCACGGCGGTGAGCGTGTAGCGATTCCGGGACCCGAAGATCTCGGGGATCGAGACGTTCTCCAGCGAAGCCGGGCTGAGCACCGCGACGTTGTGGAGCACGACGTAGCCGACGAAGACCCACTGCAGGTTCTTCGACTCGATCGCCATCATGGCGGGAATGACGACGACCAGTGCCGACGACATGACGATGATGTACATCCGGCGGCGGCCGAACTTGTCTCCGAGCCAACCGATCAGCGGGATGGTGAGGAATCCGACCAGCGAGGACACGATGACGATGTTGGCGCTGAGGCTCTTCTGCAGCGCGAGTGTCAGGGTCATGAACGAGATGAGGTAGGTCTGGATCAGCCCGGAGTTGCCCGCCTGGCCGAATCGCAGGAAGAACGCCACGGCAATGGCCTTGATCGGCTTGTGCTGCAACGCTTCCACGGTGCGGGTCTCGACCTGCCCGGTCTGGGCCAGGATCTCCTCGCGGGACATGGCCCGCCCGTCGATGACGTCGTCGCGCTCTTCGAAGACGGGGCTCTCCTTGAGGTTCAACCGCACCCACACCGCGAACACCATGACCACGGCGCTGGCGATGAACGGAATCCGCCAGCCCCACGCGATGACGTCGCTCTCGACCATCACACCCAGCAGGATCGCCCAGATCGCCGAGGCGAACAGCGTGCCGCAGTTGGTGCCGAGGCCCACCAGGGAGGCGACGAAGCCGCGCCGCCTGACGGGTGCGTACTCGGCGAGCATCACGCCTGCACCACTGATTTCGGCGCCGGCGCCGAAGCCCTGCAGCAGTCGCAGTGTCACCAACAGAATCGGTGCCAGCACACCCACCTGCTGGTAGGTCGGCAGGACACCGATCAACGTGGTGGCTGCGCCCATCAACAGAATCGTGTAGAAAAGCACCTTGCGCCGGCCGATGCGGTCACCGAGCCGGCCGAAGAAGAGGGCGCCAAGGGGCCGGGCGATGTACCCGACACCGTAGGTGGCCATCGACAGGACTACGGCCATCCCGGCACTCTCGCCGGAGAAGAACAGCTGGCTGAACACCAATGCGGCGGCCAGCGAGTAGAGCTGGAAGTCCATGAATTCCAGTGCGGTGCCCAACCACCCGGAGACGGCCGCCCGTACCAGGTCGGCCGTGCTGCGTTGGGCGGCCGGCGGGTGCTCGTCGGCGCGCGGTTCTGGGGTTTGGGCTGTGGTCATCGTCGTTCCTCTGGGGTGAGATTCAGCGGTTGTGGTGGACGGGATTTCAGAGTTGGAGCAGCACTTTGGCCGACGCGGAGGCGTCGCGGGCCACGGCGAAGGCGTTCTCGGCGTCGGCCGCCGGGATCACGTGAGATATCACCGCGTCGAAGCGGTCGGTGGCGGCGAGCAGCGCGATCGCGTCGTCGATCTCGGTGGAGAACCGGAACGCGCCGACGAGGCTCACCTCCTTGGCCAGCATCGGCGACAGGTTGATGCCGATCTCGGCGTTCGGCAGCATGCCGACCTGCACGACGGTGCCTGCTCGCCGCGCAGCCCGCACCGCCTGGGTGACCGAGACACCGACGCCGGAACACTCGAAGACGAGGTCGTAGGACTCGTCGTCGATGACGTCGCGGCCGACCAGTGTCGTTGCGGTGGCACCCAGCGCGACTGCGCGCTCCAGCGGCTCGGGACGTAGGTCGCTGACACCGATGTCGGTGGCCCCGGCTTCTGCGGCGGCCGCAACGACCAGCAGGCCGATGGGGCCGGCGCCGATCACCAGAACCCGACGGCCTGCCAGATCGGGGGCCAGATTCACCGCGTGCAGCGCTACCGCAAGCGGCTCGGCCAGTGCGGCCCGCTTCAGCGGCAGTCCAGCGGGCAATGCGCGGATCATGTGGTCCTCGACGATCAGCAGTTGGGCGGCCCCGCCCTGACGGTGCGGAAACGTGGCCGCGCTACCGAGGTAGTCGCCACCGGGACAGAGGTGGGGACGCTCCTGCAGGCCGTCCACCGGGGCTCCGAAACGCGCCGGATGCACTGTCACCGGTGCGCCCGCCGGATACCGGCCGGACGGGTCGTAGTCGACGACTGCGGACAACTCGTGTCCTGGTGTGAACGGCTCGCGGACGACGTTCTCGCCGTTGGCCCCGTGGAAGTAGTAGTGCAGATCCGACCCGCAGATCCCGACGTAGCCGACGCGCAGCCGGACCTCACCGTCGGCCGGCTCCGGCGCGGAGCGCTCCTCCCACCGGATGTCCTCTTTGCCGTGGATTGCCAGCGCTTTCATGACACTCTCCTGTTGTCGACCGCGTCGACGGCGTCCTGCGCCGCGGCGCGAATGCCGCTGCGGGCGATGACGGCGACCAGGTCGGCGACCCGGTCGGTGAACGCTTCGTGGGCGACGAGGTCGTCGGGCAGGAATCCGCCACGCAGCACTGCCATCGCGTGCTCGCGGGGGCCAGCCGCCCCGCGTGTCACCTCGGCCAGCCTGTCGCGAGCGGGTTCACGGATCTCGCCGGCGTAGGGGCCGGCGTCGATGCCGGCAGGCGGCGCGACCGATACCATCCAGCCGGCCACGGTCAGCGCCAGCAGGTGGGGAATCTTCCCGTTGCGCAAGGCAATCAATGCAGGTTCCGGGACGCGCTGCAGCAGTTTGACCGAGCCGTCGGTGCCGACCTGTGATGTCCGGTGTCCCAGTGCGGAGTTGGCCCACCGGTGCGACAGCGAGTCGAGGTAGGCGTCGACGTCGAAGTCCCTCGGCAGTGCGATGGTCGGCAGGTACTCGTGCGTGACGCACGCCCGTACGGCATCGCGAATGAACGGCTGCGCCCACGCATCGGCGATGGTGCCGTGCCCGTCGAGGATTCCGAGGTACGCGATCAGGGAGTGCGAGCCGTTGAGCAGCCGCAGCTTGACCAATTCATATGCTTCGACCTCGTCGCTCATGATCGCTCCGGCACGATCCCAGGCGGGCCGCCCCGCGGCAAAGTCGTCTTCGAGGACCCACATGGTGAATTCCTCGGCGGGCACCGGGCATTGGTCGTCGACGCCGAGCAATTCGCTGACGTCGGCCATGGTCCCACTCGTGGTCGAGGGCACGATTCGATCGACCATCGAGTTGGGGAACGTGACGTGGTCGCGGACGAAGCTCAGCACGTCGTCCGGCGCGGAGCTCGCGTGCAGGTACTCCGTGATGATCGCGCGGGTGACGTGCCCGTTGGATTGCAGGTTGTCACAGGACAGTACGGTCATCGGGTCGCCGGCCGCGGCACGGACGGCCAAGCCGCGGGCGACGAGTCCGATCGTGCTGCGTGGGTGGGCGGGGTCCGCGAGATCGGCGCGGACGTCGTCGCGGTCGACGTCGAGGCTGCCGTTGCGCGGGGAGCGACAGTAGCCGACCTCACTGACGGTCAGGGTCAAGATGCGGTGTGTCGGGGCTGCGACAGCCGAGACGAACGCTTCGGGTTCGTCGGCGAGCACGCCAAGGCCGCGGTGGACGTCGACGATGGCGGCACGGCGGCCCCTCTCGGAGAGCTCGAGGATGGCGTAGCGACCGTCCTGGGCGTGCATCGCCCCGACCACGTCGCGAGAGCGGTTGGCGAATCCGTGAATGCCCCAGTCACCGGGCTCGACAGCGAGGGCCTGCGCGTTGTAGGCGGCAAGGTGGGCGCGGTGAAAGTTGCCAAGACCGAGGTGGACCATTCCCGTGGCGTCACCGGCCGAGGCACCGAGCAGTGCGCGCGCCGGCGTGGTTTGCCGAGAGAGTCTGAGCATCGTTCTCTTCCAGTTGTCGACCGTCGAAACATGTTCCGTATTATGAACCGAATGTATCGTTATGCGAACCACAGTGACACGCGGCTCTCAGCTGTGTCAAGGGTCACCATTTCGGGTGTGCCAAGCTCTCGGTAGGGCTGTGGAACGGAAAGGGGCACGTGATGACGGATGGCGACTCGCCCTCCCCGGTCGGCAGTGTGGACAAGGCCCTCGCGTTGATCGAGCTGCTCGCCGACGCCGGACCCGAGGGCATGGCTCTACGCGACGTGGTCGAGGCAAGCGGGCTCAACAAGGCCTCTGCGCATCGCACGCTGCAAGCGCTGCAACACCGAGGCTTCGCCGAACAGAGTGCCAACCAACGCTACCGGTTGGGTTCGCGCCCAGCGCTTTTGGTGGAGCGATTCCAGCGTGAGGAGAATCTGCCCGCGCTCTTCCGCCCGGCGCTGCTGGCGATCTGTCAGGAGGTCCAAGAACTGGTGCACCTGGGCATTCTCGAAGGCCGTGACGTTCTGTACCTGGACAAGGTGGAGCCCGACCGGACCCTGCGCGTGTGGTCCCGCGTGGGCCGTCAGGTCAGTGTGCTCACCACCGCGCTCGGCCGGGCCATGGTCGCCAGCGAGGGCGCCTCGGATGCGCAGTTGTCGGCGTACACCGCCGACGCGGAACCCGCGGTGGTCGACAAGTTCAGCCGAGCAGTCAGCGAGGCGCGGCGAAACGGGTTCGCCATGGAGCGCGAGGAGAATGAGGCGGGAATCTGCTGTGTGGGTGTCGCTTTGCGACGATCCACAGGTCGCCCCGTGGCGGTGAGCATCACCGGACCGAGCACCCGCATGGACGGTGACCGGCTCGACCGGCTGGGAAGCCGGCTGCGTGACGTGCTCCGACTTTCAGCGCCACCGGGATTTTCGGTGGCACCGACTTTCGATGGTTGACGGCCCGCCGGAGCGCCCCGCGGCATAAGCCGCCTGCGGATCGAATGGAGCTCGACCAGCTCTGAGGCAAGCCAACCCTGGGGTTTCGGGTGACCCCAGGCGGGGCACACCGTCGACGCGCACAGCCTGCGCACGCTGACGCGACGCGGAAGCGAACGCATTCCCCATGGGGATCACATCGGAAAGAGACTCACATGGCGCTCGACGACAATGACATCAGCACCACTCCCGCGGACGGCGGCGAAGGCACGGCCGACGGCGGAAGCAACCCCGAAGGTCACGACGGTGGCGTCGACGGCACCGCCGACGGCGAAGGCCCCGCCGACGGCGGAAGCAACCCCGAAGGTCACGACGGTGGCGCCGACGGCACCGCCTGAGAGTCCGTGGTGCTCAGCCGTTGCATAGGCATCGACACTGATGTCTTCGCCACCGAGTACTGGGGGCAAAAGCCGCTGCTGAGCCGCTCGGGTGCGCTACCCCGCGACTTCTGCGATGTGTTGTCGCCCGACATGGTCGACGAGCTCATCGCCGAGCGCGGGGTGCGCGCCCCGTTCATCCGGCTGGCCAAGGAAGGGCACGTCCTGTCCAGGGACTCCTACCTCGGGCCTGCCGGCTTCGGCGCGGAGATCGGCGACCAGGTCGACTCGGCGAAGGTGCTCAGTCAGCTCGGATCGGGCGCCACCGTCGTTCTGCAAGGGCTGCACCGGCTTTGGCCGCCACTGATCGACTTCGTCCGGCAAGCCGTCGACGACATCGGTCATCCGGTTCAGGCCAACGCTTACATCACGCCACCAGGCAATCGAGGCTTCGACTTTCACTACGATGTGCACGACGTGTTCGTGCTGCAGGTATCTGGCACCAAACGCTGGATCGTGCATGAACCGGTGCACGTTCATCCGCTGCCGTCGCAGCCGTGGACCGACTACCGTGACCAGATCGCCGCGCGCGTGTCCGGCGAACCGGTCATCGACGTCGAGTTGTCGGAGGGCGACTCGCTCTACCTACCGCGTGGGTGGGTGCACGCCGCGCAGACGCTGGACACGACCTCCATCCACCTGACGATCGGTGTGGCGGCGACGACGGCAGTGGATATCGCGCGTGCCGTAATCGAGCAACTCGGCGCGGTCGAAGAGCTGCGGGCCCCATTGCCCTTGGGCATCAATCCGGTCGACAAAGACGATGTCGCGGCGACCACAGCGAAAGTCATCGCACAGATCGCCGACCATCTCCGCGACAACGCAGAAGTGCTGAGCACCGCTGCCGCCGAGCGGTTGATCGCCCGGCACGGATCGCGAACCAGAGCCGAGGCTGTCCGTCCGCTGGCGATGATGCGTGCCGCGGAGCAGGCCGAGACCGTGCACGTGCGCTGGCGCCGCGGCCTGACCGCCACCATCACGCACGAACACGACGACCGGGTGGCCCTGAGCCTGCCGGACAAGACCATCCGGTTTCCCGTGGTGTGCTCCGATGCGTTGCGGGAACTCGTCACTGGCAGGACCGCTGACGCGAGGACGTTACCCGGTCTGGACAGCGCCGATGGCGCGGTGCTGATTCGACGGCTGCTCCGCGAAGGCGCGCTGGTGCCCTCCCTCACCGACCTGGCCCACCCCTAGGCTGAGCTGGTGACGCCGGAGAAACGCCCACCGTGCAGCGTTCAGTCCCTGGCCCGTGACGAGCCGATGTACGGCACGGCGTCGGCCGGATCGTCCTGGCTGTTGCTCGAACTCGAAGGCGGCTGGGGCCCGTCGGCGTTCCTGCAGTCGCCGAGTTGTATCGATCCGACTCTGGGACGGTCGATCGTGCGCCGCGCCGAGTCGGCGGGGATGCGCATCGCCGCGGTCCGGCGACACGGCCGCCGGTCGCCGAGCCCGAGATGGCGGTGGTTCGTCGCGAATTCCACGGTGGGACAGCATGTTCTCTTTCACGGTGAGGTCGGCGAGGCACATGAGTATCTGGACCTCGATCTCGCCGGCGGCGACGGTATCCGATCGGAAGATCCGCTCGTGGCTGTCTGCGCGCACGGCAAGCACGACCAATGCTGCGCTGTGCGGGGCCGGGCGGCGGCAGCCGCCATCTCCGCGTCATATCCCGAGATAGTCTGGGAGTGTTCGCATCTGGGTGGTGATCGGTTTGCCGCGACAATGCTGATCCTGCCGGAAGGCCTGTGCTACGGCCGCGCCGACAGCACCGACGCCGCCGAATTTCTCCGGCTGTACTTCGACGGCAGACTCGACGACCGATACCTGCGCGGCCGAACCTCTGTCCCCCACGCCGTGCAGGCTGCACAACACTTCGCGCGCGAAGCCTATGGCGACGACCGGATCGACGCACTGCATCCCGTCACCGTCGACGGTGCCGACGGAACTGTCCGGGTGGTGTTGGCGGCCGACAACGGCGCGGTCGAGGTCCTCTTGAACGAAGAGATGTCCGGGCCGGTCTTCTCTCAGTGCCGAGCAACCACGGCAGGTCCGGTCCGGACCTACAGTCTGCGTGCGATCAGCACCTGATGCCAGTGCCCAACTACTGAAAGGAGCCGCTACCGTCATGCCGGCTACCACCCCGATCTCGATGGACATCGTGCGCGGCGCACGCGAACTGGAGCCGACGGCGAACGGCCTGCTTCCGCATCGGTTGCCTGGCTGGGCACGAGCGCAATGTGCTGATCCCCAGCTTGCGATGGCCGAATCCCATCCCGCCGGTTGCCGATTGGTTTTCCGGACCGAGTCCACGGTGATCGAACTGGATGCGCTGCGTACCCGCGCGGCCTATCGGGGGATGCCGATGCGACCCGATGGTGTCTACGACTTGCTGATCGACGGCCGACTCGCCGCGCAGGCAAGCCTGACCGGCGGCAATGTACTGATGAAGGACGCCGCGAGCGGCACCGAGGAACTCCTGCCCGGCGCGCCCGGCACGATTCGCTTCGCCGATCTTCCCGATCGCCACAAGACCGTCGAGATCTGGCTGCCGCACAACGAAGTCACCGAACTGATCGCACTTCGCAGTGACCAGCCGCTGGAGAGCCTCCCGATCACCCGGCCCTCCTGGCTACACCACGGCAGCTCCATCAGTCACGGTTCCAACGCAGTTCATCCCACCGGGACCTGGCCGGCACTGGCCGCAGCAGGCGCCGGCGTGGAACTGATCAACCTCGGTATGGGTGGCGCGGCCCTGCTGGATCCTTTCACCGCACGCACGATGCGCGACATTCCGGCCGATCTGATCAGCATCAAGATCGGCATCAACGTCGTCAACGCCGATCTGATGCGCCTGCGCGCGTTCGGGCCCGCTGTACACGGCTTTCTCGACACCCTCCGCGACGGTCACCCGACAACTCCGATCGTCGTCGTCTCCGCGCTCTACTGCCCGATCCACGAAGACACTCCCGGACCGCTGGCACCCGATTTCAGCAGCGGCACAATGACATTTGTCGCCACGGGAGATCCGGCAGAGACCAGGGCGGGCAAGCTCACGCTGCGCGTCATCCGTCGCGAACTCGCGGCCATCGTCGAACAACGGTCCGCGGTCGACCCGCACCTTCGCTACCTCGACGGATTGACGTTGTATGGGCCGGACGACTTCGCTGAGCTCCCCCTCGCCGACAACGTGCATCCTGGCCCACAGGTTCACCAACGTGTCGGCGAGCGCTTTGCGGGGACCATCCGCGAGATCTTCACCCGCGATTGAAAGCGCGGCCCGCAACGCAGCTATTTGCACTCGCTTGCCCAAGAGGCGGGCGCGGAGGTCCCCGAGGACGTGACGAAAGCGCAAGCCTCCGACCTCCTCGAGGAGCTGCAAAAAAAGGCCGGGCGCGGCTGATTGGCCCGGCTCACCGCCTCAGGACGTCGCCTCGGCGGCGAGCCTGGACAGCGTGTCGTCCAGTTGGTCCTCGGTGACGAGCGGGAACTTCACCTTCTCCAGCAGCTTCTTGTCGGTGACCTTGGACCAGTCATAGGTATGACGGACCAGCGTCTCCCCCGGGCCCTGCGCTTCCAACTCCCATAGCCATTCCCAGCCGGGAGGCTCGGTGCCCGCGGGCGCCGTCTTCCAGGCCAGGAGCTTGTCCTTGGCATACCCGGTGACGTGGTTGTCGGTCTTGTATTCCCCGCCCATGTGGTCACCCTGCATGTTCATCGTGAACACCTCGCCGACCTTCTGGATCCGGTCGGCCTGGTCGACGCTGCGGACAAACCCGGACCCATCGAGTACCGGATGCCGTTCGGGGTTGGAGAGGATGTCGAACACCGCATCGACGGGGGCGGTGATGGTTCGTTCGACCGTGACCTTGCTGTCGTTACTCATCCCCTCAATCTGCCCAAAGTCGTGTCGTGGGAAACGTTGGGTCGCCGGGCGGCAAGCCGTCGCGTGGCCGGATCTCCACCCACAGGGCGGCTTGCGTAGGCACATTGGCGGCGTTCAGCCTCTGCGAACCGAACCCGGCGGCATGTCGACGCCGATCTCGTCGCAGATCGGCGGAATGATGATCAGCGAGCCTCGTGGACTGCAGAACGGCGTCCCCGGCGGCAAGGGCTGCGGCGGGGGTGCGGGCGGGACAACAGGCGGAGGCGTCGCCGGACGTGGCGCGCCCGACCACGGGTAGATGATGTTTGTGGTCACGTCGACGATGCCGTCGGAATTCCAGTACCAGTCGTGGCAGACGTTCCAATCCCAGGACAACACCTGGCTGCCCGGGACGGCCGGATCACCCGGGCACCAGTGCGTGCATGTCATGCCGGATGGACAGTTTCCGCCCTGATAGCTGGGCCCCTGGGCGGCAGAGGTGGCGCCGCCGCCCATGGCCGACCCCGCCACGGCGACGCCGGCGGCTACCCCGATCGTGGCTGTGAATCGCAAGAACGTCAAAGCCGTTTCCTTTCGTCGAGCACGGCCACGTTGGCATTGCTGTCCGATCAGTTCATTCCGTCCGACCGGCTACCGATCCCAACTACTTCACTGCGGCCTTGACATGGCCATCCGATCGAAAGCCTCGTGCCCGAACCCGATGGAACACCGCGCCGCAGATTTCGCACGACGAAGGTTCCCTAGGCCACCTGGCTGACACTGGTCGCCGAATCACCAATGGCGACATCACTTTCGCCCATCATCGTGCGCAGCAGAGCATGCTGTTGACGGTCCCCGCGACGCGCGGCACGGTCCATGCCGCCGGGCAGCGTCAGGTCGACCGCACTGCGCACCACGTTGACCGGCAACTTGAGCAGCGGATACCACGGCGGCACGAAGGCAGGCAGTCCCAGCATCCGCATCGCGCGGGGTCCGAGAAAGGCGCTCGTCACCGAGAGGTGCTGTGCCCGCGCCAGCTGCCGCCGCAGCGCGGGAAGGCTGTCGAAATGCCAGGCCAGCGGATCGTCGGCCATCGGTGCGGCCAGTTGCCGGGTGGACTCGTCGGGCGCCGAGAGCGCGGTCAAGGTGTGGTACAGCACCCGGATGCCGTCGCGGAAACTGTGCGGTAGCCACTCGTCGTCGACGCCGATGAGCCACCCGACATAGCGCGTCAGGTGAGCCACAGCATCCAGATCCTCAGGCGCGGTCAGTATTCCCATTCCGAGGCTGGCCGCCGGCGGAGCAATGAGCGCACCGATCAAGGTGGCCGCCATATCGGTCTGATTGACCGGCACGCCCCACTCGTCGGGGCGCCAGTCCGGCATCGCGCCGACATGCCTGCGCACGAAGGCGTGGATCAGCCGGACCCGGATCGTGGACCGATAACCGACCCCGAGCGGCGCGAGACCGTCCTCGGCGATGACGTCCATCGCCCACTGCATCGTCTCGGCGAAGCGCTTGTTGGAGCCCTTCTCCAAGGCCCCGGTGCGCAGCAGGGTCTTGTTGAAACCGGAGAACTGATAGCCGCCCAGCAGGGACACATCGCGCGCGATGTACATGCCATCGGCACCACCGCGCCGCATCGCGCGCTGCCCGCGCCGGATCAGCCCGGGATCGACCCAGTCCGGCAGAGCCTCCACCGAGGAGAAAAAGTCCAGCAGCGGCTGCGGCGCTTCCGGCACATTTGCGATGCCTTCGGCCAGCGCCCGGTCGAACAGCGGACGGGTCTGCGGCAGGCCGGTGTCCACCATCCAGTCCAGTAGCCGATCCATGGGCTCGTCACCCACGGTGAGCCGCTCCCCGAGTCGATGCCATTGCCCCGGGTCTGGCTTGCGTATGCCCAGACCCGTGGCCAGGAGCTTGATCATCCCCGGGACCGGACGAGGTCCGGCAGGATGCCTGGTCGGGACACCCACGGTCATCGATGCTCCCCTTTGAGCCGATTTAGACAACGCTTGTAGTCAAAAGAGACTACCTGGCTGTTGACGGGTGTCAACAAACCGTGCCGCGCACACCCCCCGGGGTTCGGATGTGTGCCGGTCGGGGCGGTTGTACTGTCCTGGCCATGCGCACGCCCCGCAACCCCGATGGCGACGCCCCGCTGTGGAAGCGGGCGGCCTTCGAACTGAAGTGCTTCATCAAGCGCCGGATCGCACCGAAAGGCATCCCAGTGGCACCGCCGAGCGAGCCGTACCTGGTGGTGCCGATCCTCGGGCAGTCCAACGCCTTCGGGATGGGCCTGCCCTTGGACCGGGAAGGGGCCGATAAACCGCACCCGAATGTGCACCAGTGGGCCAACAGCGGTCCGTCGAAGAATACCGTCGTCCTCGGCGCGGATCCGCTGGTGCACGAGACACCCTCGCGGCGTGTTGGTTTCGGCGTCACGTTCGGCAAGGCGTTGACCGAGGCGACCAACCGCGCGGTTCTGCTGGTGCCCTGCGCCCGCGGCGACACCTCGTTTCATCCGAAGAACGGCTACACCTGGGACATCGAGGACACCAAGACTCGGCGCAATCTCTACCGTGAGGCGGTCCGTTCGATCGACGCTGCCCTGGCACAACATCCGGGCAGCACCGTTGCTGTCGTGCTCTGGCACCAGGGGGAATCCGATGTGCCCTTGACGTCTGGGCCGGACTACCAGCGCAAGCTCGATGCGCTGTTCGACGATCTTCGTGTCCGGTACGGGGCCGAGACCCCGATCATCCTCGGCGGCATGGTGCCCGAGGAGATGGAGCTCAGCGGCAAGGATTACACGGTGATCGACGCCGTGCACCAGGACACCCCGAATCGCGTGCCGCGGACGGCCTTTGTACCCGGCAATAGGGATTCGTTCAACAGTCTGGCCGATCGGCATTACAGCGCCGAAGGCATCCGAGCCTTGGGGCGCGATATGTGGGCGGCCTACCAGAGACTCGATGCTGCCGCACTGCGGGACTACCGCCGCTGACCCGAACCGTCCGCGCCCCATCTGGTGCGCCGCGACATCAATTCGGCTCGGAAAGCGGCTCCTGCCAACGCGTTCGGCGCTGCTCGTCGGTCTGCTCCCACCACGGCGGCTGGCCCCGCTCTCCCAGAGCTACCTTCGCGGCCTGCACGCCGGCGCGGGCCGCCTGCTCCTCCGGCGTCCCCTTCGTCCTGCGCACCTCCCGGCGCCACGCCATCAATATCCGCACCAGCTCGGTTCGGCGTTCCTCAGGTATCGACGGATCCGTCGCGCGCCAGCGCCTCCCGTCGATGACCACATGGTGACCATCAGCTGTCGTCTGCGGCTCGCTCATAGGTCGATGGTAGTTAGCCGGTGTGATCGCCGAATTCGAGCGGTCCAGCCGGCTGTCCCGCACGATTGCGGCGCGGTTCGACCTCGATGACACCAAGGTCAATCCCGTCGAGGGAGAACTCAGTATGCGGTGGACACTACTGGCCATGATCGAGGAGTTCGCCAGGCATGCCGGTCACGCCGACATCCTGCGCGAGCAGATCGATGCCGGTGGCAGCTAGCACTACCCGATGAGGTCACGCCAGCGTCATTGTCCACACCGCGGTCACCCGGACATGCTGTGTGGTGTGAGCCTCTCCATCGAAGACAGGAGCAGAATATGAGCAACGCCGTCCGCGAAGACCTGGTGCTCTCGCACGCAGCGATCACCGCCGACGTGGAAGCGCCGTTCGATCGTGTCGATATCGCCCAATGGTTGAAAACTCTTCCCACACATGAGTATCAGCGCTGCGCGCCCGGCGATCACAAGGCCGCGGGATACACGGTCGACGACGACGGCACACCCATGTCGATCAACATCGAGATGATCGGCACCGGGCTGGTCATCCAGCAGTACCGATTCGAGGTCGCCGAAACCCACTACTGCAAGATGGTGTCGTTGTCGGACATTCTCACCCCCGCCGGGTGGACGACCACACAGGTCATCTGGGAGCTTCGCATGGAACAGCTCGACGGTGACCTGTGCCGCTACACCAATACCGTGACCTCCCATCCCACCGAGGCGTTCCTGAAGTTCATCGCCGAGAACGGCCAGACCTTCAGCGAGGCCGCCGAGGCCCGGCAGGAGGCGTCCGGTCGGCACTGCCGCGTCGAGACACCGCTCTACGCACAGAACATCGCGGCATGGGCAGCCGCGCGATGAGCGGCGCGATGCTGTTCGATCACCCAGGTGAGCCGGACGTGCTGCAGTGGCGGGATGTCGAGAGGTTGCAGCCCCGGCCCCACGAGGTGGTGATCAAAGTTGCGGCGGCAGGGGTCAACAACGCTGACCTGCTACAGCGCCGTGGGCACTATCCGGTGCCGTCCTGGGCGCCACGCCCGCTGGGGCTGGAGTGCTCCGGAACGATCACCGCCGTCGGAGCAGATGTCGCGGCGTGGTCACCCGGAGATGAGGTGTGCGCACTGCTCGACGGCGGCGGCTACGCCGACGAAGTCGCCGTGCCCGCCGCCCAGGTGATGCCGATCCCCCAGGGTGTCAACATGATCGAAGCGGCCGCGATCCCCGAGGTGGCCGCCACCGTCTACTCCAACCTCGCCATGATTGCCGGACTCGCCAAAGGGCAGACCGTGCTGATCCACGGCGCGGGTGGCGGTATCGGCACCTTCGCGATCCAGTGGGCCGTGGCGATCGGCGCCTATGTCATCACCACCGCCGGCAGTGACGCCAAGGTGCAGGCCGGCCTGCGTCTCGGTGCTCAGACCGCGATCAACTATCGCGAACACGATTTCGTCGCCGCCACCCTGGAAGCCACCGGTGGGCGCGGCGTCGACAGCATCCTCGACGTGGTGGGGGCGGACTACCTGGCACGCAACCTGGAATGCCTGGCACCCGACGGCCATCTGGTGATCATCGGCGGCACCACCGGCCCCACGCAGTTGGACATCGGCTACCTGATGTCCAAACGCGCCACCGTGTCCGCGACCATGCTGCGCGCGCGCCCGCTGCACCAGAAAGCCGACATCATCAGCGGCGTGACCCGCGACGTCCTTCCATTGTTCGCATCTGGGGCAGTCGGTGTCGTCGTGGACACCGTCATCCCGCTACCCGAGGCCGCTCGCGCGCACCAGCTGCTGGAATCCAAGCGCACCGTCGGCAAGGTGATCCTGGACAACCGGCCGCAATGATCCCGATCAGAAGAGATCGGGTGTCACCGGGGGCACGTCGTCGAGGAACGCGGTCACCATCGGCACCACCACGTCAGCTTGTCCGGCGACGCCGATGTGCGATGTGGCGGGCAGTACCACCAGGCGCGCCTGCGGAACACTCTGCAATAGGCCTGTTTTGGCCGCCTCGTCGTCCGCTCCCCCGCGCAGCCTGAACAAGGCCAGCGCGTGCTCCAGGATCACCGAATCCGCGTCACCGACGATCACCATCGTCTTGGCAGCGATGGCGCGCATCTGCTCCTCGCTGATCTGCTGATCACCGATGTTCAGTGCCTTCATCTTTTCCAGGTAGGCATCGAAGGCAGCCTGCTCGGGCGTGTGGGCGATGAACGCGGTGTGCACAGGCGTGCCGGCGAAGTCGGCGGCACTCATAGCCGCGATGGCTTCGGCCACCGACGGATGCCAGCCGTCGCGGTGAAACGTTGCGGACATGGCCACCAACTTGCTCACGAGGCCGGGATTCCGGATGGCGAGTTGCAAGGCAGCGCCGCCGCCCTGGGAGTAGCCCATCACATCCGCTCGCGTCACCCCGAGCACCCGCAACAATTCGGCGGCATCGTCCCCGAACTGCTCATAGGACATGGCTCGGGCGGTGTCCGGGGTACGGCCGTGCCCCTGCTGGTCGAACACGATGACGGCGCGGGTTTTCGCAAAGGCGTCCACCCAGTCCGGCATCGAGTCGGTGGCCATGAACGCGCCAGGGATGAGCAGCAACGGAACCCCGGGGGCAGCGAAGTCGCCGTGTACCTCGTAGTACAGATCCAGACCGTTGATCGGTAGGTGACCGCTGCGCGAAGGCTTCTTTCCCATGGTAGTTGGACCAGCGGAACGGCTGGAACTCATCGCCGCCGGACCGAGTGCGCAATGACACGCGCCGCGCGCACAGGAGAGGCGAGCGTGAACCCTGAGTCCATGCCCTGCAGGACCCGGAGAAACGCCTCGGTGAGCCCCGCGTCGTCGGAGGCCGCGGCCATGTAGGCCGACGTGTAGGCGTTGAACGCCCGCTGCGGCCACATCGTCCATCCGGTTGTCGGTGTGACGGCAAAGTCGTTGAGCCGGTTTGCGTGCCATATCGGGGCAATCTGGCGGGCGGCCTTGCGAAAGTAGGCTCTGCTCAGATCGGGAGCACCGTTGTCGGCGAGGGCCTTTCGCAGTGCGCGGGCTTGCTGCGCCGCAGAGGTCATGCCCTGCCCGTAGACCGGGTTGAAACTGCACACCGCGTCACCCATGACCAGAAGTCCGATGGGAAAGGATGTCAGCTTGTCGTAGCGCCGCCACACGCTGGCCGGGTACCGACGGTGGTGAAGTTCGCCGATTGGCTCCGCCGCCCTGAGCACCGAGCTGATATGCCGTGGCAGGAGCCGGGCCGCGCCCTCGAGGACGGAAGGCAGATCGGCGGGGAGTCGCTGTCCTCCGATACCGATCAGCGTGAAGATCACGGTGCCATTCTCGTTCGCGAGCATTCCGGCGCCGGTGGGACGTTGCAGGGTCGGGCTGATGACGGCGGCCTTTTCGTGGAGCACTCCGTCGGGGACGCGAAAAAGCTGGCTGGCGTAGCTGAGTTGCACGCGGTAGGTCTGTTCGACCGGCCGACCGTACCCGTGAGCTTCCAGGAATGCCGGTGTCCGGGCCGATCGGCCCGATGCGTCGACGACGACATCGGCCGGCACCTCGAACGCACGCGTTGTGCAGCGGCTACCGACCTTTACCCCTGTCACCGTGTGCCCATTCAGCGTCGGTTCGATCACGTCATGACCGTCCAGGAACGTCACGTTCGACAGCGAGCGAACCCGCTCACGGACAACGGATTCCAGCAGCGGTCTGCTTGCCAGGACGACCCTTATGGCTTCGGGATCAGACACGGTCCCGTGCCTGCACAAAACGCGCCCGTTGATGTCGAGATAAGCCTGCGACAGGTCGCGGGAATCGAGAACCGGCGCGCCCTGTGACCGCAGTTCCTCGCTGACGCCCGGCAGGAGATCCTCGAGCGCTCTGAGACCAGAGCTGAGAAACATGTGGAGGTGCAGGCCTTGTTGCACCCCAGGCCGTTGTGAGACCCCATCGGGAAGCGTGTCGCGCTCGATCACCGTCACCGCGTCGCACGCTTCTGCCATCACCAGAGCAGCCAACAGGCCGCTCATGCTTGCCCCGCACACCACCGCTGACTGCGTCGACATCGCGTTCCTCCCCCGCCCCGAAACTCTACGGCGGGGATCCGTGCTTAACCCGCATTGAAAGCGGGTAACACATCGGGGTCGTTCCCGCAGAGCAGTGTTCGCACTGTTCGGCAGCCGCACTAGCAGAATCGAGTCACATATGACCGTCGTTCAGATTGTCCGCCGTCTCCCCCTCGCTGCCGCAGTGGCGGGCGCAGTGCTGGCGGGCGGGCTCACCGCCTGCAGTTCCGACAGCGGAACCTCGACAGAGACCTCGACAACAGAGTCGACGATGACGACCACTCCCTCTACCGGTGCGGCCACCACCACGCTTGCGCCGTCGTCCTCCGCGCCGGCCCCGGCCCCGGCTCCGGGTGCCGACGCCGGGCCCGGCGGCGCGACGGCCACTGCACCCGGCGCCAGCGCAGGGGCAGGCCCCGGCGGAGCCACCGCGGGCGTTCCCGGAGCGGGCGCGGAAGCCGGTCCCGGCGGCGCATCTGCCGGTGTTCCAGGAGCGGGTGCGGGCGCCGGTCCCGACGGTGCCGGCGCGTGCGTCGGGTCGGTGTGCGTCGGCACGCCCTAAATAGTCATATCGAAAGGGGCGGGATCCTCGGATCCCGCCCCTTTCGATATGCGGTAGCTCAGTTCAGATCAAAACGGTCGTTGTGCATGACCTTGACCCACGCGGCGACAAAGTCCTCGACGAACTTGCCCTTGTTGTCATCCTGCGCATAGACCTCGGCCAGCGCGCGCAGCACCGAATTCGAGCCGAAGACCAGATCATTGGCCGTGGCCGTCCACTTCACCTCGCCGGTGCCGCGGTCGTACCCGGTGTAGACGTTCTCGGCTGACTCCGACCCCTTCCAATCCGTGCCCATATCAAGCAGATTGACGAAGAAATCATTCGTCAGCGCACCGGGCCGGTCGGTGAACACGCCGTGCTTGGTGCCACCGTGGTTGGCGCCGATGGCACGCAGTCCGCCCACCAGCACCGTCAACTCGGGTGCCGTGAGGTCCAGGAAGTACGCCTTGTCGACCAGAAGCTGCTCCAGCGCTGCCTTCTCGCCTGGTCGCACATAGTTGCGGAAACCGTCCGCTCGCGTTTCCAGCACCGCGAACGACTCCACGTCGGTGTCCTGCTGGCTGGCATCGGTGCGCCCGGGTACAAAGTGCACTGTGACGTCGAAACCGCCGTCCTTGGCGGCCTTCTCGATCGCAGCCGACCCGGCAAGCACGATCAGATCGGCCAGCGAGACCTTCTTACCTCCGGCGGCGGAACCGTTGAAGTCCTGCTGGATCTTCTCCAGCGCCGGTAGCACCTTGTCCAGTTCCGAAGGCTCGTTGGCTTCCCAGCTACGCTGCGGTTCCAGACGGATCCGGGCGCCGTTGGCTCCACCGCGCTTGTCGGTGCCACGGAAGCTGGATGCCGATGCCCACGCCGTTTTCACCAATTGCGGGACCGACAGCCCGGATTCGAGGACCTTGCTCTTCAGCGCCGCGATATCGGCATCGTCGATGAGCGGGTGGTCGACCGCCGGTACCGGATCCTGCCAGAGCTGTGGCTCGGCCACCCACGGGCCGAGGTAGCGGCTCACCGGTCCCATATCGCGATGCAGCAGCTTGTACCAGGCCTTGGCGAACGCCGCGTTCATCTCTTCCGGGTGATCGAGCCAGCGGCGGGTGATCCGCCCGTAAATCGGGTCGACCCGCATCGACACGTCGGTCACCAGCATGGTCGGTTTCCGGGGTGGTCCGCCGAACGGATCCGGGATGGTGGCCGCTGCCTCCTTGGCTTCGAACTGCCATGCCCCGCCCGGGCTCTTGGTCAGCTCCCATTCGTTGCCGTAGAGGATCTCCAGATATCCGTTGCTCCACTGCGTCGGCGTACCGGTCCACACCACCTCCAGGCCGCTGGTGATGGTGTCCCCGGCGTTGCCGGTGCCGAACGGGCACTTCCAGCCCAGACCCTGTTGCTCGATCGGCGCTCCTTCGGGCTCGGGACCCACATCGTCGGCGCTGGCGCCGTGCGTCTTGCCGAGCGTGTGACCACCGACGATGAGCGCTGCCGTCTCCTCGTCGTTCATCGCCATCCGACCGAAGGTCTCACGGATATCGTGGGCAGCGGCCAGCGGATCCGGCTTCCCCTCGGGCCCTTCAGGATTGACGTAAATCAGCCCCATGGTGGTGGCGCCGAACGGCTCAGCCAGCTCGCGCTTGTCACTGTCGTTGGTGCCGCCGTAGCGCTTGTCGGTGCCCAACCAGGTGTCCTCCTGGCCGTACAGGATCTCCTCAGGTTCCCAGATGTCTTCGCGACCGAAAGCGAAACCGAACGTTTCGAAGCCCGCCGACTCGAGGGCGACGTTGCCTGCGTAGACGATCAGGTCCGCCCACGACAGCTTGTTGCCGTACTTGCGTTTGATCGGCCACAGCAGCCGCCGCGCCTTGTCGAGGTTCGCGTTGTCGGGCCAGCTGTTCAGCGGGGCGAAGCGCTGCGCGCCCTGGCCGCCGCCGCCTCGCCCGTCGTGGATCCGGTAGGTACCGGCGGCGTGCCAGCTCATCCGGATGAACAGACCGGCGTAGCTGCCGTAGTCCGCAGGCCACCAGTCCTGCGACGAGGTCATCAGCGCAAGCATGTCGGCCTTGAGCGCCTCGACGTCGAGTTTCTTGAACTCTTCGCTGTACGTGAAGCCTTCACCCAGCGGGTTTCCCTTGGCCGGCTGGCGGTGCAGCACTGACACATCGACCTGCTCCGGCCACCAGTCCTTGTTGGTCAGCGGGGCATGCGACTTGGGGTGCGGTGAGTCGATGGCCGGGTTCTCGGATTCGCTCCCGCTGTCTGTCTTGGTGTCGGAGTGTGGGGGCCGGGCATCGGAGGTGTCGGTCATCTTCTCGCCTTTCGTCGGTTTCATGCGGGCTGCACAATGGTCGGATCAGGAGTCGGATCAGTCAGGTGGTCCGCGCTCTCACACAGTCGGGGCACAGACCCCAGTAGATGACCTCGGCCTCGTCGATATCGAAACCCAGGTCGTCGGAAGCGGTCAGGCACGGCGCCTCGCCAACGGCGCAGTCGACATCGGCGATGACGCCGCAGGACCGGCACACCACATGGTGGTGGTTGTCGCCGACGCGGGATTCATAGCGAGCGGTGGCTCCGGCGGGCTGGATGCGACGAGCCAGGCCGACCGCTGTGAGAGCGTTCAGGATGTCGTACACGGTCTGGCGGGAGATGTCCGGGAGTTGCCGTCGTGCGGCGGTGAAGATCGTGTCGGTATCGGCGTGTGCATTCATCTCGACGGCGTCCATCACGACCAGCCGGGGCCGGGTCACACGGAGTCCGGCCGCCCGCAGTAACGAAGTGGAGCCTGGGACATCAGCCATCTTCTCGAGTGTGGCCCGTCTTCTGGACACTATCAAGTTTTTCTCCAGATTCGTTGCGCCGCATCATGTAGTGCCAGCGTGTCAATGCAAAGAACGAACGCAGAAAGCCGGACGGCGAGCCATTGCACACGGCTCGCCGCCCCGCTGTTCTTTCCTCAGTGAATTTGCGGATCCGGCGGATTGTCCGCGGCACGACCCGTTGCGGCATCACGGATGTGATCCATGGTTGCCGTTGCCATTCCCATCGTCTTCAGCACCGTCGAATTTGGTGGTGTGTCCGGGTGCGGCCGGGTCGGCGCGACCTTCTTCGCCCGTTCCAGCTTCTCACCCAGCTTGACCAGTTCCTCTTCTGCCACGGCGGCCTGGAACCGGGGCCACACGATGTCCTGTTCGAAAGCGATGTGGTCGCGGCCCAGCTTGACGAACTGTTTCAGTGCCTCTTGGTATTCGGGCTCCCCCGGCTCGCTGTCCTCCAGCTGTTGCAACAGCTGCTTGCCGGCCTGCTCCTGCTCGACCGCCTTGTCGGCAAGCTCATCACCCTCTTCGAGCGCGTCGCGGACGGCGGGCCAGAAGTACTGCTCTTCGATCGCCTCGTGCTGGGATTCCGCGATCACCAGATTGGTGACCATGGTGCGAAGACCACTGGCCGCCGCGCCGTTTCCCTCGGGTGCGCCGTCGAGCACCTCGAGCATGCCGAGCACGCTCTTGTGATCCTGACGGAGAAAGGTCAATGCATCCATCTCTCACTCCTCTGCGGATAGATCCTGGTCACGTTGTGGCGGTGTGGTGCTCGTGCGTGAACGGTTTATCGGCGTCGACCCCGGGCTGACCGTCGGGATTCTTCTCCGCACCGGTGTTATTGCGCAGCGATGTTCCCAGCCACTGCTCTTCGGGCTTTTCGACGTAGTCCCATTCGACACCGTCGGGCCACGGCCCCTGTCCCTCATTCCACGGACCGCGCACCGATCCGTCACCGTTGCTCATGTTGAAGGCGACGTTCTGAAAACGCGGGTCCCCCGGCAACTGACCCGGCGGGAAATTGACCGGCAGTTCGTTGAGCGCTGCGGTGAACTGTTGGTAGTGGGCGACTTCGCGGGTCATCAAGAAGGTCAACGTGTCCTGGACCCCGGGATCGTCGGTGAACTGCTTGAGGTACTCGTAGACGACCTTCGCCCGCGACTCCGCGGCCAGATTGTTGCGCAGATCAACGGTGGGGTCGCCATTGGCATCGATGAACGCACCCGTCCAGTTGTTGCCCGCCGAGTCCTTGACGTCGGGGCCTCCACCACTGAGCACCAGGAACATCGGGTTTACGGCGACTTGGTGAATGGCCTGCTCCTTGCCGGTCTTACTGGCCACTGCGGGCATCCAGTCGCACCGTTGATGGGCGATCTTGAGATCGTCGTTGAGCCCGTCGAGCAGCATCGTGATGGTGGTACCCACGATTTCGAGGTGGCTGAGTTCCTCGGTGGCGATATCCATGAACAGGTCGTACATCTTGGGGTTCTTCTCCCGGAGTACGAAGGCCTGGGTGAAATACTGCAGCGCAGCGGTGAGTTCACCATTGGCGCCGCCGAACTGCTCCATCAGCAACGACGCAAATCGTGGATCGGGCTCGCTGACCCGCACTTCGAATTGAAGATCTTTGTTGTGAGTGAACACGGTGCCTCCCGACAGGTTCAATGTGACACAGGTATTGCGTGCAAAAACACCGGCGACCCGCTGGGCTGTAGGTTGCGGTAGTTCCGGTTTACCCCCGCCCGACCGGGCCAAACGCCTCAAATCGCGACCCGTTCACTGGCCCGTCAATTATGCTGTGGAACAACATCATTCATAGGACCAGTCGCTTTTCGGCCAGGCGCTTCGCCTGACCCCACTGTCGCGCGAGCATCCGCTGTAGCGTGACGGCGGTGCGGTCATGGCATGGTGGGCGACTCAGCGATCGACAGGCCGCCCTGCTGGAGCGTTGGTTGCCGGGAGCGCAGGTCCGCACAGGGGCGAATGTTCGGCCGTGCATGAGGCCATCGGAACCGCAGTGTGGGCTCACCAGGTCGGTGGCGAACCGTTCGAGCAGCAGGGCCACCGGATGATCGCCGAGGCCCTCAAGCTGTTCGGAGGAAACGCCTTTGGTCAGCGCAATGAGCTGAGATTCTGCACCGAGTTCCGAACGTCGGAGGTGATCATCTTGGCGACCAGTGATCCGACGGGTCCGCCGAGCAACCCCCCGGAAAGTCCGGCCACCAGGTGAAAGGTGGAGCCCGATCGGTCGTCGACCACGGTCATGGTCAGCGAGATCTGTACTCCTCCGCGGCCACGGCCCTGCAGCCGGATCTGTCGCGGTTCGTCGTATTCGGTGACTTGCCAATGGATCGTGTTCCGAAAGCCCTTGACCTTGATCAACGACGACACTTGGGTGCCCTCCTCGATCGCCGCGGGCGGCGGGCTACGCCAACCGGCGAAGATGGTCAGCCACTCGTCGAACCGCTGCAGGTCGGAGGCCAACTTCCAGGCCTGATTCGGCGCCAGATCCGACGACACCGACACATCGACTTTCGCCATTTCTCCTCAGCGCTTCCTGTTGTACGGAAATCCCTTCAGCCACCCATACCCACAACCGCCGATCGGACCACACCGAGTGTCGGATGCGCCGATGACATCGGTCACAGATCGGCGCCGGTCGCCGCCAGTCCATCCAGCAACAGTCCTGCGGTGTAGTCGAGTGCCGCCTTGGGATCTGCGGACGCGTCCGCCGCCGCTGACGCGGCTGTTCCCACCCGCGCGGCCAACGGGAATTCGCGCCCACGCATGGCGGTGGCCAACGCCGGCCCCACCTGCTGCCACCACTGATTGTCGTCGCGGTCACTGTCCGCACGGGCCCGTTCGAGCCCGACCTGGTTGCGCGCCATGGCCGACGCGAGCCCGAGCAACCCGGTCAGCGCGTGGTCCATCTGGACATCGGTGAGCCCGACACCGTCGAAAACAGCCAGTTCAGCCTCGTACTTCGCGGTCATTCCCGGGCCGGGCACCAGTCGGTCGGCGGGAATCTCCAACGTCCAGGGCTGGGCGACGGCCACGTCGAAGTTTCGCTCGGCTACGAACAGCGCGGCGGCCCGCCGGTCAGGGCGGGCGGCGGGCAGATCGTCCGCCTCATAGACCGCTGCCGCCCACGCGTCGAGCATCAACTCCAGCAGTTCGGCCTTGCCGGGTATGTGTGAGTACAGATTCATCGGAGCGACCTCGAGTTCGGCGGCCACCCGCCGCATGGTGATCGCGTCGACTCCCTCGCGCCGGGCGACCGCGATTCCGGCACCCACGATCATCCCGAGAGACAGACCTGATCGGCCGGCCGGCCGATCCTGGGACCAGAGCAACTGCGAGAGCCGCACGGGGTCGCTCACGTGTGGCTTGGATCGCGGCATCACACACCCCTCGTACGTTGTTCCGTACACTGTACGGTGTGCGCTGCCCGGAGCGCGCCCCATCCCCCTGGAGTGTCGATGACCCTGACCGACCAGCTCACCGCGTTGCTCGACGCGGGTATTGCGGAGGCCGCCGCGATCAATGCC
Organism: Mycobacterium sp. ITM-2016-00316; assembly: GCF_002968335.2. NCBI lineage: Bacteria > Bacillati > Actinomycetota > Actinomycetes > Mycobacteriales > Mycobacteriaceae > Mycobacterium > Mycobacterium sp. ITM-2016-00316. Next base: position 3,032,260 of record NZ_CP134398.1, read on the forward strand.
GACGAGTTACGCGGATACGCGGCTGCGCTGCCCGACGAGCCCGGCGCCGTCATTGCCGTGCACCCCCGGCTCGCGCCGGCGCGGGCACTCGCTCCGCTCCTACGTCATGACGACAAGGCCGGCTTCGTGGTGACCGATCTGACCGATCTCGAGGACTTCGAACCGATCGCCGGCGTCGCGATCCCGGATATGCCGCTGTACCTGGTCCATGACGTCGACCGCGGTGACGACATGCGCAACTGGAGCCCCCAGGAGTCGCTACCGGTGATCGCCGAACGGGAACGCACCCCGTTGACCATCGCCGAAGGGATCAGCTGGCTGTTGCAAGAACCCGAACGCCTTGAAGCAAATCACTGTTTCATGACGATAGCGTCGCGCAAACGTGCCCGACGAGGCCTCGATGCCAGGACACCGGCGATCTGGATCAGCGGCGGAACCGGACGCGACGGTGTCGCGAATCGCGGTGCACCCAAGGTGGGCTGGTGCTGGGCGGGCAATCGACACACCTGGCTGGGTATGGCGTCGGCGTCCCGGCGCAGCCCGCTCTGAGCCCGCCGCGCCCAAAGCTAGCTTGCGTCGCCCGGTGCGACATCTCCCCGGCGCACCCGCACCTGGAAGCTCTTCTCCCCCCAGCCGTCGGAGACCTCGAAGTGCACCCGCTTGGGGCCTCCGAACAACGTTGTCGTCGTCACCGTCCCGGTGGCGCCGGCCGGCACGACCGGAACGTCGATCCCCTCGATCCGTCGACGAGCAGTGACGATGTCACCTTTGCGAAACCCCATGTCGTTCCCCCTCCTGATGCGCCCGGCCCCCGCCGGGCAGTCCCCTGGTTCTCCATGTTGGCGGCAACGCGGCGTGCACGCAATCCAATTTGGCGCCCGCGCGGGCGAACACTCGACGAAAACAGCGGCAGCACAACAACTCAGCACGCACCGGCCACCGGTCGACGCCACCGCGCCGTCGATGACGGGTGCGCCGACCGGGCCTTCTCGCCAAACGAAAGCGCTGCGGCGGTAGCGTGGCGAAGGTGAATTGCTCTCGCGTCTCCTCCTCCATCGCGCTTCTCGCCGGTGCTGCGGCCATCGCCATGACTGTGTCCGCATGCGGCTCCGACACCCAAAGTGCAGCCTCGACCAGCGCCCCCACCACCAACGATGTGTTCGACATCCCGGCCACCGCTGGTGACAACGCACCCATTGCGAGCCCGTGCCCGTCGGCCGCACCGGCAACCCCCGGCGCACCGGAGTGGACGCTTTCTGGCGCCACGGGCAGCGTCGCGGTCACCGGATCCACTGACACCGCCTCGCCGGTCGTGGACGTGCAAGGGCCGTTCAGCGTCACCGAGACACAGGTCCAGACCCTGAAGGCCGGCGACGGGCCGGTGGTTCCGGAAACCGCGACGGTGTCGGTCTGCTACATGGGTGTCAACGGACGCGACGGGTCGGTGTTCGACAGCAGCTACCAGACCGGATCTCCCGTCGACTTCCCGCTCGACGGTGTCATCCCGGGATTCCAGAAGGCCATCGCCGGCCAGAAGGTCGGATCCACCGTGGCGGTCGCGATGACCTCTGCAGACGGCTACGCGGAGGGCCAGCCCGCTGCGGGCATCCAGAAGGGTGACACGCTCATCTTCGCCATCAAGATCCTGGAAGCCTCGAACTAGACGCTCAGCCCGCGTCCAGCCCTCCCCGAGGAGTCCGGGAGGGCGTGGACGCGTGCAGCCGCCACGCGGAACCCCCGTGGAACAAATCGGTTGCGAAGACGTGCCCGCGCGGCGTTGAGTGACACCACATGAACGAGGGGGAGAAAACGCAGTCGGCCGGTGTTGTCAGGCGCGCCGAACACTCGTGGCCGGCGCACGGCCCGCGCTGGGATGCCCTGCGCGCCAACGCGATCGGATCGTTGTGGGGTCGGCCCGCACCCGAACAGTCGGCGCCGCCGGGCCGCTAGCTACCTGGCCCGGCGGGCCAGTTTCGCCGGTTCGAGCACGAAGACCGTCTTGCCCTGCTGACGAATCCAGCCGCGGTTCGCAAACTCCGAGAGCGCCTTGTTGATCGTCTCGCGAGACGAGCCCACCAACTGCGCGAGCTCGAGCTGCGTCAGTTCATGGTCCACCCGCAGCACATCGCCTTCGGTCTTACCGAAACGCTTGGCGAGGTCGAGCAACTGCTTGGCCACCCGCCCGGGCACATCGGTGAAGATCATGTCGCAGAGATCGTCATTGGTGCGTCGCAACCGACGCGCCAGCACCCGCAGGAGTTGCTCGGAGATCTCGGGGCGCTCGGAGATCCAGCCACTCAGCGCCTGCCTCGCCACCGCCGCCACCCGCACCTCGGTCAGCGTGGTCACCGTCGCCGTTCGCGGCCCCGGGTCGAACAGCGCGAGCTCGCCGAACGTCTCCCCCGGCCCCATCACCGCGATCAGGCTCTCGCGTCCGTCCACCGAACGCTTGCCGATCTTGACTTTGCCCTGCACGAGGACATACAACCGGTCGCCGGGCTCTCCCTCGGTGAATACCGTGTGATTGCGTCGGAACGTGATCCACTCCAGCTCGGCTTCGAGCGCCGCCATCGCGTCGGGATCGACATCCTGAAAAATGGCCGTGCGCGCCAGGACCGCGTTCAACGAGTTGCCTTTCCGGACATGGGCTGAAGTAACAGCTGCCTCGCGCCGCCGGAGACGGCATGGCACGCACTACAAAAACCTTACAACCGAGAACAGATTCGTAACTGACGAGCACCGCGCGTGCGCGTGACCCGACAACGTGAGTCTATTCATGATCGACGTGGGCTGTGTCACGCGGTCACTACCATCGTCGGCGAAGGACATTTTGCCGACACCGAGCAGATCCGTCCGTACACCGAGGAGGGCACGACAACGATGCGAGTTCAGTCCCGAGCAGTGGCCGCGCTGCTGGCTACCGCCGCACTGACCGGCGCAGGCACGCTGCTCGGTGGGTCGCCACCCGCCTCCGCTGAACCCTGCACCGACGTGGAGGTCGTCTTCGCCAGGGGCACCACCGAGCGCCCGGGCGCAGGCAGCGTCGGCAACGCCTTTACCGAGGCGCTACGCAGCCAGGTCGGCGACAAGACCGTCGGCCTCTACCCGGTCAGTTATCCGGCGAACCACGACTGGCCCACCTCGGTCATCGGCGTCAACGATGCCGCCAACCGCATCCGCCAACTCGCGGCGGACTGCCCCGACACCAAGGTGGTACTCGGCGGATTCTCCCAGGGCGCCGCCGTCGCCCAGCTCGTCACCGCAGATGCACCGGCGATTCCGCCGAACTCGTTCGCGTTCGGCACCACCACGCCGCTGGCCCCCGATGTCGCCGGCCAGGTCGACGCCGTGGTGTTGTTCGGCAAACCCAATGACCGGTTCCTCTTCCTGATCGGCCAGCCCTACGTGCCCGTCGGCTCGGCATTCGCGGCCAAGACTCTCGACCTGTGCGCCGTCAACGACCCGATCTGCTCGGGCGGACTGGATCCGGTGGCGCACAACCTCTACACCGCCAACGGGATGGTCACCGAGGCCGCCGGCTTCGCCGCCGCGCGGGTGTAGGACCACGCACCGGCCACGCGATGTCAAGGGTTCGCCCATGCGCGGCCACTGCCCAGGCTTGATCTCACCAGCAGATCAGAGAGGCAGGCGGGGCGTGAACGTATATGAGGCAGTGCAGAGTCGGCGGGCACATCGGTCGAAGACGCGCTCACTCCACCTGCCGAACTCATGCTCTTCTGCGGGATGTCGATCGGCTATGAGGATCCCGCCGTCGACTACGTCCGCACCATGCGTGCCCCACTGGCCGAAATGATGACCTTTGTCCGGGATGTCGGCTGAGCCGGTGGTAGTGCTAGCCGGAAGACCAGTAGTGGCGTCTGCGTCAATGTGCGGGTGCGGCGATCGCGGGATGCTGATCACCACATTCAAGATCGCCCCCCGCAGACGAAGGATCGAAATGGCCACCACGATGTCACACACCCCGCGGTCGCACCGCGTCGAATACGCCGCCGCCGCCGTGTTGTTCCTGGCCGCAACCATGGGACCGCTGGCGACCGCCAAGGCGTTCGCCGATCCGGCGGCGCCCTGCCCGGATGTGGAAGTGGTCTTCGCCCGCGGCACGTTCGAAGCCCCGGGTGTCGGTGCGACCGGTCAAGCGTTCGTCGATGCGCTCACCAGCCGGCTGGGGTCCGACAGCGTCGACATCTACGGGGTGAACTACCCGGCGTCCCTGGACTTCCAGGCCGCCACCGCGGGGATCGCCGATGCCAGCAACAGGATCGAGAACATCGCCGCGACGTGCCCGGACACCAAGATCGTCCTGGGCGGCTACTCGCAGGGCGCGGCTGTCGCGGGGTACACCACCTTCGACACGGTGCCGGCCGGGCTCACACTTCCCGACGGCATCGGTCCGATGCCCGCCTCGGTGTCACCGCACGTGGCGGCGGTGGCGCTGTTCGGCACCCCCGACAACTGGTTCCTGAACCTCGTCGACCACGACGCGCCGCCCGTCACGGTGGGCTCGCAGTACGCGGCGAAGACGGTGCAGCTGTGCGCATCGGGAGACCCGGTCTGCTTCCCGGGCGGCCTGGATCGCAGTGCACACAGTTCCTACAAATCCAACGGCATGGCCGAGCAGGCGGCGGACTTCGTGGCCCGCGCCGTCACCGCCGCGCCCGTCTCGGCGCCTGATCCTGGCGGTCAGCTCAGACTCCGCACGTCGGCAACGTCGTACTCGGCCATCGCCGCCGACCGCAATGCCGTGCCTTGCTCGTCGGATGGGCCGCTACCCCGGAACTGTTCGACCGCCGCTTGGGATTCCCAACGTTCGAAGATGTTGATCCGGCCGGATTCCACCAGATCGGCAGCGATGGCGAAGTCCAGGCAGCCCGCCGCCCGACGCGCCGCTGCCACGACGCTGACGCATCCGGCCAGATAGGTCTCCCGCTGCGCCGGGTCGACGGTGATATGTCCTGCCACGATGACCATGCTGTGTGCTCCTCTCGTAGGAAACCGTGCCCCGATATCGACCCGACCGGGCCGCAGAACTCACCGCTGCTGTTTCAGTGGCAAACATCACGGGTACAGACCAGCAGGCCGGTCTGCAGCAAAGGCGCGCGCCGTATCCCGAAGGAGTTCACTGATGAGTCTTCGTCAATCCGTGCGGTTTCTGGGGGCCGGTGCCCTGATCGCGTCGGGCTTGGTGACCGCAACCACCGCCCCGGCCGCCTCCGCTGAGCCCTGCCCCGACGTCGAGGTGGTCTTCGCCCGCGGCACCGCCGAGGCGCCCGGCGTCGGGGGCACCGGCCAGGCCTTCGTCGATGCGTTCCGGGCCCAGACTCCCGGCAAATCGGTGTCGGTGTATCCGGTGAACTATCCCGCCAGCGACAACTTCGGGGACCGAATTGCGTTCGGGCAGAACGTGGTCGACGGTGTCCGAGATGCCGGCTCACGTATCGAGGCGACCGCTGCGGCGTGCCCGGACACCCGCGTGGTACTCGGCGGATTCTCCCAGGGTGCGGTGGTCGCCGGCTATGTCACGGCCGACGCCGTCCCCGACGGGGTGCCTGACGAGTACCTGTCCTCGATCCCGAATCCGCTGCCGGACGACCTGTCCGAGAATGTGGCCGCGGTGGTGCTGCTGGGCAACCCGTCCGATGCGTTCCTCAACCAGTTCGGCGCCCCGTTGAGCACCGTCGGTCCGTTGTATGCGCCGAAGACCGTTGAACTGTGCGCACCCGGTGACACCATCTGCGACGGAACCCCCGGCGGCATGCCGTCGATGGCGCACGCCATGTACGGGATCAACGGAATCGCCAACGAGGCGGCCTCCTACGCGGCAAGCAAGGTCTAGCAGCAACAGCGCCCCGACCTGACCAAGATCAACGACCGCCGTACGCGATGATGGAGCCATGGAGTCGACTCGGGTGGATCGCTGGTTGTGGGCGGTCCGGCTGACCAAGACCCGCCCCGACGCGGCGACGGCCTGCCGGGGCGGACACGTGCGGATCAACGATCGGGTCGCGAAACCGTCGGCGACCGTGGTCCCCGGCGACACGGTCAAAGCCCTGGTCGGTGATCGCACCCGGATCGTCGAGGTGGTGCGGGTCATCCAGAAGCGGGTCGGTGCCGCCGACGCGGTGACCTGCTACCTGGATCGCACGCCCGTGGCCCCGCCGACGACCGTGGTGCCGGTGGCCGTGCGCGATCGCGGCGCGGGGCGGCCGACCAAACGCGACCGCCGCGTCCTCGACAAATGGCGGGCCGGAAAGGGCTGATCAGCCCAGCGGACCCTGCTGAATGATGGTCGGGGGCATCGGGGCGGGGGCCGGAACCGGCGGCGGTGCCGGGGCGCCCGGGGCGGGAACCCCGGCCGGAGCGGCGCCGGGTGCACCGATGGGCAGCGCCTCGGCCGGCGGATTGGGATCCGACAGCGAGACGAACCCCGGCGGCAGCGGCGGCCCACCGACCTGCGGTGTGCCCTGCAACGACGGCGTCGACGACGACGGATCGGTCAATGACATGTAGCCCGGCGGCAACTTGGGCGCCGGACCCGCCCCTGGCGGTGCACCGGTCGGCATCCCGGCCGTCCCAGCCTCGGAGAACGCGGCCATCGGGTCATTCGACCTGGCCGCATTCCACAGATCCTTGATATAGCCCAGTCCGCCACCGGCGGAGCCCTGCCCGTAGGCCGGGTTCGTCATCTGCGGTACCGGCGGCGCGCCGACCGGCGGCGGTGCCGGCGGCGCGGCCACCAATTCGTCGGGGTTCACGGCCACCGGCTGACCCGGGATCGGCGCGGCCGGGTCCCCCGGTGGCACCAGCGGCGCCGGCTCGGCAGCGGCCAGCCCGGCGGTGAACAACGCGCCCCCGGTGAGCAGGGTCGTCGCCAGCGCGAGCTTGACGGTGGAGCGCGTCGCGGCACGCTGTCGATCGGTCATGGGTCAAAAGGCTAGCGCCTCGTCGCCGTCGGCGTCGCCGATAGCCCACGCCGAACATGCCGACGGCGCCGAAGGTGACGCGCAGTCAAACCCCTGGTGAACGAATCCACCCCGCGCACCACGGGATTCGCGGGCACCCGAAGATGGCCGCATGAATTCTGCAATCCCCGATCTGGTCATCGTCGGAGCGGGGATCATCGGCCTCGCGCACGCTGCCGAGGCCGTGCACCGCGGACTCACCGTGCAGATCGTGGAACGCGACTCCGAGGCCGTCGGCGCCTCGGTCCGTAATTTCGGCCACGCCTGCATCACCGCGCAGGGCCCCGCCCTCTTGGAGACCGCCCAGGCGTCCCGGCGCGGATGGCTGCGCACCGCGGCACAGAGCGGGTTCTGGGCGCCGGAGGCGGGCGCCGTGGTGCTCGCGCGCAGTCCCGCCGAAGCCGCTCTGATCGAGGAGTTCCGCGACGCGCGCGGCGCCGAAGCGGTCCGGTTGTTGACTGCAGATGAGGTGAACGCCAGGCTGACCGGACCCGGCCGGACTCCCGATCCCGCGATCGTCGGCGCCGCCTGGTTCCCGGCGGATCTGCGGGTCGATCCGCGCACCACGGTTGCCACCATCGCCGCATGGCTCGCCGCCCAGCCCGGGGTGCGATTCCACTGGCGTACCAATGCCGTGCGGTGCACCGATGCCGCGGTGCACACCAGCCGAGGCGTGGTGCGCGGACGGCACGTGTTGGTGTGCGTCGGCCACGACCTGGACCGGCTGTATCCGGCAACCGCCGAGGCCAACGAGGTGCTGCGGTGCCGGCTGCAGATGGCACTGGTGGGGGCACCGTCCGGCTACGCCTTGGATTCGGCGGTACTGACCGGCACCTCGATGCTGCGGTATGAGGGCATGGCGAACCTGCCTGCCGCAGCGGCGGTGCGGGCCGAGCTGGAACGCGGCAACCCCGAACTGCTGGAGCTGGGTGCGAACATGATGTTCACCCGCCGACCCGACGGCACACTGCTGGTCGGCGATTCACACCACTACGGCCGCACCGCGCCACCCTTCCTCGACGAGCAGGTGTCCGCGCGTCTGCTCGGCGGGGTCAGCCGCATCCTCGGGGTCGACCATCTGCAGGTGCTGCAGCGCTGGCAGGGCGTCTACGCCTCCAGCGGCCGCACCGATGTGCTGCGTGCGAGCCATGAACCCACCGTCAGCTCGGTGACCGTGACGACCGGCCTCGGGATGACGCTGGCCTTCGGGCTGGCCGCCCAGACGCTGGACGCGCTGTAGGCGGCTAGTTCGTGGGACGGCCGTGGTCGGTGTCGGCCGCCTCCTGCGGCGGCTCCTCGCTGTCGGAAGCCTCGGCCGACGTCTCCGGCTCCAGGGCGACACTCTGTGCCCGGGACGCGGGTACACCGGTGGCCGGCTGCAGACGCACCACGCGGCCCACGGCGCGCCGCAGGCCCGGCGGGCCCTCGATGCGGAGAAAGTCGCCGACTCGTCCGGCCCGATAGCGCAGCGGTGAGCCCAGCAACTCCCCCATCACCACGCCACTGCCGATCGCCAGCGCGATCGCCACGGCCGACAGCAACTGGGCGATGCCGTCGAGGAATCGTTCGTCGACCGCGAAGTAGAACACCGACCGGAACACCGCCAGTCCCGGCAGCATGGGCGTGATGCCGGCGGTCGCGGTCACCAGTGCCGGGGCCTGACGCCGGATCGAGATCAGCGTGGCCAGCAGGCCGACTCCGACGGACGCGATCCCGGTGGCGAAAATATGCCCGATCTGGGCATGACCGAGGCCGATGAGCGCCAATTGGGCCGCACCGGCCGCGAACCCGGCGGTCACCACCGAACGCAGCGGCGCGTAGCTGGCCAGCGTCAGACACACTCCGGCCAGAGCGGCACCGAACACGGCGATGAAGATCTGCAGCGGTTGGCTCGGCACCACGAATGATTCGGTGGCATCGACATGCAGGGCGATGGTGACACCGGCCAGGGTGGCGATCTGCAGTGCCGCCACGATGCCCACCACAATCCCCGCGGTCAGGAAGATGACGTCGCCCAGGCGCCCCACGGCCGTCAGCATGTGGCCGGTCAACGCATCCTGAACCGAACCGACGAGCGTCATTCCCGACAACAGGACCACGATGCCGGTGGCCACCAGCGCCGTCGGGCCCTGATCGGCGAACCGGTAGGCGGCCACCGCCACCAGGGTGGCGATCGCGGCCCCCACCGCATGTTGGAAGAAGAACGGTGTGCCGATCCGGTTGAGGTACCGCCCGACCCGGTCGATCACCGCCGAGGTGACCGCCGCCAGTATGCAGACCAGCCAGTTGCCGCCGAGCAGCATGGCGATACCGAGCGCGAAGCCCGCCCAGCCGGCGGTGGCCAGCCAGCGCGGATACGGATGTGGACGCTCACTGAGGACGTCCATCGCCTCATGGGCCTGATCGACGGTGACGCCGCCGGACGTGATCCGGCGGACCAGCGTGTCCAATTCGGCCAACCGGGTGTAGTCGGTGGCGCGGGCGCGCACCGACCGCACGATGGTCAGCGGCGGGCTATCCGCGGTCGGCAACGCCGAAACGATGATAGTGGAGAAGGTGATGTCGACGACGCAGTCGGAGAGCTGGTATGCCTGAGCCACATCCTGAGCGGTCGCGACGATATCGGCGGTGCCCGACCCCGATGACAACATCACCTCGGCCAGCCGGATGGTCAGGTCGAGAACCTTGCGGGTGTACACGTCACCGACGTGGTTGGCGCTGCGTCTGCGTTGTCCGGCGATCGGCGCCGGATCCCGGCGACCACGAAGCGCGCCCCGCAGACTGCGACGCGCGCGGGCCGTTTCTTCAGACCGATCGAAAACCATCACCGGACACGATACTGATCGTCAGGACGCCAGCGTGAGGCCCGCGTAGATCTCGTCGCGAATCGGTGACACCACGGTGTTGGCGGTCGTTTGCCCGTCCGGCAACAAAGCCAGATCGGTCCAGATCACCAGCGTCACATCGTTTTCCGAATCTTGTCCCATGAAAGGAATTGAAGCCGGGCGCTCAGCGTCGCCAAAACAGATGGTGGCTCACGCCGCTGGGGCTGGGCACTACATCACGATGGAATCTGTCGAGCAGTTCATCGGAACTCTCCCACAGCCGCGAGCCCCCACCGAGCTCTACCGGGGCCACCGCCACGTGCAACGTGTCGACGAGATCGGCGTCCAGGAACTGCCGGACCGTCTGCGCTCCGCCACCGAGCCGGACGTCTCTGCCGTGGGCGGCCTCTTTGGCCCGCTCCAGTGCGGTGACAGGATCGGCGTCGATGAAGTGAAACGTGGTGTCCGACAGGATGAACGACGGTCGCTGGTGATGTGTCAGCACGAAGACCGGGGTGTGGAACGGCGGCTCGTCGCCCCACCAGCCTTGCCAGTCGTGGTCAGCCCAGGCGCCGCGATGGGGACTGAACTTGTTGCGGCCCATGATCTCAGCCCCGATGTTGCGGGCGAAGTCTCTGGTGAAGTAGTCGTCGATACCCCGGCTGCCACCGGGATCCTTGCGATTGGGCCAGCTCGCGGTGGCACCGGCCCAGGACATCAAGTCAGCCGGGTCCGCGTGCCCGAAGGGGCGCTCGAAGCTCTGGTCGCGGCCGGCGCCGAAACCGTCTTGCGATACCGCGAAATTGTGCACTCTCAGCAGTTGAGCCACGCGTTCCTCCTCAGACCGTCAACCGACACTGATCAGACCGGGTTGCGTGCGGAAAGTCATCGCGAAGGGTTGAGAGACACGAAACCCCCGGCCCGACTCACGCTGAGCGTGATATCGGTCCGGGGGCTCGAGGAGGTCTTTACAGGCCGGTGACGCCGACCGCCTGGGGGCCCTTGGCGCCCTGGGTGATGTCGAACTTCACCCGCTGGTTCTCCTCCAGGTTGCGGAATCCGCCGGCCTGGATCTCGGAGTAGTGCACGAAAACGTCCGGTGCACCGCCGTCAGGAGCGATGAAGCCGAAGCCCTTTTCGCTGTTGAACCACTTAACGGTTCCTTCTGCCATGTTCTTACTTCTTTCTTCTTTTTTACTGGCCGAACGTCATGTCGACCAAGCCTGGTTGTGCGACCGATCGTCGCTCAAATCAGTGGAGTTCTGGGGGTGTGCGATGCCGACACAGGCCGTAAAGGGGTGATACTGACCCCGGCCGCGATTCGGCCGAACACAGACACGTCGATTCACGAGTGCGACGTATTGGGCCAGCCTACCAACTGCACGTCCGACGACCTAATTTGGCGCCGGTCGATTTTTCGCGCCGCGAGCATCCACCGTCAGGCGTTCAAGAGATCCGCCAGCTGATCGGCGGTCTTGAGCCACCCGTCGTGGAAGTTCTCGTACTCCTCCGGCGGCAGCATGGCGTGCTCGATGGACATCAGGGTCTGACCGTCCTGCACCGGTTCGAAGGTCACCGTGACCATGCTGGCGGCCGTCGGGTCCACCCAGTACGAGTTGGTCCAGGTGAAGCGCAACAACCGTGGCCGCTCGATGCGGACGAACTGCCCCGTGATGAGCACACTGGCACCCCGGTCGTCGACGTCGAACCGGAACAGCCCGCCCACCCGTGGTTCGACGGTCACCGTGACACATCGGGTGGGGCGCGGACACATCCACTCCCGCAACGATTCCGGGTCCAGCCACTCGTCGAAGACCTCCTCGGGGCCGGCCGGCATGATCCGCTGCACGTGCACAGTGCGCGTCTCGGTCATCGTCCGGCCTTCTTGCGACGCAACCGCTCGGCAAGCGCATCGGCGCGAGTCGACCAGAAGTCGGTCTGCTCCCCCATCCACTGTGCGGCCGGGGTCAACCCCTCATCGCGCAGCGAGAGCCAGTGTTCACGGCCACGCACTTCGCGGGTCACCAGACCCGCTGTCTCCAGGACTCCGATATGGCGGGAGACTCCCGCGAAGGTCATCGGCATCGGCGCAGCCAGATCGGTGATCCGGGCATCCCCTTCCCGCAAGGCTTCCAGCAATCGGCGACGCGTCGGATCCGCCAGTGCGGCATACGCCCGGTCCAGCAGCTGATCTTCAACCATTCTGTTGACTATATCGGGTCACCTGTGGTCTGCTCGATTGATATTCAACAAATCAGTTGAATGAATGAGCACATCCGAGGAGTAGGGACACACGATGCAGACACCACCGATAGTGAACGCGGCCGAGTGGGCGGCCGCTCACGCCGAGATGCTGGTGAAGGAGAAGGAACTCACCCGGGCCCGGGATGCACTTGCGGCGCAGCGCCGCCGGATGCCGTGGACCCCGGTCCGGAACGACTACGCCTTCGACGGGCCGAACGGCAGGGTTGCCCTGCCCGATCTGTTCGACGGCCGGCGGCAGCTGATCGTCTACCGCGCGTTCATGGACCCCGGAGTGGCGGGCTGGCCGGAACACGGTTGCACCGGTTGCTCATTGATGGCCGACCAGGTGGGCGACCTCAGTCATCTCAACGCCCGCGGCACCACACTGGTCTACGCGTCGCGCGGCTCGCAGCAGGACATCACCCGGATCAAGGACAGGATGGGCTGGACGATCCCCTGGTACACCATCGTGGTCGAACCGGATGTCGCCTTCGACGCCGACTTCGGCGTCGACCAGTGGCACGGCACGAATGCCTTCATCCGCGAGGGCGATCAGATCTTCCGGACCTACTTCGTCAACAACCGCGGCGATGAGGCGTTCGGCACCACCTGGAGCTATCTGGACATCACGGCACTAGGTCGTCAGGAATCGTGGGAGGACTCCCCAGCGGGTTACCCCCAGACCCCGCCCTACCAATGGTGGAGATGGCACGACGCGTACGGCGACCGGTGAGGCGTGCGACCCATCGGCGATGATCAAGGGGTGACGACTCCGCACACTGTTGTAACGCCGCTGACTGTTCCCGCGTTGTTGGCCGACCGGGTTCGCGCGTCCGGGCAGGACCCCTATGTCATCACGCCGGACGGACGGTTGACCTACGCACAGGCCGATGCGAGCTCTGCCGATATCGCCCGCCGGCTGTTGGCCGCGGGCGTCGGCAAGGGCAGCCGGGTCGGACTGTTCTTCCCGAACGGGCTCGACTGGATCAGCTGGTGGCTGGCGCTGTCTCGGATCGGCGCACTGGTGGTGCCGTTGAGCACCCTCTACGCGCCCGCCGAAATCGCCAAGGTGCTGCGGCTGGCCGATATCGGCACGCTGATCGCGCCGGCCGAAGTACTCGGCACCGATGTCGGCGGCCGCTTCGAGTCAGCGCTGCCCGAGCTCCGGGGGCAAGACCGTGACGCCCTCTCGCTCACCGCCGCACCGTATCTGCGCCGGATCGTGCTCACCGAGGGCAGCGGGTACCACTGGGCGACCCGGTGGGACGATCTGACACAACAGGTCTCACCGCAGGTGCTCACCGCGGTGGAGGGCGAGGTGTCCCCGGCCGACCTGGCGATCATGGTGCACACCTCCGGTTCGACCGCCGACCCCAAGGGTGTCCTGCACACTCACGGCACCCTGGTGCGACAGACATCGGCTTGGCCGGTCGCGATCCGTGCGGTCACCGGGACCCAGCACCGGCCCCGAATCCTTTGCGCCATGCCGTTCTTCTGGATCGGCGGCCTGCTCGCCGCCATGGGCGCCCTACACGACACGATCGCGTTGCTGGTCATGGCGCGACTCGACCCGGGGACCGCCCTGGACCTGATGGAGTCCGAACGTGCCACCGGCATCATCGGCTGGCCGGCGTTCACCCAGCGGTTACGCGACCACCCCGGGTTCGCCGACCGCGACCTGTCCAGCGCACCGATGCTGCGGGACGGACCGCTCGACATCGCGATGACCGATGTGCCCGACGGATTTCCGGTGCACCGCACCATGTCCGAGACCGCGGGCGGATTCGTGCACACCGATCTCGCCATTGTCGATGCCGACGGCAGGCCCGTCCCCGACGGCACCATCGGGGAACTGTGGATCCGCGGCGTCGGGGTGATGGCCGGCTACAACAAACGCGAACGCGCCGAGGTCTTCGACGCCGATGGCTGGTACCACACCGGAGACCGTGTCTACCGGCGAACCGGTGACCCGCGGCTGTTCTACGTGGGCCGCAGCACCGACCTGATCAAGGCCGGCGGCGCGAATGTGTCACCGCTGGAAGTCGAGGCGGTGATCTCGGCGCTGCCCGATATCGCGCAGTGTGTGGTCCTCGGGCTCCAGCATCCGCAGCGGGGTGAGGAGGTATGCGCCGTGGTGGTCCCGGCAGTGACGGCTCTGGATCTGGACGGCGTCCGGCAACTCGCGCGCGAGCAGTTGTCGGCCTACAAGGTGCCCACCCGGTGGGTGATCGCCACCGCTGATCAGATCCCGACCCTGTCCAGCGGGAAGTTCGATCGGAAAGGGTTGCTGGCCAGCGTTATCGACGGTGTGTTGCCGATCAGTCCAGCAGCTCCCTGAAGCGGCCGGCTGGGAACGTCGCGGCGCCGGCGGCCTGAACGCGGGCGGCCAGCGCGCCATCGGAGGTCACCACCGTGATGTCCCGCGGCGCGTCGGCCGCACCGACCAGCCGGACGATCTCGTCATCGGCGGAATTCGCTGCCGCCCGCGGCGCATGCGCCACGCTGATCGCCGCCGACTGCAGCGGAGGTGACATCGGCCGCTCCAGCACCACCGTCACCTCGTGGGCGCCCGCCGCCGCCCAGCACTCGATCTGCCCGATCAAGGTGGTGAGCGCACCTCGACGGTCCTTCCACCAGCCATCCGGTCGCGCACCCACGACGTTCATGGCGTCCACGATCCAGTGCATGGCAACATCGTCCTCCATGCCGCATGCCGCCGACAGCCACGACCTGATCCGGGTGACCGGAGCGCGGGAGAACAACCTCAAAAACGTCGATATCGAACTGCCGAAGCGACGTCTGACGGTGTTCACCGGCGTGTCCGGCTCCGGCAAGAGCTCGCTGGTGTTCGACACCATCGCCGCCGAATCCCAGCGACTGATCAACGAGACATACAGCTCATTCGTGCAGGGTTTCATGCCCAGCATGGCCCGCCCCGACGTCGACGTGTTGGAGGGCCTGACCACCGCCATCATCGTCGACCAGCAGCGCATGGGCGCCGATCCACGCTCGACCGTCGGTACCGCCACAGACACCGGGGCGAATGTTGCGAATCCTGTTCAGCCGGTTGGGTACACCGCACATCGGTTCCCCGCAGGCCTTTTCGTTCAACGTCGCCTCGATCAGCGGTGCCGGCGCGGTGACGTTCGAGAGGGGCGGCAAGACCGTCAAGGAGCGCCGCGATTTCACCGTCCTCGGCGGCATGTGCCCGCGCTGCGAGGGGCGGGGCGCCGTCAACGACATCGATCTGACCGCCCTCTATGACGACAGCAAGTCGCTCAACGGGGGCGCGCTCACCATCCCGGGTTTCAGCATGGAGGGCTGGTACGGCCGAATCTTCAACGGCTGCGGCTTCTTCGACCCGGACAAGCCGATCAACACATTCACCGACAAGGAACTCGAGGCTCTGCTGCACAAGGAGGCCACCAAGCTCAAGATCGACGGGGTGAACCTGACCTATCTGGGACTGATCCCGCAGATCCAGAAGTCGTACCTGTCCAAGGACGTGGACGCGATGCAGCCACATATCCGGGCCTTCGTCGAACGCGCCGTCACCTTCACCACCTGCCCGGACTGCGGCGGCACCCGACTCTCCGAGGCCGCCAGGTCATCGACGATCGAGGGCGTCAACATCGCCGACGTGTGCGCCATGCAGATCACCGATCTCGCCCGGTGGGTCGGCACGCTCACCGAGAAGTCGGCGGCAAAGCCGTTGACGCCGTTGCTCACCGCACTCGGGCACGCCCTGGATTCCTTCGTCGAGATCGGCCTGGGTTACCTGTCGCTGGAGCGCCCGGCGGGCACCCTGTCCGGCGGAGAAGCCCAGCGCGTGAAGATGATCCGGCACCTGGGATCGGCACTGACCGATGTCACCTACGTCTTCGACGAGCCGACCATCGGGCTGCATCCACACGACATCGCACGGATGAACAACCTGCTGTTGCAGTTGCGGGACAAGGGCAACACCGTGCTGGTCGTCGAGCACAAGCCGGAAACGATCGCAGTCGCCGACCATATCGTCGACCTGGGCCCCGGTGCCGGCAGTGCCGGTGGCGAAGTGGTGTTCGAGGGCAGCCTCGCGGCGTTGCGAAAGAGCGGCACGGTCACCGGCCGCCATCTCGACGACCGCGCGGCGGTGAAGGAGTCGGCACGAGAGCCGAATGGGGCGTTGCAGATCCGCGGGGCCGCCACCCACAACCTGCGTGACGTCGACGTCGACATCCCGCTGGGCGTCCTGGTCGTCATCACCGGGGTGGCCGGTTCTGGTAAGAGTTCGCTGATCGACGGATCGGTGGCCGGTCTCGACGGCATCGTCACCATCGATCAGGCCGCGATCCGCGGTTCGCGGCGGAGCAACCCGGCCACCTACACCGGCCTGCTGGAGCCGATCCGCAAAGCGTTCGCCAAGGCCAACGGTGTCAAGCCCGCCCTTTTCAGTTCCAACTCCGAGGGCGCCTGCCCCACCTGCAACGGTGCCGGCGTCATCTATACCGAGCTGGGCGTGATGGCCACGGTGGAATCCACCTGCGAAGAGTGCGAGGGTCGCCGATTCCAGGCTTCGGTGCTGGAATACACGCTGGCGGGCAAGGACATCGCCGAGGTGCTCGCCATGCCGGTGACCGAAGCCGTCGGATATTTCGGCGGCGGTGAGTCCAAAGTGGCCGCAGCACAGAAGATCCTGGGTCACATGTCCGATGTCGGGCTGGGCTACCTGACCCTCGGCCAGCCCTTGACCACCCTGTCCGGCGGCGAGCGGCAACGCCTCAAGCTGGCCGCCCGCCTCAGTGACAAGGGCGCCGACAACGGTGCGGTCTTCATACTCGACGAGCCGACCACCGGCCTGCACCTCGCCGATGTCGGGCAGCTTCTGGCGCTGCTGGACAGGCTGGTGGACGCCGGAAAGTCGGTGGTGGTGATCGAGCACCATCAGGCCGTGATGGCCCACGCCGACTGGATCATCGACCTGGGCCCGGGCGCCGGACACGACGGCGGGCGGGTCGTCTTCGAGGGAACCCCGCGGGACCTGGTGGCCGACCGTTCGACGCTGACCGGGCAGCACCTGGCCGACTATGTCGGTGCCGCCATCACCGGGTGAGAACTTTTACCCATATCCCCCGCCGACGACGGGAGATTAGCCTCGTGAGGTGTCCAATCGATCGCGCCTGATGCTGTTGATGCTGCCCGCGGCCCTGGCCAGTTGCTCGTTCTCGATGTCCGCGGGCGGCCCGGATTACGCGAAGCTGGAGAGCGCCATCACCGACGAATTGAATGCGAGCTACCAGAAGATCGACCGCGAGGTGTCCGATGTCGCCTGCGAGAAACCCGAGAAGGCGCCGAAGGCGGGCGACACGTTCCTCTGCAACGCCGATGTCGACGGCTCGACGGTGCGAGTGCAGGTGGTCGTCAGCGACGACGAGGACAACGTCGAGTTCAGCACCCTCGACGTCATCTTCGATCTGTCGCAGACCGCAGTGGGCCTGACCAAGGAGATCTCTGCCGACAGAGGATTCGCCGTCACGGTGACCTGCGGCGAGGGGCTCAAGGTCGTCGAGGTCGGTGAATCGTTCGAATGCACCGCGGCTGACCGACGTGGGGACACCCGTCCGGTCAAGGTCACTCCCGGCGGCGTCGACGAAGACGATCGTTGGGAGCTCGTCGGGGTGAACTGAGTCCTGCCGATCGGCGCCGTACGGCGTCACCTGCGATAGCCTGCCTCCTACATGGTGGGTTCGACATCGGCAGGCACACTCGGCGATCGCCTGGAACAGGCGTGGCTGCAGTCCTGCACGGGAGCCGGCCGTACCCTCGTGCTGCTCGGCGATCCCGGCATCGGAAAGTCAAGTGCGCTCGCTCAACTCGCGCACCGCATCGGGCCGACAGCCCATGTGGTGAGCTGCCGCGGCGGCGATATCGCAGCACCGATGTCCACCGCCGCCGAGATCGCCGCGGTGCTGCCGATCACGACACCGGTGGGGTCGGTGGCCGGCGAGGTGGACGCCTTGCAGGTCGCCGACATCCTCAGCGCCGGACTGTCGAGGGCCGCCGGAACAACGCTGTTGATTGACGATATCCACGACGCCGATGCCGCCAGCCGAACAGCCCTGAACCTGGCCATGCGAAGATCCACGGATGCCGCCGTCTTCGTGGTGGTGACCGGTCGCCGGGTTCCGTCGGCCGAGAGTTTCGCCGAGGGGTTCGACGTCGAAGAGCTCACCGGGCTGGATCGGGTGGCCGCCACCGCGGTGCTCGAAGCGGCGAGCACGGTGCCCATCGCCCCGGCGGTCATCGAGCAGCTCCTGGATGTGGCGGCCGGTAATCCACTGGTACTGCGCCATCTCCCCGACGCGTTGACACCGGAGCAACTGTCCGGTGCGCACCTGCTACCGGAGCACATTCCACTCGTCGGGGATCTCCGCGCCGTGTTCAGCCGACAGTTGCCCCGCCCCGGCACCGCGGGGCGGACCCTGTTGGAGTTGGCCTCGCTGTCGGCCGACGGATCCTGGTCGGTGCTGCGGTCGATGCGCCCCGGCATCGCCGAGGCGGCGCTGCACACCCTTGAGGACAGCGGCCTGGCCGCCTTGCGCTCCGGAAGGCTGACCCTGCAGCACCCGTTGCTGCGCAGCGCGACCGTTGCCGCCATGCCCCACCAACACCAGCGCCGGCTGCACTTGGAATTCGCCGACTGCGCGGCACTTTCGGACACCGTCCGGCTCGTGCACCGCGCGCACGGCACCCTGGGACCGGACGAAGCCTTGGTTGACGAGCTCGTCGGCGCAGCGCGCACACTTCGGTCCAGAGGCGGCACGGAGCCGGCCGCACGTCTCCTGGACCGTGCCATCGATCTGACCGGCGATGACTCCCGCCGCGCCGAGCTGAGGGTGCTGGCTGCCCGGCAATTGGCTACGGCCGGACAGACCGACTCTGCGCGGTACCGGCTAGAAACGGTGTTGGCAGATCCCGCATCCCACGAACTACACGTCGCGGCGACGGTGTTGCTTGCCACGCTGGAAGCGGTGGGCGGCGCGCCGGCGATGGCGTTGCACCGTCTCAAGGAATGCGCCATCGTGGCCTCACCGGCCGAGGCCGGCATGGTGCACGCCCGGATGGCCATACCGCTGGGAATGCTCGGGATGGTCAGCGAGATCATCGAGACCGCCACGGCGGCGGTCGCTCTCAGCGATCCACTCTCGACCGATTCCCATGTGGCGCGGGTGATCCTCGCCCATGCCCTCAGCGCCCGGCACGAGAATCGATCGGACGAACTCGTCGATGGCATACCGGAGGAATTGGACCTCGTCGCCGCCGTCACCTCCGACCCGATGATCGGCCTGCATTACGGGCGGGCGTTGTCGATCGCCGAACGATACGAGGCCTCGGCGGCGGCGCTGACCGAACTCAGCGCTCAGTTGCGGGGCGAGGGAGCGCGGTCTGCGCTGGCCATGGTGTTCGGCGCGCTCGGCGAAACCTATGTTCGCGCATCGCGCTTCGATGACGCCCTGATGTGTCTGGATGAGGCGACTGCGCTCAGCCTGGCAACCGGCCAACGGGCGTTCGCGCCGTTCTGGCTCTCGCTACGTGCGCGGGTGCACGCTATCCGCGGTGATGACCACACGTCCGCCGCAGACCTGGAACTCGGCTTCGCGATCTCCGATGAACTGTCCACCTTCGGCGCGCGTTACTTTCTGTTGGCCAATGCGGGACTGGCCGCGTTGACCGCACGTCGGCCCGACGACGCGGTCGCCGCGCTTTCCGAGTGTTGGGCATTCGAACAGGTCGGCGGACTCCTCGCCCCGCAGCTGGCCCGCTGGCACGTCGACCTGGTCGAGGCCTACCTCGCACTGGGGCGCAGCGACGACGCGCGACCGGTGGTGGAGCACCTCCAGACGGTTGCGGCAGCCGTCGGGTCCAGCCGATGGACCAAGGCCACCGCCTGCCGCGCCGAGGCACTACTGCGCCGCGGTACCGATCCGGCAGGATCACTTCGCCTTCTCCACCAGGCAACGGCGATCTATGATCCCGCGCACGACGCCTTCGACCGGGCGCGCACCTTCCATGACATCGCGCGGTTGGCCGATGACGCGACGGACCGCGAGCACGCACGTGCCGAGGCGCGCAACGGATTCAGCAGACTTGGCGCTGCCGCATGGGCAGCGAAGGTCGACCGGCGTACCCCCGAGCTCAGCGCGCTCACCGAAGCGGAATCCCGGGTACTGACCGAGGTCGCCAACGGACTGACGAACCAACAGATCGCCAAGCGACTCGGCCTGAGTGCAAAAACGGTGGCCAACCACCTCTACCGCGCCTACCGAAAACTCGGCGTCGCGTCGCGTACCGAAGCGGCTCGTTTCGTGCTGCTGCATGACGAGAAGGCAGGCGAATCGGCGTTGAGAACTTGACATGTGTCAAGTAAGGTGCGGTCATGCTTGCCGAGGACATTCTGACCACCGTGCCGACGACGACAGCGGAGGCGCTCGCCATGTTCGACGCCGCCCCCGGTGTCGAACCCGATTTCATGATCGGCACCTGGCACGGCGCCGAACTGCCGACCAAGCACCCGATGGACGGACTGCTTGCAGCCAGTGGTTGGTGGGGAAAACAGTTCGTCGATGCCGAGACCGTGCATCCCCTGCTGTTCCCTAAAGATGGTGGCACGGCCCTGTGGGCGTTGAACCCAGTGCTCGCGTTCGGCGGCCTGGGCATCGCCACGAAGGTGCCGCTGGTGCGCAACCTGTCCCTGGTTCAGCCCATCTCGGCCTTGCGGCCCGCACTGCGCACCAAGGCGCCCAAGGCTCGGCTGCGCACCACCCGATACCGCGGAATCGACAGCGCGACAATGATCTACGACAATCTCCCGATCAACGACGTCTTCCGCAAGGTCTCCGAAGACACCGTGATCGGCGCGATGGACTACCGGGGCGGCAAGCGCCCGTATTTCTTCGTCCTGCAGCGCGACGACTCGCTACCCGTCGGGTAAGGGCTGCGGCCCGACTCAAGCGATGATGCGCACCAGATAGGGAGTCATCGAGCCGGTGCGCACGGCCGAGACCGCGACTCCCGAATCGGTGGCTTCCAGCATCTGCCCGTTGCCCACGAACAGCGCCACGCTCTGCGTGCCCTCCGGGCCGAAGAAGATCAGATCGCCGGGCAGCGCTTGGTCCGGCAACACCTTCTGGCCGACCTTGTACATCTCGCCGGACGAGCGCGGCAGCTTCACCCCGACACCGGCGAAGGCGTAGACGATGATGCCCGAGGCGTCGAACCCCACCACGTTGGCAGCCGGATCAGGGGTCGCCGGAAGGCTCGGAACGAGCGGCGACGCGACCGGGGCCGGTGGCGCCAGCCCGGGGAAGTTCAGGCCGGGTACCCCGCCGGGGATGGCGGCGGCAGCCGGTTCCGCTGCGGCCGGGGTCTCGCGGACGACGCCACGGGTGGGACCGTTCGCGTCACCACCGCCGTAGGCGAACGGCACGCCACGTTGGGCCAGCGCCCGCGCGATCACGTAATCGACCGCCTGCTGGTTGCGAGCTGGGCGGGTATTGAATGGATCGGCCGATGCGACACCAGGAGTCACTGTCAACACAGCCAGGCCGAGCAGCAGGGCACAGAAGCGTCTCATCGGGTCGTCAACTCTTTCGATCAGGGCGGATACCGCGACGACCCATAATTGACGGGCGTCACCGCTATTTCTACCGACCGATTCAACTGTTTCCCAATTCGACTGCGGGACAGCGCAAATGAGATGCAGATCCGTGACCGGAAAGAGACTCCCGTACCCGGGCCGTAATCGATCCGCGACCGTGCCGACACCATCGCGACGGTTCGCAGAATGCAGAACGGCACCGGTCCGCGCGACCCGAAGGCCGTGCTGACCGGTGCCGTTGCGGCAAGCCGGATTACTTCAGTGCGGCGAGCGCGGCATCGTAGTTGGGTTCCTGCGCGATCTCGGGAACCAGCTCCGCGTAGGCGACGTTGCCGTCGGCACCGATCACCACGACGGCGCGGCCCAGCAGGCCGGCGAACGGCCCGTCGACGAGGACGATCCCGTAGTCCTCGCCGAAGCTGTCCCGGAACGCCGAGGCCGTCACCACGTTCTCGATGCCCTCGGCACCGCAGAAACGGCTCTGCGCGAACGGCAGATCCTTCGACACGTTCAGCACCGCCGCGCCGGTCGATGCGGCGCGCTCGTTGAACGTCCGGACACTCGTCGCGCACACCGGGGTGTCCACCGACGGGAAGATGTTGAGCAGTACGGCCTTGCCGCTGAACTGGTCACTGGTGACCGCACCGAGGTCGGTACCGACCAGGGTGAATGCCGGAGCGGACGTGCCGACTGCGGGCAGCTCGCCGGCCGTGTTGATGGGGTTTCCCTTGATGGTGATCTGTGCCATGGCCACCAGTCTGTCAAAGACTGGAGCGCTCGGGTGCCACAGGGGTATGTGACGATGCATGGCACCATCGAATCGTGATCGTCCTGCCCGACGCGGTCCTCGCGATGGCCGCCCGCGGACACGAATGGCAGCGTTGGGTCGACGACCTGCCCAGGTCGGTCAGCAGCCAGCTTCAGGAGTGGGATCTCACCGCGAACGGTGCACCCCAATACGGATTCTGCTCGATCGTGCTGCCGGTCCGTGCCGGAGACGGTGAATCCACCATGCTCAAAATCGCTTTCCCCGACGACGAATCCGAACACGAACACCTGGCGCTGCGCCGCTGGGACGGCCAGGGAACCGTGCGCCTGCTGCGCGCCAACCCTCACCGCCGCGCAATGCTGCTGGAGCGGCTGCATGCCCGCAACCTCAACGACGTCTGGGACCTGGAGGCGTGTGAGATCGTCGCCGGACTGTACGAGCGAATCCACGTCCCCGCCCTGCCGCAGCTGCGTCCGCTGGTCGGGTTCATCGAGAAATGGAACACCGACCTGGCGCAGCTGCCGCGCAGCGCCGCGCTGCCGCACCGGCTCGTGGAGCAGGCGCTGTCACTGGGCGCCGATTTCGTGTCCGACCCGGCCAGCACCGGCACGCTCATCCACGGCGACCTGCACTACGAGAACGTGCTGGCCGGCGACCGCGAACCGTGGCTGGTGATCGATCCGAAGCCGATGAGCGGCGATCCCCACTACGAGGTCGCGCCGATGTTGTGGGACCGCTGGGACGAGCTTGCCGGTTATGTCCGCGAAGGCGTGCGGCGCCGCTTCTACACCCTGTCCGAGGCCGCCGGGTTGGACGTCGACCGCGCGCGGGCGTGGGTGATCGTGCGGATGATGCACAACGCGATGTGGGAACTCACCGAGAACGAGGTACCGGACGCGAAGTGGCTGACCACCTGCGTGGCCGTTGCCAAAGCAGTCCAGCAATAGCCCGAATCCCGTTCATCCACGGCCGCGCGAATGCTGCTGTCAATGTCCGACCCGGTCGGTAGTATCGCACATATGTTCGAAGCTCTGGATCGGGTCGCACTCGCCGCGTTGAGCGATGAGGCGCTCATCTGCGCGGTCACGACGATGACCCAGACCGAGGCCAGGGCCGCTGCGCAGCGGTTGGCGTTGATCGGCGAAGTGGTGGCCCGCCAGTGCGATGACGAGGACGACACGGCTGCTCATCAGGTCATTGATGGCTGGGCGTGGGCCCAGGCCGCGGTCGCGGCGGCCTGCAACCTCAACCCTTATGCCGCGTCCAAGCAGATGCGCATCGCCCAAGCGTTGCGCGACCGGCTACCCCGCACCGCGGCCCTGTTCGCCACCGGTGCGATCTCGGCGACGGTGATCGATGCGATCACCTGGCGCACCCATCTGGTCGTCGACGAGGACGCGCTGGTGTTGATCGACACCGCCATCTCCGGCGAAGCAGGCGAGTATGGGGCGCATTCGGAGAAACAACTGATCGGCGCGGTGGACCTCTGGGTGGAGAAATTCGACCCCGAAGCCGTCGTGCGCTCCCGGCGGGCCGCCAAAGACCTCTATGTCGAGTTCGACGACAAGGACGACCCGAACGGGGTGGCCTCGTTCTGGGGACGGCTGCGGGTCACCGACAAGAAGATCCTGGAACAGCGCCTCGACGCCCTGGCCGACACCGTCTGCTCGAATGATCCGCGCCGCCGCGGGGAGCTGCGTGCCGCGGCCCTGGCTGCACTCGGTGTGGTCGGGCCCGCCCTGGAGCGGCTGGCCTGTGAGTGCGGGGACACCGGCTGTGAGGGCAGCGGGAAGGATCCGCGCGCGGGCGCAGTCACCATCTATGCGCTCACCGACCAGGCGCCCGCCGCCAGTGAAGACACCCCGCCGCAGACCACGCCGGGCACCGCGGGCACCCCGGACTCCGAGCCGCAACCGCCTGAGACTGCGGAGACCGAACCCGCTGCACCCGAGCGCGAGCCGCAGACACCGGCCGCGGAGTCCGAACCCGCGGGACCATCCGAACCCGCCGCGCCGGCGGCCAGCACCGAACCCGCGGGACCCGCCGCCCCTGCGGCCAACGCCCGCCCCGCGCCCGCGGCCGGCGCCCAACCTGCGGTGTGCAATCCCAGCCCCGGGGTGATGCTCGATGGCGCCATCATCCCCGCCGCCATGCTGGCCGAGCTGGTCGCCGGCGGCGCCACCGTGAAACCGCTATCGGAGATCGCCGATCTACCCGCCGAACGGCAGTACCGGCCGTCGGCCGCCCTGACCGCGTTCGTCCGGATGCGTGCCATGACCTGCAGCTTCCCCGGCTGCAACCGGGCCGCGCACCGCTGCGACCTCGACCACCTGACCCCGTGGCCGGCCGGAGCCACCCACCCCGGCAACTTGGCGCCGCTATGCCGTCTGCATCATTTGGTCAAAACCTTCAGCGGCTGGACACCCACCGCGAAACCCGACGGCAGCATCCAGTGGACAGCACCCACCGGACACAGCTACCAGAAGGCCCCCGGCGCGGCAATCCTGTTCCCACACTGGAACATTGACACACCCATCCCGCGAAAACGCGCGATCACCCTCATCGACGACACCGACCGCGACACCACCGGGCCCCGTCGAAAAGCGATGCCGCTCCGACAACGCACCCGCGCCCAAGACCGCGCGCAGCGCATCAACACCGAACGCGCACGCAACCAACTCGAACGCGCGCTCAAGCGCGCCGACAACAACAGCGATCCGCCGCCCTTCTGACCGCGCAGAGGCGATGCCGCTCAGCCCGACACGCTGACCGGCAACGACAGCATGCCGCGCAGCGTCACATTCGGTTTGTACTGCGGGTCACCACCGAGTTCGGCCTTCGGGAAACGCTTTGTCACGGCGGACAAGGCGATTGATGCCTCCAGCCGTACCAGCGGCGCACCGAGACAGAAGTGGGCGCCGTGCCCGAACCCCAGATGCCTGATAGCGGCCCGGTCGGGATCGAAGACATCGGGGTTCGCGTTCGCCGCCGGGTCACGGTGCGCGGCGGCCAACAGCACGATGATGGTGTCGCCCTGGGGAATCACGGTGTCCCCCAGCCGCATCTCCTCGGCCGCGACACGGCCCAACAGCTGAGCAGGCGGATCGAAACGCAGCGTCTCCTCGATGACGCGCAGCGCTCTCGACGGATCGGCCCCCAGTGCCGCCCACTGCGTGCGATCGCGCAGCATCGCCAGCACCGACGTCGCCATCAGGCTCACCGTCGACTCGTGCCCGGCGATCAGCAGCAGATTGCAGGTCGAGATGATCTCGTCCTCGCTGAGCTGATCACCGGACTCCTCGACCGCGATCATCGCCGATATCAGGTCGTCGCCGGGACTGCTCCGGCGGCGGCTGATCAGCTCACGGAAGTACTTCCGCAGCCATTTCCCGGCCTCGATGCGGTCGGTGAACCCTTCCGGCACATCGCCGGTCGCGGTGAGGAACGGGTCCACGGTCTGCGCGAGCAGGGTGGAGGCGTGCCCAAACTTGGGTTCATCCTCAACCGGCACACCGAGCAGGCGGCAGATCACCGCCACCGCGACCGGGTAGGCCAGGCCGCTGACGGCATCGAACTCGCCGCGCTCCTCCGCGGCGTCGAGTAGGCCGTCGACGGTGGCGACGATCTCGTTGCGCAGCTCGTTGATGACCCGCGGCGCAAATGCCTTGGCCACCAGTTTGCGCAGCCGGGTGTGGTCGGGCGGATCGAGGAAAAGGAAGGCCGGGGTGCGGCGCTTGTCGACCAGTCCGGCCAGCCCGAACGGTCGCGGTTCCTCACCGGCGGCGATCTGGCGTTGCGCGATGGCCGACTTCATCCGGTCACTCGACGCCGCCGGATGTCGGATCACGGCGTCGCAGTCGGCGTACGAGGTCAACACCGTCAGGCTGATCTCGGGGATCTGCAGCGGACCGTGTTCGCGCAGCGCGCGGTACGCCGGGTAGGGGTCGACGCGGTTGGACGGCGCAAGGGCCTGCCCGAGCAGGACCGCCGGTTCGGACACCGAAATCATCTCCTCATTGTGCAATCGCGCTTTCCAGCCGTGAACGCCACCACCGGATTCGGGCCGGATCGGTGACCGAATATCGGTCCAACAGCTCCGACAGCGGCGCCGGCGACATGGGCGCGACCGGCAGAAATCCATCGACCGGAACCAGCCTGCGCGAGTCTGCCACCAGGTCCCCGTCCAGCAACGAGCCCGAGCCCAGGGTGCCGGCGAACGGCAGCTCGGGCAGTGCGCCGGCCAGCGCGACACCGACCGCCACCCCGATGCTGGTCTCCACCCCCGAGGTGACGGAGCACGGCAGCCCGCACGATTCGGCGATGCGCAGCGCCCGTCGGGCCCCGCCGAGCGAACCGCAGTGCAGCACGGCGATATCAGCGGCCTCGGCCAGCCCCGGATCGCCCAGCGCCCGCTCCAACGAATCGACGATGGCGATCCGGACATCGACCCGTCGTCGCACCGCGGAGAGTTCCGCGATGCTCCGGCACGGCTGCTCGACGAACTCGAGTCCGCCCGCGGCGCGATCGAGCGCCGGGACCGCGGTCACCGCAGCCTCGACCGACCACCTGCCCTTGGCGTCACAGCGGATGGCACCGTCCGGGCCGAGCGCGTCGCGCACCGCGGCAATTCGCGCGACATCGTCTCCGAGCGTGCAGGCCGGGTCGGCCACCTCGACCGCAGCCGTCCGGCAGCCCGAGGCCGCGACCAGGTCGTGGGCCCGCGCCGGGTCCGTCACGGGGACGGTCACGGCGACCGGCACCCGTCCGCGCCGGGCATCCGGCCAGCCGACGGTGCCGGGTTCGGTGGCGGCGGTGAGCCAGCGCACGAGCAGATGGTCTGGGCACCCGGGCGGTGGGCTGAACTCCCCCCAGCCCTGCGGTCCCTCCACGAGGACGCCCTCGTGCATGGTGGCGCCGTCGCGCATGGGGATGGCGAACACCGGTGCGGTGTCCAGATCGATCAGCGTCTGCACAAGACCTGCACGCTAGCCGAGTTCTTGCCGGGACGAGCGCAGCGACGGCGAAATGGTCGAACCTGCGGCGGGGGCATCATCGAATCGTGTACAGCGGCACCAGCATTTCGGCCGGTGTCAGCGATCCGTGATGACCGACCAGCTGCGACTGCAGCGGTTCGGCACCCGATCGGATGATGGCCCGATCACCGTTGGCCACCACCACCACATCTCCGATGCGGGGTTCGACGCGCGCGTGCACGGTCGGGCCGAACCAGCCTGCGCCGATCACCTCGGCCCTGGTGAGGACGGTGAAGTCAGCACCGAGCCCAGCCCGCCAGGCCGCCGCCACATCCGGGGCGGCCCCGGGTTCGGTGTACACATGCCGCGCACGCGGTTCCCCGCCCAGCCCCCGCACACCGGCGCGCAGTTCGGCGCGCTGATCGAAGTCGACCGGATCATCGACGTGCACCATGCCGTGGTCCGCGGTGACGATCAGGGCGGAACCGGGCGGCAACCGTTCGGCGATGAGGCGGACGGTCAGGTCGATCTGCTGCAGTTCCAGCGCCCACGATTCCGAGCCAGGCCCGCGCACGTGACCCGTCAGATCCAGGTCCCCGTGGTAGGCGTAGACGAGGCTGCGATCCCCCGCACCGAGCGCACCGACCACCCCGTCGACCAGATCTCCGGACGAAAAGGTGGGCCGGAACTCGCCGCCGCGCAATGCCGCCCGGGTCAGACCCGAACCCGCCTGATACATCGGCGCCACCTGCGTCACCACCACGCCGTCGGCAGCTGCCCGCTCGAAGGCCGTCGCCACCGGCTGAAACTGCTCGGGAACAATCTCTTTGAGCAGATCGACCTTCGGTCCCTCGCCCATCAGCCGCCACTTGAGCGGGTTCATCAACCGATCATGATCGGGCACCGCCAGCAGGTAACCGACCAGGCCGTGCTCCCCGGCGGGCAGACCGGTGCCCAGCGAGGCCAGACTGGCCGCCGTGGTGCTGGGAAACCCCGCCGTCAGCGACTGCGCGGGCCGGGCCGCCAGAAACGGCGCGACCTCGCGGCGGGCCTCGACCAGTTCAGCGCCCATCCCGTCGATGAGCAGGATCGCCACCCGCCGCACGCCGTCGAGCCCCAGTCCGACGCGGTCGGTTTCCCCGGCCACCCCCAGGACACCGAGCACCGAGGGGACCAGATCGGCGAGGGCGCCGTCGCCGTAGTGCGGAGTGACGAACATGAGTGTCAGGTTATGCGCCCGGCCGTACCGACCGGGGGCCACTAGGCTGACCGCATGTCGAGCGTGCTGACAGTGAACATCGCCCATCCGCGGACCAACCCCGACACCCGCAAGAAGCCGACCGGCATCGACAAGCGCCCCACCGATGCCGCCGTCGAGGTGCGTCCACCCGGTCCCATGCGTGGCGGTCTGGGCAGCGGGCTGGTAGGCGATCTGGTGAGCGAGCAGAAGCACCACGGCGGCGACGATCAAGCCGTGTACGCCTACGCCAGGGAGGATCTCGATGCCTGGGAGAGCGAACTCGACCGGCAGATCGGCAACGGCGTCTTCGGGGAGAACCTGACCACGGCGGGTATCGACGTCACCAATGCGGTCATCGGTGAACGTTGGCGCGTCGGAGACGGCGGACTGGTCCTGGAGGTGACTCGGCCCCGCACACCGTGCCGGACGTTCTCGTCGTGGCTGGAGATCGACGGCTGGATCAAGAGGTTCACCGATCGCGGTGTGCCCGGCGCCTATCTGCGCATCATCGCGCCCGGAGTGGTGCGTGCCGGAGATTCGATCGAGATCCTCGAGCGTCCCGGCCATGATGTGACAATCGCGCTGGTGTTCCGCGCGATGATGAAGGATCCGGGTCTGCTGCCGTCACTGCTCGTCGCCGACGCCTTGCCGGAACCGTTGAAGGACAAGGCACGCCGCCGCGCGCACGCCTAGCGGACCGGAGGCAGCTCCGCCGCAATGAGCCCGGCGATCCGCTCGGCCAGATAGCGGTGCCCGACATCGGTGGGGTGCACCCCGTCGACGGCGATCAGGTCGGGTCTGCCCACAAACCAGCCTTCGGCGAGCGGATCCACGAATCGTGCCCCCGACGCCATGGCGACGATGGACAGGGCGTCCCGGATCTGAGTGATCCGCACGGGAACGTCTGGGGTGGGCCACGGCGGCCCGATCACCAGCAAGCGCGCCGTCGGCGCCCGGTGCCGCGCGAGATCGAAAGCACTTCTGGCCAATCCGGCCACATCTACCGCCTCGACCGGCTGATCGTTACGGGACCCGAAGAACACCACCAGGGCGTCATCGGGCCGGACCGCCCGAGCGGTCAAGTCTCCGAACGTGCTGTTGTGATCGCCACGCACCCCGTAACCGGCACGCCCCTCGGCAGCGATATCGGCCGTGACCGTCCTGCCCTGATCGGCCAGGATCCGCCAGGCCAACGCCGGCCAGCCATTGACGCCGAGGCCGCCGAGATCGGTGCCGGTGGTGTAGGAGTCGCTGATGACGGCGATCCGGCTGAGCGCTGTTTCCCTCCCGGCGAGCTGCACCGACGGTGCAGCGGGCGAGACCGCGGTGACCAACAGCGCAAGCGAGACCACCAGACCGGCCACACGACGCACGACATCCTCCTGCTTGAAGTACCCGCGTAAGCCTACTGGACCACGCAGATAAACTGCCGCACAGAAGTATTCGCGTCAGGCCGACAATTTCGACTCGGTGCGGTCGGTGTCGGTCGCCTGCATTCTGGGCACCGTTCCCCGGATGTCCACCATGCGGCGCATCCAGTGCCGGGCCGGCTCCTCCACCACGTGATACAGCAGCGCCGAACAGGCCAGCGTCACTGCGAAGATCGCCGTCAACAACCACGGCCCGGCCGGCCCTGCCAACACCAGCTCGAACTGCTCTGCCGCCCAGTTCCACGCGGTGTGCACCAGTTCATGAACCATGTACAGGCTGAACGAGATCTGCCCGCCATAGACCAGAATGCGGGTCGACAGCAGCGCGGTCAGCGTGCCCGACCCGATGGACAGCATCACGACCAGCGGGACGAACAGCAGATCCACCACGCCGCCACTGTCCATCACCCCGGGAATGGGATGCCCGTCCAGCCAGTACAGCGTGCCGACGATCGTCCCGAGTAGGAGAATCGAACACACGCCGGCCAGCATCCGCGTGCGATGGCTGGGATCGAGTCGGCGCACCGCCGCGCATGCGATCGCTCCGGCGGTGAACTGCAGCAGGATGCGCGGTAGCCAGCTCCACGGCGTATAGAACTGGCCGCTGGCCAGCAGGAACATCACCGGCGGCAAGGTCGTCGCGAACGACAGCAGAAGCAGGCTGCGCGCGCGGGTGGCCCGCGCCAGCCGGAAGATGACCAGCGCCAGGAAGCCGAAGGTCAGGTACGCCAGCCACTCGGCGCTGATCGACCAGGCCGGGCCGTCCCAGCTGGAGCCGTCGAAGTACGGCTGGAACCACAGTTGCACCAGGAAGAGCTGACGTACGTAGCTGGTCGCGGTCAGGGTGTCGGCGTTTTCTGCCGGGACGTGCCCGACGTTGAGGGTGAAGATGATCCACAGCGCGGCCAGATGCAGCGTCACCAGATAGACCGGCCACACCCTGGCCAGCCGCATCCACAGGAAATGCAGGGTGTCACGTGTCGACCAGGACGGGCCCATCCGGTCCAGATAGTTCCAGGCCAGTACGAAACCGCTCAGGATGAAGAAAAGATCGACGCCCTGTGCGCCGCTGTCGAGCACGGGCGCCAACGCGGAACTGACATCCGGCACCGCCTGCGCAAGCAGCGGGCGGAAGTGGAACAACACCACCCAGATTGCGGCGAAGAAACGAAGACCGGTGAGGGCCTTGATTTCTCCGCTACGCACAACACTCTTTCCCCGAGTTCCGGCTTTTCACTTACGCTTACGCGCGCTGGCCGGGCGGACCGCTCCCCAACGTCCAGGCAGCCGGCAGTGATCGAAGAATATCAGCGCTACCGGTTCGGCTGGGTGAGGCCGAAATTGGGCCGTTGCTGAAGCTTTACGATCCGGGCGCGACGGGCGGCGCGGGTGCAGGTTGCGGCGGGTTTGCCTCGAACTGCGCGGCGTTGCGGTTCAGCGTGTCCATGTAGAGCTTCCACTGCAGCGCGGCCATCACCGGAGACATCCCGGGCGCGGGCGGCGGCTGGTTGGTCAGCGTCCAGGTCTGACACCCGGTGGTTTTGAACGAACCGTCGTCGGCTTTGATCTCGACGATCTGGGGCTGTTTGGTGAAGGCCCGGTCCAGCGTCTCGCCGGGCTCGCCCTCGGTGACGACCGGTGCCATCCGCCGCCAGGAGCAGGTGCCCTCGGGGAACGGACCGGCCGAGGCATAGACGCCGGGCACGATATCGGTTCCGACCTGGTAGGTGCCGTCCTTGTCGATGACGTTCAGCGGCGCGGCCGGCGGCCCGTCGGGTGCCGGTTCCGAGCTCACGGGCGGAGCCGGTGGCGCCGGCTCGGCGGGCTCGGCAACCGCCGGACCCGCGGCGATCAATCCGGCGAACGCCAACCCGGCAGCGGTGATCATCGGCTTTGTGAACCCCATGACCGACAAGGGTAGGCCCGATGCGGCGCAATCCGGAATTCCGTGGGTGCCGTCACAGGGGCGACCCCGCAGCCTCGCGGAGGCCGACCTGAAGGCTGGCTGAGAGGTTGCTGAAAGCTTCGTCGAGTCCGCACACCGGCACCTGCGAGCGTGGTGCGATGTGACATCGCCGCTGCTAGAGGGCACGAGAACGAGCACCGGCCGGCGCGCTGTGCGACTGCACAATATCGATGCGACGCAACTCTGTTATATGAGCTAAGCTCTCGCTTACCTAAGCTAACCTGTGGCGAAGGTGAGAGTTTTCAAAGTCGCCGGCCTGCACCGGGCTTGAACGACTCCCGAGGTCGCGACGAGGTGAGAAGGCAGCGGGGAACTCGATTCACGATGACGACGATTCTGAAACGCGCGTGGATCCCTCTGGTCATCGTGGCGGTGGTCCTGGTGGCGACGTTCACCGTGATGCGGGTGCGCACCTTTTTCGGGACCGGGCCCGGCTACATCTCGACCGAGAACAGCGCCTCCGATGACACCGAGCCGTTCGACCCGAAGGTCGTCAAGTACGAGGTGTGGGGTGAGCCCGGGGCGACGGCCAATGTGAACTACATGGATCTCGATGCTCGCCCGGTGCGCGCCGACAATGTGACGCTGCCGTGGGAGATCACGCTGAGCACCACCGCGCCGTCGGTGTTCCCGACCATTTCCGGGCAGGGCGATGGCAGCACGCTGTCGTGCCGGATCACCGTCGATGACGAGGTGAAGGATGAGCGCACCGTCGACGGCGTCGGCGCCCACACCTACTGCCTGGTGAAATCGGCATGAGTACGTCCCCGGACCCCGAGGCCTTCCCCGCAGCGCCGCCGCAGCGTCGGGGCGTCATCCCCCGCACCATCCGCACGCTGGCCGTCCCGATCATCCTGGCCTGGATTGCGCTGCTGATCGTCCTCAACACCGTCGTCCCACAGCTGGAGACGGTCGGGCAGATGCGGGCGGTGTCGATGAGCCCGGACAGCGCGCCGTCGATGATCGCGATGAAACGCGTCGGCTCGGTCTTCGAGGAATTCACCTCCGACAGCTCGGCGATGATCGTGCTCGAAGGCGACGAGCCGCTCGGCGAGGCGGCGCACGCGTTCTACGACGAGATGATCGACAAGCTCGAAGCCGACACCAAGCACGTCGAGCACATCCAGGATTTCTGGGGTGATCCGCTGACGGCCTCGGGCGCGCAGAGTGCCGACGGCAAAGCCGCCTACGTCCAGGTGTATCTCGCCGGCAACCAGGGTGAGGCGCTGGCCAACGAGTCGGTCGAGGCGGCCCAAGAGATTGTCGAGAGCCTCACCCCGCCACCCGGCTTGAAGGCGTATGTCACGGGCCCGTCGGCACTGGCCGCCGATCAGCACATCGCCAGCGACCGCAGTGTGCAGGTCATCGAGCTGCTGACCTTCACGGTCATCATCGCCATGCTGCTGATCATCTACCGGTCGGTGGTCACCACGGTGTTGGTGTTGGCGATGGTCGTCGTCGAACTCGGCATCACCCGCGGTGTGGTGGCGTTCCTGGGCTACCACGAGATCATCGGACTCTCCATGTTCGCGGTGAACCTGCTGGTGACCCTGGCGATCGCCGCATCCACCGACTACGCCATCTTCCTGATCGGCAGATATCAGGAAGCGCGTGCGGCCGGTGAGGACCGGGAATCCGCGTACTACACCATGTTCCACGGCACCGCGCACGTCGTGCTCGGCTCGGGTCTGACCATCGCGGGTGCGACGTTCTGCCTGCACTTCACGAAGCTTCCGTATTTCATGTCGCTGGGCATCCCGTTGTCCATCGGCATGGTGGTGGCGGTGCTGGCGGCCCTGACGCTGGGACCCGCCGTCATCTCGGTCGCCACCCGGTTCCGCAAGATCCTGGAGCCCAAGCGCGCCATGCGCACCCGCGGCTGGCGCAAGATCGGCGCAGTCATCGTGCGCTGGCCCGGACCGGTGCTGGTGGGAACGATCGCCCTGTCGATGGTCGGCCTGCTGGCGCTGCCCGGCTATCAGACCAATTACAACGACCGCCAGTACCTGCCCGCCGACCTTCCCGCGCAGGTCGGCTACGCCGCGGCCGACCGGCATTTCTCGCAGGCCCGGATGAATCCGGAACTGCTGCTGATCGAAAGCGATCACGACCTGCGTAACTCGGCGGACTTCCTGGTGATCGACAAGATCGCGAAGTCCGTCTTCCGGGTGCCCGGGGTCGGCCGCGTGCAGGCCATCACCCGCCCGCAGGGAACCCCGATCGAACACACCTCGATCCCGTTCCAGATCAGCATGCAGGGCACCACGCAGAAAATGAACGAGAAGTACCAGCAGGACATGATGGCCGACATGCTCAAGCAGGCCGACGACATGCAGTCGACCATCGAGAACATGGAGAAGATGAGTTCGATCACCGTGCAGATGGCCGCGGTGACGAATTCCATGGTCGGCAAGATGAAGACGATGACGCTCGACATCGCCGAATTGCGGGACAACATCTCCAATTTCGACGATTTCTTCCGCCCGATCCGCAACTACTTCTACTGGGAACCGCACTGCTTCAACATTCCCGGCTGCTGGGCGCTTCGCTCGATCTTCGACACCCTCGACGGCATCGACGTGATGACCGACGGCATCGAAGACCTCATTCCGGACATGGAACGGCTCAACGCGCTGATGCCGCAGATGGTCGCGCTGATGCCGTCGATGATCGCGACGATGAAGAACATGAAGACCTACATGCTGACCATGTATCAGACCCAGAAGGGCATCCAGGATCAGATGTCGGCGATGCAGGACAACTCGTCGGCCATGGGTGAGGCGTTCGACGCCGCGCAGAACGACGACTCCTTCTACCTGCCGCCGGAGACGTTCGAGAACGAAGACTTCAAGCGCGGCATGAAGAACTTCCTGTCCCCCAACGGACACGCGGTGCGTTTCATCATCAGCCACGAGAACGACCCGATGAGCCCGGAGGGAATCGCCCACATCGAGGCGATCAAGCAGGCAGCGAAGGAGGCCATCAAGGGCACCCCGCTGGAGGGCTCCAAGGTCTACCTCGCCGGCACCGCCTCGGTGTTCAAAGACATGGCCGAAGGATCCAAGTGGGACCTGATCATCGCCGGAATCGCGTCCATCGGACTGATTTTCATCATCATGTTGATCATCACCCGCAGCGTCGTGGCGGCCGCGGTGATCGTCGGCACGGTGACGGTCTCGCTGGGGTCGGCATTCGGGCTGTCCGTGTTGATCTGGCAGCACGTCATCGGGATCCCCTTGCACTGGATGGTGCTGGCGATGGCGGTGATCGTGCTGTTGGCCGTCGGCGCAGACTACAACCTGCTGCTGGTCGCGCGCTTGAAGGAAGAGATCCACGCGGGCGTGAACACCGGCATCATCCGCGCCATGGGCGGCACCGGTTCGGTGGTGACTTCGGCGGGTCTGGTGTTCGCGTTCACGATGATGTCCATGGCGGTCAGCGAGCTGACGGTGATCGGACAGGTGGGCACCACGATCGGTCTGGGTCTGCTGTTCGACACGCTGGTGATCCGGGCGTTCATGACACCGGCCATCGCGGCGCTGCTGGGCAAGTGGTTCTGGTGGCCGCAGCGGGTGCGCCAGCGCCCGGTTCCGCAACCGTGGCCCCAGCAGCCGGTCGCCGCCGGTGCGCCTGAACCAGAGCGGGATTGGTCATGACATCGAGCAGGCTGGCCGCAGTATCCGGCGCGTTGATTGCCGCTGCGATAGGACTGGCGGCGCCCGCGCAGGCCGATCCGGACAGTGACTTCGCCAAGGAGTTGCACACCTACGGGATCTACGGGCAGAAGGACTTCAACGCCTGGATCGGCAAGATCGCCTGCAAACGCCTCGACCGCGGCGTCGACGTCACCGCACAGGACTCGGCGAAGTTCGTCTCCGACCAACTGCTGCGCGGCTCCAGCACCGAACAGGCCTACCAATTCCTCGGCGCGGCAATGAATTACTACTGCCCGGACAAGCGCGTCCTGCTCACCCAACAGTAGGGAAGACCGATGCCACTCAAGAAAAAGCCACTCAAGAAGCTGAGCCTGGCCACCCTTGCCGCGGCCGCCGCTCTCACCCTCGCCCCCACCGCGGCGGCCGACGCCACCGAGGACTACCCGATCCCGCGCAAGATCCTGCACACCCCGTGCACCGCCGAGCAGATCCTGGCAGCCACCCGCGACACCAACCCGGTGTACTACGAGCGCTACATGATCGACTACAACAACAAATCCCCCGAGGTGCACCGCGCCGTCCAGGACCGCATCCACTGGTTCTTCGCCATGGACTACGCCGGCCGGCGCCAGTACTCCGAAGACACCGCCACCAACGCCTTCTACGAACAGCTGGCCTGGAACTGGCCCAACTGGGCCAAGATCTTCTTCAACAACAAGGGCGTCGTCGCCGCATCCACCGCGGTCTGCATGAACTACCCACCCGACGACATGTCGGTCTGGGTCTGGTAGATACCTGCACACGACACCGAAATGGCTGCTCCCGATGTTCGGGGCAGCCATTTTGCGCACCGGTGCCGGCAGCCCGGAATACGTTGCTTCCCAGCAGTTTTGGATGGTGAAGCAGCTCAACAGATTTCACGCCGCACGACCGGGGTCGCCGGGCCCACAAGAACTTTGCGAGAACTCAAGATCGATGCAGAGCTACCCCTGAATTACGTCCTCGGACAAAGCCGTTCATGTGCGCTTCTGTGAGTTGCGCTGGGGTTTTGACGAGATGTGAAGGGGGTCACAGAATTTTGCCCGCCTACAAAGAGCTCTGTTAACGTCCGTCCGCATGTTTGCTGTAGCTTCACTTCTGGCGCTTGTGAGCCAGGTGTCAGGGAC
The DNA here is from genome assembly GCF_002968335.2 of Mycobacterium sp. ITM-2016-00316. Lineage (NCBI taxonomy): Bacteria > Bacillati > Actinomycetota > Actinomycetes > Mycobacteriales > Mycobacteriaceae > Mycobacterium > Mycobacterium sp. ITM-2016-00316. Next base: position 3,069,149 of record NZ_CP134398.1, read on the forward strand.
GCCATACATTTCGGGCGGGGACTCCCCCGCAGGGACCGATTGCTCGGGCCTGGCATCATGGGTCAGCAACGCCGCGACCAATCGACCGGTGTTCGGTGACCGGTTCAACACCGGAAACCAGGAAAGCGCTCTGCTGGCCCGCGGCTTCCGGTACGGCACTGCGCCCGGGGCACTCGTCATCGGCTGGAACAGCGGCCACACGGCCGTCACCCTGCCCGACGGCACACCGGTCTCCTCCGGTGAGGGTGGCGGCGTGAAGATAGGCGGCGGCGGCGCCTTCCAGCCGCAGTTCACCAAGCACATGTACCTGCCGATGGATCCGCCCGCACAGCCCGCGCCGGAGGGCATGATGCCGCCTCCGCCGCCAGGCTTCGCTCCCCCTGCCCCTGGCGAACTGCCACCGCCGCCCGTCGGCGCGATGGCGCCGGTACCGCTGGATGTGCCTCCGCCGCCGGCTCCGCTGAATCCTCCGCCCCCGACTCCTCCGGCGACGTTCCCGCTGTAGCGACTTCTAGACGTACCTGGGCCGGCCCGCGAGGGCCCCCAGGATGATCTGGATGACGTAGACCACCGCCAACATCACCCAGGGCACCGTCCAGCCGCCGCTGAGTTCATGCAGCAGACCGAACACGAACGGTCCGACGCCGGCCAGCAGATATCCCAGACCCTGAACCATGCCGGACAGCCGCGCGGTGTCCTCGGCGGTCCGAGCCCGCAACGCAATGACCGCGAGCGCCAGCGAGAACACACTCATTCCCAGCCCCAACAACACCGTCCACAGCAGGGGCGCGGCGGCAGGCGCGATCGCCAGGCCCGCCACACCGGTGATGCCGAGCATCCCCAGCCCGACAATCCAGCCGCTCTGACTCGGTCGCCGCGAGGCCATCGGGGCGACCACGATGCTGATCGGCACCGCGATCACGGCGTTGAGGCCGAGGAGCAGACCGGCATCGCCCTTGCTCATGCCGTTGTCGATGAACACCTGCGGCAGCCAGCCCATCACCACGTAGGCCAGCAGTGACTGGCAGCCGAAGAATCCGGTGATGATCCAGGCCAGCCGACTGCGCAGCAGCGAGCGGCCGTGCGGGACCACCATCGCCATCCGTGGAGCGGGCCTGGCCGCGGCCCGGCGGCGCTGCATCGCGATCAACCACACGATCAGCGCCGCGGCCGCCAGGACGGCCCAGGCACCCAGCGCGAATCTCCAGCCGCCGAGCATCTCGTCGAGCGCCGGAGTGACGGCCGAACCTGCCGCCCCGCCGCCCTGCAGCGCTGCGGTGTAGATACCCGTCATCAAGCCGATCCGGGCGGGGAAGGAGCCCTTGATCACCACCGGAATCAGCACATTGATCAACGCGATACCCGCAGTCGCGACCAGGGTGCCGCCGATGACGACATGCGGACCGTCGATCACCCGCAGCAGCAGCCCGGTGGTCAGGACCAGCAGCGCAGCCGCGATCGCCGAACCGATGCCGAAGCGACGAGCCAGCCACGGCGCCGTGAGGCCCGCCGCGGCGAAGCACAGACCCGGCAGGGTCGTCAGCAGCCCGGCCCACAGCGCCGAGGTGCCCAGATCGTCACGCATGTCCCCGAGCAGCGGGCCCACGCTGGTGATCGCGGGCCGCAGATTCAGTGCGGTGAGGACGACCGCCACGACCAGGAGGGCACCACCGGCCGCCACCTCGGAGGGTCGCAGATCCACCGATCCGTCGAGGTCGGGCTCAAGGTCGTCGAGCGCGCTCGTGTGGCGACTTCCATTCACCTGAACTACCCTGCCATACATCCCATGATTGGATGAAAGGGGTTTACTGTGCCTTTGGCCACCACGCGCCGCACCGGGCTGGTCGACCAGGTCATCGAGCAGCTGCGCTCGTCGGTCAGCGCCGGCGAGTGGCCCGTCGACACCAGGATCCCGACCGAACCCGCCCTTGCCGAGACGCTGGGTGTCGGCCGCAACACGGTGCGCGAAGCCGTCCGAGCACTCGCGCACAGCGGCATCCTCGAAGTCCGCCAGGGTGACGGTACCTATGTCCGGGCCACCAGCGAGGTCTCCGGTGCACTTCACAGGTTGTGCGGCACCGAGTTTCGCGACGTCCTTCAGGTCCGTCGCTGCCTGGAGGTCGAAGGGGCCCGGCTGGCCGCGACAGCTCGGACATCCGAGGACCTCGATGAACTCTGGAAGCTCCTGGATCGCAGCGAAGCGTTGCGCGAAGAAGGCGGCGACGAATTCGCCCGAGCGGATGCCGAACTGCACTTCGCGGTGGTCAAGAGCTCGCACAACCCCGTGCTCACCGAGCTCTACCGCGGTCTTACCGAGGTGGTGTCGGCGAGTGTGATCACCACCCAGGAGGTACAGCCCGTCGCCGAGTTCGCCCGACACCGTGGGCTGATCGAGGCGATCGCCGCGCAGGACGCCGCACGGGCAGGCCGTGAAGCCGGCGGCTTCCTCGACGAACTGCTCGACCGGCTGCCCAACAAGGCCTGACCGGTTTACTCGGGGGTCAGCGCGTCGCTGTTGACGAAGGTCAACGAGCCTGTGTCGAGCAGAACCGCCCAACGGCGAGCAGGATCGGCGATGTGGTTGTCACCGATGTCCACGGAATAACCTGCACTGTCCCCGAAATCGTCGACGACGAGACCGAGTTCCTCGTCATCGGTCCCGGCATGCACACGTACCCGCACATCCACCGCGATTCCATGGTCGTCGGTGCCGCCGGGCTCGGCGCCGACAATATCCTGAGCTGTCACGGGCGCTCCCCTGTCATCTGCGGCGACCGCGGCAAGCGGTCGTCGTGCGATCGAATCGTGGACACGGAATGTGCGGAGTCAACCCGCTTGGCCGAGTGAATAACGGCGGCAGCTAATACACCGCGCAGAGCAACCGCGCGTCGTCCGGTGCCCATGATCGCAGACATTCTGCCCATCGACTCCACAACCGGATCCTTTGCATCGTTCTGCAATCCTTCTGCGATCCTTCTGCACCGCAGTTGCAACAAACCTCGATCGACCCCCGCGCCGATCCTCACCTGATCGAACACGCCGATAGTCGAATACCGAATGCACCATTGTCAATGCCTTACCTCGACGCTTACCCAAGGTTTTCGCGCCCGCGCGCAAATGCGCGCAATTCAGCTAACCCGTCGACATTTTCTTTCGTGCGTTCAACCAAGCGCTTGCTCCGACTGTGCGGGTGGCCGGCTTTCCGGGCTCGGCTAACCTCTCAGCGTGATCGTGCTGCTGCCGCCCTCGGAAACCAAGCGATCCGGGGGCGATGGCCCACCGCTGCGACTCGACCGACTCAGCTTCCCCGCACTGACCGGCGTGCGTACCGAACTCACCGGCGAGATCGCCGCACTGGCCGCCGACGTACCCGCCTGCCGCCGCGCCCTCGGTCTGACCGCGAAACAAGATGCCGAGATCGAGCGCAATGCCACTCTGATGACCACACCGACGCTGCCGGCGATCGACCGCTACACCGGCGTGCTCTATGACGCCCTCGACGTCGGATCGCTGCGCGGGGCGAGCGCGTCCCGCGCACGGGCCCGGCTCGCCGTCGGATCGGCGCTGTTCGGGCTGCTCCGGGCGGACGATCCGGTACCGGCGTACCGATTGTCCGCGTCCGCCAAACTGCCCGGCCGGCCGACGCTGGCGGCCCGCTGGAAACCCGTGCTCGAGCCGGCGTTGGACGAGATCGCCGCCGACGAGTTGGTGGTCGATCTTCGATCGGGATCCTATGCCGCACTCGGCCGGCTCGACGGCGCGGTCCGGGTCAACGTGCTGGCCGAACACGCCGACGGACACCGCACGGTCGTCAGCCATTTCAACAAGGCACACAAGGGCAAACTGGCCCGCGCGCTGGTCAGCAGCAGGTCCGAACCCGACGACGCGGCCAAGGTCGCCGCCGTCGCACGAAAGGCGGGTATGCGGGTCGAGCGCACCGGCAACGATCTCGTCATCGTCGTGCCGGCCTGAGTCAAAACCGTTACATCACAACGCGATCACAGCCCGCGTCGGACCACCGGCGGCCCTCGTGGTTTTGTTAACTTGCCGGGTATGACGCCTTCGACAACGATGCGTCGGTGGCTGCGCCGGGGCGTGTCCGCCGCTCTCGCGACGATGCTGCTCGGGTCGCTGGCCAGCGCGCCACCCGCCGCCGCGTTCTCCCGCCCCGGTCTACCCATCGAGCAACTGGACATTCCTTCCGCGGCGATGGGACGCAACATCCGCGTCGAGTTCCAGGGCGGCGGGCCGCATGCCGTCTATCTGCTCGACGGCCTGCGCGCGCAGGACGATTTCAGCGGGTGGGACATCAATACCGCCGCCTTCGAGTGGTACCACGATTCCGGGCTGTCGATGGTGATGCCCGTCGGTGGTCAGTCCAGCTTCTACTCCGACTGGTACCAGCCCGCGGTGGGCAGCGCCGGCCCCATCACCTACAAGTGGGAAACCTTCCTGACCCGGGAGCTGCCGGCCTGGCTGGCCGCCAACCGTGGAGTCAGCCCAGTGGGCAATGCCGTTGTCGGACTGTCGATGTCGGGCGGCTCAGCGCTGACGCTGGCCATCTGGCACCCCGCGCAGTTCATCTTCGCCGCTTCGCTGTCCGGTTTCGTCAACCCGTCACTGGGCCTGTGGCCGACACTGATCGGGCTGGCGATGCGGGATGCCGGCGGCTACAACGCCACCGATATGTGGGGACAGACCAGCGATCCGGCCTGGCGCCGCAATGATCCGATGGTCAATGTCGCCATGCTGGCCGCCAACCGCACCGCGGTCTGGGTGTACTGCGGCGACGGCACACCGTCCGAACTCGACAACGCGGGCGATTTCGGTGGCATGTTCAGTTCCCAGTTCCTGGAGAACATCACGCTGAACACCAATAAGACCTTTCAGCAACGCTATCTGGCAGCCGGCGGCCGCAACGGGGTGTTCAACTTCCCCAAGGACGGCACCCACAGCTGGGGCTACTGGGGTTCACAGCTGCAGGCGATGAAGCCGGACCTACTGCGCGTGCTCGGTGTCACCCCGCCTGCCCCGCCGCCGGCGGCACCGGTTGCGCCCGCACCCGCCGCTATTCCGCCTGTCCTGCCGGCTCCGGCCCCTGCGGCCCCCGTCGCCACCCGACCCGCCTGAGCAATCCCCTACCACCCGCCGACGGTATCGGTAGCGTGGCGGCATGAAGCTGATCTCACCGACCGATGCGATGTTTCTCGTCGGAGAGTCACGGGAACACCCGATGCATGTCGGCGGGCTGCAACTGTTCGAACCCCCGGCCGACGCCGGACCGGACTTCGTCGGTGACCTGTACCGGACGATCGCCACGTGTGATGATTTTCAGCCGACGTTCCGCAAACATCCGGCCAGCCTTCTTGGTGGAATATCCAATGTCGCTTGGACTTTGGACAGCGAGGTGGATGTCGACTACCACCTGCGCCGCTCCGGGTTGCCGCGCCCCGGGCGGGTCCGCGAGCTGCTGGAGCTGACCTCGCGGATCCACGGCACGCTGCTTGACAGGCACCGGCCACTGTGGGAGGCCTATTTCGTCGAGGGCCTCAGCGACGGCCGCTTCGCCATCTACACCAAGATCCACCATGCCCTCATCGACGGGGTGTCCGCGCAGCGTCTCATGATCCGCACGCTGGCCGCCGATCCGGCCGACCGCGAAGTCCGGGTGCCCTGGACGCTGCAGGCCAAGAAGCGCGCAGCGAAGTCCGCCAGTCCGGGCTCCTCCTTGGTGGGTGCGCTCACCGGTGCCGCAGGAGCGGTGGCCGGCATCGCCCCCTCGACCATCTCGCTGGCCCGCGCGGCCCTGTTCGAACAACAGTTGACGCTGCCGTTCCGGGCGCCGAAGACCATGTTCAACGTGCCCATCGGCGGTGCCCGAAGGTGCGCGGCTCAGTCTTGGAAGCTGGCCCGGCTTCGCGCTGTGAAGGAGGCCGCCCCGGGATCGACCGTCAACGATGTGGTGCTTGCGATGTGCGCGGGAGCGCTGCGCGCCTACCTCGACGAGCAGCACGCGCTGCCCGAAAAACCCTTGGTGGCAATGGTTCCGGTCAGCCTGCGCGGCGAACACGAGCAGGACGCCGGCGGCAACATGGTCGGCACGATCCTGTGCAATCTGGCCACCGACGTCGTGGACCCGATGAAACGCCTGGAAGCCATCAGCGCGTCGATGCGGGACAACAAGCAGGTTTTCAGCGAGCTACCGCGCACCCAGGCGCTGGCGCTGTCCGGCTTCCTGGTCGCCGGGCTCGGGCTCAGCCTGGTGCCCGGATTCGTGTCCTCGGCACCGCCGCCGTTCAACATCGTCATCTCCAATGTGCCCGGAGCGCGGGAACCGATGTACTGGAACGGCGCCAGGCTGGACGGCAATTACCCGATGTCCATCGCCCTGGACGGGCAGGCACTGAACATCACCCTCACCAACAACGCCGACAACCTGGACTTCGGACTGGTCGGGTGCCGCCGCAGCGTGCCGCATCTGCAGCGGTTGCTGACCCATCTGGAGGATTCGCTGGCAGCGCTGGAACAGGCCGCCGGACTCTGACCCGCCGCGGGGTTGCAGAAATGGGCTCGCGCGCTGCACTTTTCAGCGGCGAAGCGACAGCCTGCCCCGTGGCAGTCACAGGACGGCCACCGCTTCATATCGGATCGGTGTCGGCCAAAATCAGCGGTTTGCGCAATGTCGAGATCGCGATAGGTTCCCCTCGTCGTCAGTCGCAGGGAGACCGGGAAATCAATGCCACGCACCACAAATCGGATCGTGCTGACATCGTTTGCGACGGCAGGTCTGTACTGCGGCGTGCTCGGGTTGAGCCCCACGGTCTTTGCTGAGCCCAGCCCTGGAGTGCCGTGCCTGGACATGGTCTCCGACCTCGCCGCCGCTCCGGAGATCATCCCGCAGTCCTTGGAGGGTGGCGCCGCGGCGCTGAACGAAGCCTTCGCACCACCTCCACCTCCGGCGCCCATGGAGATCGCGGCACCGCTGATCGAGGCCGCTGCCGTCCCGGCTCCGCCGGCGGAGATCGCGGCCCCGGCGGCCCCGGCACCCCCGGCGGTTCCCGCCGCGATCGAAGCCACCCCTGCGGCGCCCGCGGCGATGTCGGTGCTCGAGCGCGCAATGGCCGGACCGCCCGTGGCCCCGGTCGCCGCTCCGGTGCCCGCCGCGCTCCCCGTACCGGCGCCGATCGCGGCCCCTGCCGTACCGGTCGTGTCCCCGCCGCTGCCCGTCGGCGTTCCGCCGGTCCCGGTGCCCGTCCCGGCGGGCATCCCGATGGCCGCACCGGCCGCTCCGGTGGCCGCACCGCTGATCGAGGCCGCCGCGGTCAATCCGGTGGAGGCCGCCCCGCCGCTCGCCGCGACTCCCCCGCCACCGCCGCTCGCCGCGGCTCCCCCAGCACCGCCAGCCGAGGCAGCACCGCCGCCGGCACCCGTAGAGGCAGCACCGCCCGCGCCGGTCGAGGCCGTTGTTGCACCGGCGGAGAACCTGGCGGCCGCGCCGGTCGACGCGCCGCCACCCCCACCACCGGCGGCGGATGTCGCCCTGGTGGACGCCGCGGCACCCATTGCCGCCGCCGCGCCGGTAGAGGCCGCGGTCGCGCCACCCGTGGCGATCGGGGCACCCGCCGCTGCAGGCGTCGCCGAGGCGGCGGGCAATGTTCTCCCCATGCTGGCCTCGGCCCCGGCAGTGCTGGCCGCGACGCCGCCGCCCCCGCTGGCCCTGCCGACCGTGCCCGGCTTGCCGGTGACGCTGCCAAGTGAGATCTCGCTGCCGACCGACCTGGTGTGCGAAGGCACCGCGTGGTCGGCCACCGCGACCGAAGGTGAACCCGTCGCGGCGGCACCCACGGCGCAGGGCGCCGGCCGCGCCGACTGGTGATCAGCGGCCGAAAGTACTAGCGGCGAGCGTGATCCGTCAGCGAGCGACGACTCCGGGCGCGCGCACCACGACCGGCACCGCCGGGAAGTAGATCGCCATCTCGGAGCGTGACTTTCGCAGCGCCGCCGTGCCGTAGCCCTTCTTGCGCATATCGGGACGAATCCAGATACGCACCTCGACCTCATGGTCGACGAGCTCACCGAGGACCAGACCTACCTTCTCTTCGCCCTCCAGGGCCACGAACCAGGCCGCTTCTTCGGCGTCCAAACGGCCCAGCGCAGAGGTGATCTCGTCATCGAGGCTGCCTGCGGGGCCACCCGTGCCGTCACCTGCGGTGTGCAACTCGTCCACCCGGGCGGCGAAGATGTCGCGGTCGGTATCCCCCGAGAAGGCGCGCAGCACCAGCGTTTCCGCCGACGATGCCGGGCGCTCGTTGAGGGTGAACGTGAGCTGGCTGTTGAGGTCCTCCAGTTCGGCCGCGATGCCCCGGCGGGCATCCTTGGTCAGCTGCTGGAACGACAGCCCGAAAACGGCCTCACTGCCCAGGTGGGTGGTGCCGAGCAGTTCGGCGATGGCCGTCACGGCCGCGTCCCGGTCGGTGGCGTCGACGATGATGTCGAGCACCTCGTGCCGGCGGTCGAGCGCCTTCAGCAAGGCTTCGGCAATTTCACGGCGGGCGGCGGCACGATCCAGATCGGTCATGCCGCCAAGCCTAGATCAAGCGCCGCGGGTACCGGGATCGGATCCGGCCACGTCGATCAGACCTGAGCGAACCGCTTTTCGTCGTAGAGCCGTGCCCACTCCGCGCGCGGCCGGATCGAGGTGTCGACATCGGTGGCGGTGGCCCGCAACGCGCCAACGGTCGCCTTCTCCTTGGGAGTGAGCTTGAACGGATCCCAGCCGAAGAACCTGCAGGAATTCTCCCAGGTGATCTTGTTGATGTCGGCGTCGTCGGCGCCCGCGGCGTTCAACTCGGCGAGTACCTGCTCGGGAGCATCGGGCCAGAAGCAGTCCGAGTGCGGATAGTCGCATTCCCACGCGATGATGTCGATGCCGATCTCATGCCGCAACTTCAGTGAAGTCTTGTCGGTGACGTAGCAGGCCAGCGAGTGCTCACGGAAGACGTCGCTGGGCATTTTGTCACCGAAGTCGCGGCGCAGCCATTTCTGATTCGTGTAGTGCCGGTCGCTGCGGTCCAGATAGAACGGGATCCAGCCGATACCGCCCTCGGAGAACGCGAACTTGAGGTCAGGGTAGTTGCGCATAGCCGGTCCCCACAGCAGGTCCTGGGCACACATCGCCGATACCTGGGTGGCCAGGATGATCAGGTTGTCGATGGGGGCGTTGGGCGCCATGCTGATCGCTCCGAAGCCGGTGCCGATGTGCAGGCACATCACGACCTGCTCGTCGGAGAGCGCCTGGAAGACCGGACCCCAGTACTCCTCGTCGTGGTAGCTCGGAAGTCCTTCCAGGTGCGGCAGTTCCGGCATCGTGACCGCGCGACACCCCTTGGCGGCGACCCGCTTGATCTCCTTGATCATCGCCTCCGGGTTCCAGGTCGGCAGCACGGCGATCGGGATGAATCGGTCCGGGTAGGAGCCGGCCCACTCGTCGATGTGCCAGTCGTTGTAGGCCGACACCATCACCAGCGTGACGTCCTCGCGGTGCATGTTGAGATGGCGTGCGGAGAATCCGGTGAAGGTCGGAAAGCACATCGAGGCAAGGATGCCGTTGCGGCTCATGTCCCGGACCCGTTCGTGGACGTCGTAGACGCCGGGGCGCATCTCGGCGAACCCGGCCGGGTCACGGCCCCACTCCTCGGCGGGCCAGGACACCACGGCGTTGAGGCCGCTGACGCCTTGCGGTCGGCCCTGATACATCCACTGGTCGACGCCCTTGTCGTCGGTCACGACGATCGGGGCCTCTGATTTGTACTTGGCGGGTACGTGGTTCAGGAACATGTCGGGGGGCTCGACGACGTGGTCGTCGATGCTCACAAGAATCAGGTCGTCGGTCTGCATACCTAACTAGTACCCTCGGATTCCGTGACCGTCTCTGCGCTATCGGACAGAGGTTTGACCTTTTCGGCCAAACTGGATGGACCCGGCCGACCGGTCATCGAATTGCGCCGTGGCGGGCACGCGCCGGCGGGCAGCTACCTCTACGAGGGCGACGGGTTGATCACCGGCTGGCACTCGCACGAGGTTCATCAGATCGAATACGCCCTGCAGGGTGTCGTCGAGGTGGAGACCGATGCGGGGCACTATCTGCTGCCACCCCAGCAGGCCGCCTGGATCCCGGCCGGGTTGGAACACCAGGCGGTGATGAACCCGGACGTCAAGACCGTCGCGGTGATGTTCGACGCGCAGATGATCCCCGACACCGGCGACCGGGCCCGGATCATCGCGGTGTCGCCGCTGATCCGGGAGATGATGATCTACGCCCTGCGCTGGCCGATCGACCGGGACCACAGCGACGAGATGTCCGACGGCTTCTTCCGCACCATGGCCCACCTGGTCACCGAGGCACTCGACCACGAGGCGCCGTTGAGCCTGCCGACGTCGGATCATCCGATCGTCGCGACGGCGCTGGCCTACACCAAGGAGCATCTCGCATCGGTGACCGCTGAGGATGTCAGTCGCGCGGTGGCGGTCTCGGAACGGACGCTGCGCAGGTTGTTCTCCGACAGCCTCGGGCTGTCCTGGCGGACCTATCTGCTGCACGCCCGGATGCTGCGCGCGATGGCATTGCTGGCCGCACCCGGCCAGTCGGTACAGGCGACCTCGTCGGCGGTGGGTTTCGACAACCTGAGCTCGTTCACCCGCAGCTTCGCCCAGTTCTGCGGCGAGACGCCATCGGCCTACCGCAAAAGGGTTGCCGGCGAGAAGGATTGATACTCACTACGGCCTACGAAACAGGCCCTCGCGCAACAATTCGTTCACAGCGTCCCGCCAACGCTCCAGTTGCTCCGGGGCGGTGAACGACCCCGGCAGGTGCCTCTCGATATGCCCGCGCATGCTGACTGCGCCGAGCGGAAGGATCAGCGCGTTGATGACCGCCCAGGGCAGGTCGATATCCGGGCGGGTCTCCCCGCGCTCGGCGCGCTCCTGCCAGCGCACCATGCCGATCCGGTAGAGGCTGTCGAAGATCGTGGTGCCCAACTGACTCCCGTCAACCAGGGCACGGCCCACATAGGCCGCCACGTCGGGGTGCTCGGCGAAGATCTTGTTCACCCGGTTGCCGACCTCCGAGACCGAATCGGCGGCGAGCTCGGGGATGGGCTGTGCCATCGGGGCGATCACCACGTCGACCACGTATTGGTCGACGGCCTCGATCAATCCGGCCTTGGTGGAGAAATGATGTTGCACGAGCCCGAGTGACACCCCGGCCGCCGCGGCGACCCCGCGCAACGTCGTCGCGGCGGTGCCATGCACCGCGAAACTCTGCAACGCCGCGGTACGGATTTTCTCGACGCTGCGCGGCACCTCAACGCCCGTCCCGCCGGCCTCAGAGTTCACAATTGCCACCGTAGTCAATCTCACTCCACCACGGCTGGTCGATACGTCTGTATCGTAAGTACGATACAAACGTATGGTCCAGCAACTCGATGACTCGAGACGGAAGGGATGGTGGGGGGACGTGTATCCGATATCGATCGAAGACGGAGTGTGGACGGCACCGTGCACACAGAATCCCGACCGATGGACGACGACGGCGGACGAGGGGGCAAAGGCGTTGTGCCGCTCATGTCCGCGCCGCTGGCAATGCGCCAAAGAGGCCTGTGTGACTCCGGGGGCGGAGGGTCTGTGGGCCGGTATCGTGCTGCCGCCGGCCGGGCGGAGTCGGCAATTCGCGCTGAAACAGTTGCGCTCGTTGGCCGAGCGCAACGGAATCGCGGCGCGGCACTGATCGCACCCGACCCCGGATCAGCGACCTACCGCGGCGGCGCACCCGAACAATCCGGGTCCACCTGCACCGCATACGAGGTGATGGCGCTGATCCGGGTTCCGGTGAACTCGATGATGTCGCACCCGGCCACCGCCGTCACGCCGTTGGGCCCGCTGTAGCGGGCCACGGTGTCCACCGCCACCACATCTCCTTGGGCCGCGACCACACAGCGCTGCATGCTGGTCTCGGTGTCGGCCAGGCTCTCGCGCGTTTCGCGGCAGGTGCGGATCACGGCGTCGGCACCTTCGAGCACCATGTAGCCCACGATCGTCCACTGGACGTCTCTGGCCAGATGCGGCAGGGACTCCTCGAAACGATGGGTGGAGAACGCCAGTGCGACGGCGCCTCGGTCGATCGGATCGTCCATGGTGTCCTCCTCGATCGCATTGCTGACAACGAAGCCAGCGTGCACCAGACCATTCCATGACGACCTGCGGCGCGTGGCGAAGGGCACGATATTGCAGGTCTGTAATCCATGACACACTCGGCTGATGGTTCCTCCCATCGCGCGCCCCAAGCTCGAGGGCAATGTCGCCGTCAGCGCTGACCGCCAACTCGGTTTCGCCGAGTTCGGCGATCCCCGAGGCCGGGCGGTCTTCTGGTTGCACGGCACGCCCGGCGCGCGCCGCCAGATACCCGCCGAGGCACGTGCCTACGCCGGATTGGAGAAGGTCCGGCTGATCGGAGTGGACCGGCCGGGCATCGGGTCCTCCACGGCGCACCAGTATCCCAACGTGCTGGCCTTCGCCGAGGACCTGCGCGTCATCGCGGACACGCTCGGCATCGACAACTTCGCCGTGATCGGCCTCTCCGGCGGCGGGCCGTACACGCTGGCCGCCGCGGCTGCGATGCCCGACCGGGTGGTCGCCGCCGGTGTGCTCGGCGGCGTGGCCCCCTATGTCGGGCCGGATGGGATCGCCAGCGGTCTGATGAACCTCGGCTCGACGGTCGCTCCGGTGCTCGAGCTGGCGGGTGCCCCCATCAGATTGGCCGCTGCCACGCTGATCAAATTCATCGCGCCGGTCGGCTCACCGGCGTTGGAGATGTACGCGCGGATCTCCCCGGAGGGTGACCGACGGCTGCTGGCACGACCCGAGTTCAAGGCGATGTTCCTCGATGACCTACTCAACGGCGGCCGCAAACAACTTGCGGCACCGTTCTACGACATCGTCGACTTCGTCCGCGACTGGGGATTCCGCCTCGATGAGGTCAAGGTCCCGGTGCACTGGTGGCACGGCGACAAGGACCACATCGTCCCGTTCGCGCACGGTGCGCACGTGGTGTCACGACTGCCGGACGCCGAGATGACCGTGCTGCCCGGCGAGAGCCACCTCGGGGGCCTCGGCTGCGCCGAAGAGATCCTCCGTACGATGCTTGACATCTGGGATCGCGACGGCCGCGGCTCCCGCTGAAAGGAGTTCGGCACGTGGAACTTTCGGGAACCGGAATCTGGAGCTCACATCTGCGGTACGGCGATGCCGGCCACGCCGCCGAGGCAGCCGCCGAACTGGAAGAGCTCGGCTACACCGCGCTGTGGATTCCCGACGTCGGCGGACCGGTGCTCGACTCGGTCGAGAACCTGCTGACCGCCACGAAGACGGTCACCATCGCCACCGGCATCCTCAACCTCTGGATGCACGAGCCCGCCGAAGTGGCGGCCGCACACGCACGGCTGTCGGCGGCGCACGGCCGTCGGTTCCTGCTGGGCATCGGAGTCAGTCACGCGCCACTGATCGATTCCAAGGCTCCGGGCACCTACCGCAAGCCGCTGGCCGCCACCGCGGCCTTCCTGGACGGACTGGACAACGCCGAGCAGCCGGTCGCGGCCGAGGACCGGGTGCTCGCCGCGCTCGGGCCGAAGATGCTTCGCCTTGCCGCCGACCGCTCACGCGGTGCACACCCCTACCTGGTCACCCCCGAGCACACCGCCACCGCCAGGGAGCGCCTCGGTGACGGACCGCTGCTGCTGCCCGAGCAGACCGCCGTGCTCAGCGACGACGCCGACGCCGCCCGCGAGATCGGACGCGAGTGGGTGCGTGGCTACCTGGCCATGCCGAACTATGCGAACAACCTGCTGCGCTCCGGGTTCACCGAAGACGAGGTGGCTTCGGTCAGCGACCGGCTGGTCGATGCAATCGTGGTGTGGGGCAACGAGGAAGCGATCCTGGCGCGGGTCAACGAGCACAAGGCTGCCGGCGCCGACCATGTGTGCGTCCAGGTGCTCGAGGCCGACCCGACGGCGCTGCCGATGCAGCAGTGGCGCCGGCTTGCACCCGTACTGAACTGATAGCCGCCGATGGGTGAGCTCGATATCGGCGTCTACGTCCCGCAGATGGGTTTCCCCTACGCCGACGTGCTGCATCGCGCGCAGCGCTGCGAGGAACTCGGCATCGGGTCGCTGTGGCTCTACGACCATCTGTACGGCCCGGGGATGCCCGAGATCGACTCCCTGGAGGCCTGGACACTGGCCACCGCACTGCTGGCCCGGACCGAGCGGCTGCGGGTCGGACATATGGTGCTGTGCAACCAGTTCCGCCATCCAGTGGTGCTGGCGAAGATGGCCACCACGCTCGATCAGATATCGGCGGGCCGCCTGCAACTGGGGATCGGCAGCGGCTCCATCGAGGACGAGCACCGGCGCACCGGCCTGGACTGGGGCTCGTTCGCGACCCGTTCGGCGCGACTGGCCGAATCGCTGGAGATCCTGACCCAGGCGTTCGGCACCGGCACCGTCGACTTCAGCGGTGAGCACTACACCGTCCGCGATATGCCCATCCGTCCCGGCGCGTTCCAGCAGCCGCGCCCGCCCATCGTGGTCGGGGGCGTCGGCGAGAAATACACGCTGCCGCTGGTGGCGCGCTACGCCGACGTGTGGAACGTGCCCACCTACGCACTCGGCGAGCTGGAGCACAAACTGGCCGTGCTGCGCTCCATCTGCTCCGGGATCGGACGCGATCCGTCCACCATCGTGATGTCGGTGGAGGCGGTGATGGCCCTGGCACCCGACGAGCAGTCCCTGCCGAAGGTCCGCGAATTCGCCGAGAAACGCTTCGGTGGACCAGGGTTCGGACTGGCGGAGGGCGGGCTGATCGGCACCGCACCCATGATCGTCGAGCGACTGCGCCAATGGCGGGACCTGGGATTCGGCCAGGTCGTTTTGTTCACACACGACCGCGCCTCCGATCAGACCCTGGAAATCCTTGCCTCCCAGATCATCTCCGAGTTCGCGGGCTAATCCGGGGGCAGCGACAACAGTTCGTTGCGCAGCATGTGCATGGCGACCGTCGTCGAGCGCTCACGCACGTCGCTGCGGTCACCGGGCAGTCGCAACGTATGCACCAGCGTCGGCCTGCCACTCAGTGCCACCCCGAAACACACCGTGCCGACCGGCTTTTCCGCCGACCCACCGCCCGGCCCGGCGATTCCGGTGATTCCGACCGCGGTGTCGGCATCGAAGCGGGCCAGCGCACCCTCGGCCATCGCGCGCGCCACCGGCTCGGACACCGCGCCGTGCTCGTCGATCAGTGCCGCGTCCACGCCGAGGAGTTCGACCTTGGCCTCGTTGGAGTAGGACACCACCCCACCGACCAGATAGGCCGAGGACCCGGCCCGGTCCGCGATGCGGGCGGCCAGCAGGCCCGCCGTGCACGACTCCGCGGTGGCGAAGCGGCGCCCGGCCAGCAGCGCGGCCACCTGATCGTCGATGAGCGCACCGTCGGTGGAGAACAGTTCCCGTGCATGGCGGTCCCGCAGCAGGTCGATCAGCGCGGCGTAGGCGCCGGCGGCAGGCGGTTCGTAGCGGGTGACGATCTCCAGCTCGCCGCGGCGAAGACAGGTGGTGATCTCGAGATCGGCGAAACCACCGATACCGGATTCGGCCTCCCGCAGCGTTTCCGCCAGCCCGGACTCGGCGAGGCCGAACATCCGTACCGTCTCCTGGCGGTATTCGGTGCGGCCGGAGATCGCCTGCTGCACGGTGAGGGTTTCGACCGCGCGTGACCACATCGGCTGCAGTTCACGCGGCGGGCCGGGCAGCACCACCACGGTCGGCCCGTCCGCGCCTGCGTTCAGGACAACCCCCGGCGCGGTGCCCACCGGATCCAGGATCTCCGCGCCGGCGGGCACCATCGCCTGCTTGCGGTTGGCAGCCATCACCGCCTCGAAGTCGACGCCCGGCCGCCCGGCCATCAGGGTGCGCAGGATCTCGGCGATGCGGACTTCGAGGGGGCCGTCGAGCAGCAGTTCGCGGCCGGCGAAGCGCGCGACGGTGGCCACCGTCAGATCATCGGCCGTCGGGCCGAGGCCGCCGCTGGTGATGATGAGGTCGACACCCTGATCGGCCAGGAAGCGCAACTGCGCCTCGATATCGTCGGCGCGGTCACCGCACTGGGTGACATAGGCCAGCTCCACACCCAGCTCCAGCAGCCGGTCGGCGAGCCAGGGCCCGTTGAGATCCTGGATGCGCCCGGTCAGCACCTCGGTTCCGGTCACCACGATCGCCGCGCGCACAGTCATGGTCTGAGCCTAAGCAGCGACGCCGTCAGTGCGTCAGCCAGCCCTTCACCGTCGCCAGGTCACGGGTGTACTGCTCCATGCCGTCGTCGTGGTAGCGCGATCCCCCGCTGATGGCCTCGTCGCCCTGCCAGATCACCCGGATGCGCGCGGCTCCCCGCAGGTAGATGTCGACCCGGTCGGCGACGCGCCGGGTCCACCCGCGTTCCGCGGTGATCTCGGCAAGGGCCTGCCGTTCGGTTGCGTCTGGCCTCGTCGTCGAATCGGGCACGGTGTCCTCCTGTGATGGGTTGACCCCTATCCTGCCCTGCCGGGTCGCCCTGTCCGGCGACCGGTCGTCACGCAGGAACCAGACGACCGCCCCTAGAACAGGTCCTTGTGCGGGACGTCGGTGATCAGACCACCGTCGACCACGAACTCCGCGCCGGTCGAGAACGAGGACTCGTCGCTGGCCAGGAACACCACGAAGGTCGAGACCTCTTCGGAGCGGCCCGGCCGGCCCAGCGGCGAGGTGACCATGTCGTCGGGGAAGTGCTTGGTCATCGGGGTGCGGATGAAGCCCGGGTGCAGCGAGTTGATCCGGATGTTGAACTTGCCGAGTTCGATCGCGGCGGACTTGGCCAGCCCGCGCACCGCCCATTTGGACGCCACGTACGGGTGCACCATGGGTGCGCCGCGCAGACCCTCGATCGAGGACACGTTGATGATCGAGCCGCCGCCGGCGGCCTTCATCTGTTCGACGACGGCCTGCATGCCCAGGAAGGTCCCGGTCAGGTTGACGTCGATGACTTTCTGCCACTTGGCCATATCGAACTGGCCGATCTTGCCCAGCGCGACGATGCCCGCGTTGTTGACCAGCGTGGTGAGGCTGCCGTAGGTCTCGACCGCGGTGTTGACCGCTGCGGTCCACTGATCGGCATCGGTGACGTCGAGGTGGACGTACCGGACGGCGTCGCCGAGTTCGGCGGCCAGCGCCTCACCCTTCTCGTCGAGGATGTCGCCGACCACCACCTTGGCGCCTTCGTCGATGAGCATCTTGGCGTGTGCGGCGCCCATTCCCTGTGCGCCGCCGCTGATGAGTACAACTTTTCCGTCCACGCGTCCCATGAGGCGTCAGGCTACCGCAACGCCGAAATAAACTAGAACCTGTTCCAATTTGTGCCCGGCCCCCGCATACTGCGACCAGACCACACATCCTCAAGGAGTCCTGTATGGCCATTCGCGTGGCACTCGTCGGTACCGGAAACTGCGGCCGGCTGTCCCTGATTCAGCTCATCGAGGACCCCCGCTTCGAGCTCGTCGCGGTGGGCACGTCGACCGAGGCCAAGGTCGGCCGCGACGCCGGTGAACTTGCCGGACTGGACACCGTCACCGGTGTGACCGCGGCGCTGGGCATCGAGGACGCGCTGGCCGCGAAGCCGGACTGCCTGGTGTACTGCGCGATGGGCGATACCCGCCCCGTCGAGGCGACCCGCGATGTGATGGCAGCGCTCTCGGCAGGCGTCAACGTGGTGGGCTCCGCTCCGGGCGGTCTGCAGTTCCCGTGGGGCGCGATGCCGAAAAAGGCCATCGCTCGCGTGGAAGATGCAGCACAACAAGGTAATTCGAGTGTGTTCATCACCGGTGTCGATCCCGGCTTCGCCACCGACCTGGTCCCGTTCGCGATCGCCAGCACCTGTCAGCGCATCGATCAGATCAAGACCATGGAGATCGCCGACTACGCCACCTACGACGGCGCCGAGGTGATGTCGATCGTGATGGGCTTCGGCAACCCTATCGACCAGCCCGGCATGCTGTTCCTGCCAGGGATCCTGGGCGCGGCGTGGGGGACGGCGATCCGGATGCTGGCCGCCGGGCTGGGTGTCGAGGTCGACGAGATCACCGAGAATTACGACCTGGAACCCGCCCCGGAGGACATCCCGGTCGCCACCGGCGTCATCGCCAAGGGCACCGTGGCCGCGATGCGATTCGAGATCAACGGCATGGTCGGCGGGAAACCGGTGATCGTCGTCGAACACATCACCCGGGTGCGCGAGGACCTGCGCCCGGACTGGGCTCAGCCCGCGCAACCGGGCGGGTCCTACCGGGTCGAGATCACCGGTGAACCGTCCTATGTGGTGGACATCTGCCCGACCAGCAGCCGAGGCGACCACAACTACGCCGCGATCCTGGCCGCCGCCGGCCGGATCGTGAATGCCATCCCCGATGTGGTGGCCGCCGCGCCCGGCATCCGCACCACGCTCGATCTGCCGCTGGGGACCGGCAAAGGTCTGGTCCGCACCGGGTAGGGGGCCCACGGAGGGCCCCGCTACCGAGGTCGGCGATCGGTCAGCTGAACGATGCGCGAGGGGCACCCATGCCCGGATCGATCCGCACCGGCCCGGCAGCCGAAGGGGCGATCGGGAAATCAAAGATCGCCGTCGGAAGGTAGACCGTGGCACACGCATTGGGGATATCGACGACGCCGGAGAGCCGGCCCTCGATCGGCGCGGCGCCGAGCAGCAGGTAAGCCTGCTCCGGGCTGTAGCCGAATTTGGTGAGGTAGTCGATCGCATGCAGACAGGCCCGCTGGTATGACAGGTGGGAATCCAGGTAACGCTGCTCGCCGTCCAGGGTTACCGACGTGCCGGAGAACGCCAGCCACTCCGAGTACTGCGGGTCGGTGTTTCCGGGCATGAAGATCGCGTTCTCGCTCACCCCGTAGGCCTCCATCCCACCGGGGATCACGTCGACCCGTAGATCGATGAACCCACCCATCTCGATGGCACCGCAGAAGGTGATCTCGCCGTCGCCCTGGGAGAAGTGGAGATCGCCAACGGACAGGTTGGCGCCGTCGACGAACACCGGATAGAAGACACGGCTGCCCTTGGTGAAGTTCTTGATGTCCTGGTTGCCGCCGTTCTCACGGGGTGGCGCGGTGCGAGCGGCCTCCGCAGCAGCCTTGGTGAAAGCGTCGCCCGTCAGCCCGCCGAGGATCGCGTCCTGCGGTTCGGGCGGCAGAGCCAGCGGTGGCACACGGTCGGGGTCGGTCGCGATCAACGCCGCCTCGCGGGCGTTCCAGGTTCCCAGCAGGTTCGCCGATGGCGCGGTGCCCATCAGGCCGGGATGCACAATGCCGGTGAACTCCACGTGCGGGATATGGCGCGAGGTGGTCTTCTGGCCGGAGAAGTCCCAGATCGCCTTGTAAGCGTCGGGGAACTGCTCGGTGAGGAAGCCGCCGCCGTTCTGGGTCGGGAAAATGCCGGTGTAACCCCAGCCCTGGCCTGCGAGCGGACCGGAATCCTCCTGCGGGATGGGACCGACATCGAGGATGTCGACGATCAGCAGGTCGCCCGGCTTGGCTCCCTCGACGGCAATCGGGCCGGAGAGCACGTGCACAGTGGTCAACGGGGCGTTGAGAATATCCTCCGCCGAGTCATCGTTGATGATGGCGCCGTCGAACCACTCCCGACAGTGCACCCGGAACGAATCCCCCTTCTTGACCGTCACTGCAGCCGGGATGTCGGGGTGCCACCGATTGTGACCGAGCTTCTCCTGATCGGTGAATTTCTTGGTGGAATCGAGCGGAAATACGATGTCGGGCATGGAAACTCCTAGCTCCTTGGCAGTTTCTGGTGTAGAGGGTTGGTGGTGACCTTTTGGCGCCGCCCTGCCGGCGCCGGTGCGCTGACCACCGCCGGTCGATCCGCGCTAGCCCTGGTCGCTTCTTGCAGAGCCATCCCGGCACCGGAGCGCGCGAGGTTGGGGGACGAGATCATTCGACGGGCTGGACCGGCACAGGTGGGGCATTCGACGAAGTCCGGGCGATCATTCATCGAATATCGCTGTGCCGTAGCGTCACAGCCAGCTTTACATCGAAACACGTAGATAACCAATAGGTTTCCTCACGGTATGGAACAGCCGTTCATTTCACACAGGCGCCACATTACCGTCGTGTTCAGGTATGGGCAGAGCAGTTGGAGATCCCCACAGTCCGAACGGAATCGGGTGTGGCTTCGTACAGGACGGAACGCGGTGCGATCGACGCGACACATCTAATGCGTTGCGTCGGTGCGGTTTAGCGGGTCCTGGACCGGAGTGCGGCGCCAGCGTCTTGGCCGGCGGTATCGCGCATGCCCATCTTCATCGCGGCCCACAACGCGATCCGGAAGTTGATCCGGTCGGTCTCCTCCAACGGGTTGGCCCCGGTCAGCTCGGCGATCTTTGCCAACCGGTTCCGCAGCGTGTTCACATGTACATACAGCTTGTTCGCTGCGGTGGCGAGGTCGAGGTCCGGCGCCAGGAACGCCTCCAGGGAAGCCACCAGGTGGGCGCTGTTGACCTTGTCGTGGTCAACCAGTGGGACAAGCAGTCTCTGCACGAAGGGAACGAGGCGGACCTTCGGAACGGCGGCCAGTAGGCCGTCCAGGGTGGCGATCTCGTCGATGTGCACCGTGCGCTGCCAGCGGGAGGCTTCCTGCAGCGCCTCCAGCGCCTCCGGGATCGCGTATGCCATCGACTGGGCGTCGGGCGCCATCGCCATGCCACAGACCAACGCAGACTCCGAAAGTTCGGCGGTCAGCGACTCGGTGTGCGGGCACAGCGCCACGATGCGCTCATCAAGCACGGCCATCGTGCCGCCGTGCCGGTCCACCAACTGATGGACATCGACATGGAGCTCCGGAGTGAAGGCGCACACCACCACCGGGGCGGCAGCCAATCCATGCTCGGCCAGCGCACTCTGCACTGGGCTGACACCCAGCGTGCCTGCGACGAACCAGCGCAGGATCGAACCCAGATCACGTTCGCGGGCACCGATCTCACGGTCGGCCACGCGCATCGATTCTGCCCAGTCGACGATCCGCCGGAACGGCACCGCGGCGTGTAGGGCCAGCAGCGGCAGATCCATGTCCTGGCAGGCGCTGTGCAGCACGGCGGGTGGTTCGTCGAACAGGTCACCGAGGCCGACCACCAGCGCGCTGACGCTTTGCGCGGCAAGGGTGGCCACGTAGCGGCGGATCTCCTCGTCAGGCCGGCCGACGACCGGCACTCCAACGCTGAGGATCAACTCCCCGCCGGACAGGTAAGGCGTGGGGTCGGCCAACTCGGTGGGGTACACATAGCGAATCAGCCGGTCTTCGTCGCGGATCGAGGTGAGTGCCTCGACTCGCAGGCTCGATTCTGCGAGTAGATCCCGCAGCCGCACGGTGCCGTCGTGCGGCGCCGAACAGGCACCGTCGACACTCTGCTCCGCAATCTGGTGCCCCGGGGTCACCGAGGCCTCACAGCGTGAGCATTCATATCCGGCGAGTTTACGGTGAGGACGGACCGTTTACAGGTCGAGGCACAGCCTGCTACCACCGCGGGACCGCGATACGCAAATCATCATCGTGCTGTTCTCCTGCTGTTCACTTTCAGTCAGCAAATCATCACGGTGGTCGATGTCACCCGCCAGCACCTTTGTTTCGCATGTCCCGCAGAAGCCCGCGGCGCATGAGTAGGGCGTATCGGGCACCGCCGCCAGAACAGCGTCGAGAACACTCACGCCGGCACCGACCGTGACGGTGACGCCACTGCGGGCGAGTTCAACCTCGAACGCCCCGTCGTCGTCGAGCCCGCCGTCCGGTCCGGTGGCGTCGGTATCCGCCGCGGAGAACCGTTCGATGTGGAGCGCCAGGTCCGGATGCTCTTCGCTGATCCGTTGGACCGCCGCGAGCATGGCCGGTGGTCCGCAGCAGTAGACATGGGTGCCCGCGCCCGCGGCCGCGAAAAGCACGGCGATATCCGGACGTCCGGATTCATCCTCGGGTAGCACCGCGATATCCGGCAGCGTATCCAGCCGATCCAGGTAGGCCATCGAGGCGCGGGTGCGACCGCCGTAGACCAGTCGCATCGGCGGCGGATCCGCTTGCTTCTGAAGCGATTCCATCATCGCCAGAATGGGTGTGATGCCGATGCCGCCAGCCAGGAAGAGGTAGGCCGGCGCAGGGGCGAGTGCGAAGTTGTTCCGCGGTTCACCGACCTCGAGTACCTCACCGACGCGCAACTGCTGATGTACCTCGCGGGACCCGCCCCGACCGTCCGCGACGAGCAGCACAGCGATGGTGTAGCTGTACGGGTCGTCGTGCGCACCGCACAGCGAATACTGCCGCACCAGGCCGGACGCGAGGGTGAGAGCGATATGGGCGCCCGGCGTCCAGGCTGGCAACCGTTCCCCCGCCGGACTCTGCAACAACACCGAGATGACACCCTCAGCTTCCAGCCGAAGTTGGGTGACCCGAAGCTTCATCTGCTCACCCGCCCAGGCGGCCGCTGCCGGCAGCCTGGGCGCCGGTCAACTCGCGCGACTCCTGGATGGCCTGCACTGCGAACTGGGTGGCACGCCGGTAATTCAACGTATAAACATCCGCAGGTGCCGATACCTCGAAAGCCTGCCCAGCCAACGGAACTTCTTTTGGTTCAAGACCTCCCAGTATCGGCGTGTCTTCGTCGAACACCTTGGTTTCGATCTCCAGGATCTCATCGACACTGCCACCACGGAAGTCTCGATCGGTCGCCACGCCCCAGAAGATGATGCACTTGTCGTAGCTGACCGGCGACGGGAAGTCGACCAGGTAGCGCTTCCCGGTCTCCTCGCCGAAGTCGTAGAGAATGGTGGCAATACCCGGCGCGTAAGAGTGGTAGTGCATCCAGGCGTCTCCGACATCGGAAAAATCTGAGTTCGGGACCTGCTGATAGAAATACGATGCCCACACCTCACGTCCGTCACGCTTGACGTCGAGATCGCCGACAACGGGATTCACGTCACCCATCGACTGGGCGTGCACGAACGGGAAATGCGCCATATCGCGGAAGTTCTCCGTCGCTGCCATGAAACCGCAATCGGCATGGATGGGCTCTGCGGCGCGCCATTCGAGATCGAGGTCCGCGATCTCGGGCGGGTCCGGCAGGTCGAACACCGGATCCCCCAGACAGGTCCACACATGCTCGAACCGTTCGATGACCGGATAGGCCTTGATCGCCGCTTTAGGTGGGATTCGGCCACCCTCGGCCAGCGACGGAATATGCCGGCATTGGCCGCTCTGGCCGTCGAATTGCCAACCGTGATACGGGCAGGCGATGTTGTCACCGTCGACGACACCTGCGGCAAGGTTGCCGCCGCGGTGGATACAACGCCGGTCGGCGACCCGCGCCGCTCCGGAGGCGTCGCGGAACACCACCAGATTCTGATCGAGTAGTCGTGCTGGCTGCGGGGTGTCGATGTCCTGGGAGCGGGCCACCACGAACCACACGTGCTGGTAGGCCTCGCGGAGCTTCTCCGGAGTGAGTGCATCCTGCTTCATCAGTGAATGCTCCTTACGGTGGGCGTGAATTCGGGCCGGGTGATGGTGCGTGGTGTCAGCTGCTGTGACCGCACGTGCTGGGCTATCTGGGCCATGCTGGCGATCCACACGTCGTCCATCTTGCGCACGTCGGCCATGAACTCACGCAGGGCCGCAGCGCGGCCCGGACGTCCGCTGAGGAAAGGATGGTTCGTGAGGATCCAGGCGCCACCGACATCGCGCATCGCATCCAGTTCGCTGCGGTAGAGCTCGACGGTCTTGGCGGGAGTCTCGATCAGTCCGGTACCGGAGAAGTCCGGCACGAAACAGTATTGCTGCCAGTCATCGAGCGCCCAACTGACAGGCAGTTCGACCAGCGACCGGTCGTCGGTGACGGCGAGCTCATAAGGATGATCGGAGTCCATCAGCGTGGAGTCGTACAAGAAGTTGAACTCGGCCAACAACTTCGGGGTGTGCCAGTTCATTTCCCACATGGGCGCCCGATATCCGACCGGTGTCACACCGGCCACTTCCTCCAACGCCGCGATACCGCGTACGAGGTAATCGCGCTCGGTATCCTCGTCGACGCCGACCAACGATTCGTGCAGATACCCGTGGTGGGCGATCTCATGACCGGCCTGCACGATCGAACGGATCGGCTCAGGGTGCCGGTGCGCGGTGTATCCCGGGACGAAAAAGGTCGCGGGGATCTGGATTTCTTCCAGGATGCGCAGCAATCGAGGAATTCCCACCAATGGCCCGTATGCCTGGTGCGACATCGCCCCCATCCGGTCGGCGAATGCCGGATCCGTTGTCAACAAGGGTGATTCAGCGTCCACATCGAAAGTGAACGCCACCGCACAGGTTTTTCCATCTGGCCACTGCACCGGGCCTGCAGGGATCAGTGCGGTCATCGTTGTACCTTTCTGGCGTAGACGGACAGGAACTCCCAGGTGACGTTGGCGGCGGCGATCGAGGTGATCTCGGCATGGTCATAGGCCGGAGACACCTCCACCACATCGACGCCGACCAGGTTCACAGTATCCAGACCCCGCACCACTTCGAGCAGTTCACGGCTGGACATACCGCCGGCTTCCGGGGTGCCTGTACCCGGCGCGTGCGCGGGGTCGAGGACGTCGATGTCGACCGAGACGTACACGGGGGCAGCACCGACCCGGTCGCGGATGCGCTCGAGGACGCCCTCGGCCCCGAGGCGGTCGATGTCCCGGCAGGTGATGACGGAGAAGCCGAACCCGGCATCGTCGACGAGATCCTTTCGGCTGTAGATGGACCCGCGCACACCGACGTGCACGTTGGTGTCCAGGAGCAAGCCCTCCTCATAGGCCCGCCGGAACGGTGAACCGTGGGTGATATCGGCCCCGTAGTAGGTATCCCAGGTGTCAAGGTGGGCATCGAAGTGCACCAGGGCCATCGGGCCGTGCGCCGAGTGCGCAGCCCGCAGTGACGGGAGGGCCACCGAATGGTCACCACCGAGAATCACCGCCCGCGCTCCGCCTGCCAGCAGCCCGCTCAGCTGCTCGGCGATCTGATTGACAGCCGCACCGATATCAAAGGGGTTGCAGGCGATATCGCCCGCGTCGGCGAACTGGCAGACCTCGAACGGGCTGATGTCCAGCTCGGGATTGTAGCCGCGAATGAGCCGCGACCCTTGGCGAATTGCGTTGGGGCCGAAGCGGGCACCAGGTCGGTATGTCACCGCACTGTCGAACGGTACTCCCACGACGATGACGTCGGCGTGGCTCACGTCCTCCAATCGCGGCAGCCGGGCGAAGGTCGTCCAGCCCGCGTAGCGCGGCTGCACTTGTGGGTCGGCCGGGCCCACGATCCCATTCGAGATGTCGTCGGAAATGTCGTCGTTGATCATTGTCCACCTCTCCTAAACACGATTTCGTGATACTCCGCCGTCGACGTTCACGATCTGACCGACAGCTGCACCGAGATCGGGCCGGCACAGCAGACCGATGACGCGGGCCACCTGGCCGACCGAACCGACTCGCCCGGCCGGCGGCAGCGCCGCGGTCGCATCGCAGGCCGACCACTCCGAATCCACCCCGCCGACGGCCACCGCGTTGACGCCGATTCCGAAATGGCCGAAGTCCCTGGTCAGTGATTTGGTCAGGGCGACGACGCCGCCGGCCGCGGCGGCGACGGCGGACAGGTCAACGCCGCCGACATGCCAGCGCGACGTGGTCAGCACCATTCGACCGCCGGTGCGCCTGTCGCGCATCGACGTTGCCACTGCTTGTGCGAACAGGAAGCTCCCGGTCAGTACGGAATCCACATGCTCCCAGAACTGGTCCATCGACTGATCGATCAGTCCCGAGACAACGGGCAGGCCGTGCGCGACGACCAGTGCATCGATACCGCCCATGTCGCCGGCCGCACGCGTCACCGCATCTCGGACCTGCGCCGCATCGCCGGGCTGCACCTGTAAAGTAAGATGCTCGCCGAGTACAGTGAAATCGACTGGGCCGGTGCACGTTCCGACAGTATCGGCGCCCATCGCGACGAAGTGATCACGGACGGCGGCACCGAGTGTTGTGTCTACCCCGGTGACGAGTACCCGGGACGCGTTCGTCTTCATCAGATCACCGTTCCGCTGTTGACCGACAACACTTCGCCGCACAGGAACAGGTCTTCTTCCAGCAGCGCGGCCACAAGTTCGGCGACTTCCCCGGGTTGGGCGATGCGCCGCGCCGGCAGCGTGTCGAGGAACTCCTCAGCCCGCTCCCAGGAGTCGGCAGGCAGCAGCGGGGTGTCACACGGGCCCGGGGCGACGGCGTTGACGAGCACACCGTCGGCGGCCACTTCGACGGCGATACTGCGCAGCAGGCTCAGCGCGGCGGCCTTTGCTGCAGCGTAGTGGGCGTCATTGCTGCCGCCACCGATCGCGCGTTCGGAGGCGATACCGACGATGCGGCCGCTCCCCCGCTGCCGCATCTCGGGCAACACCGCCCGGCACACATGAGCCAGGCCGCCGACGTGGACCCGCAGCATCCGCATCCACGCGGTTGGCGAGATCTCCAGCGCGGGAGTCTCCTCGTAGTGCCCGGCACAGATCACCGCCGCCTCGATGCTCCCGAAGGTGTCCCGGACTCGGGCGATTGCGTCGTTGACGGCCTGCTCATCGGCGACATCGGCGATCTGCCACATATCGGTGTCCGGGGCCGGCTCCCGGGAGATGGAGGTGACGATCCAGCCACGGGACCGGAGCACCCGCGCGATCGCCGCGCCGATACCACTGCCCGCCCCGGTGACGACAGCGACCGGTTCCCGCACACTCATACCGGCTCCGCGACCGTCTCGATCACCTTGTCAGGCTCGGAATGTCCGACCTTGAGGAGCTTCACGATCACGGCACCGAGTGCCAGGATGGCGCCCATCGCAACGAAGAATGCCCAGTTGATGTACCACGCCTCGGATACGGTGCGCGGCCAGATGATGTTGACGAAGGCGAATCCCGCCCACAATGTCGCCACGAGGGTCACCGGTGTGCTCCACCGACCCAGGCTCCACGGCCCAGGGACCCAGTTGCCCCGTAGCCGCGCCACCAGGCCGGTCGCCAGTGGAAACAGGAACGCCAGGTAGTAGCCGCCGGCCGTGAAGGTCACCAGCACCGAATACACATCGGTGGCCGAGATCAGGTAGACCACGGCTCCGATCAACGTGGTGACCAGGATGGCGCTCACCGGCTGGGCCTCTGTCTTCGACAACTTGGCCAGCACTCGTGATCCCGGCAGCACTTTGTCGCGGGCGAAGGCCCAGATCACGCGAGAGGCTGATGCCTGTAGCGCCAAAAAGCTTGCCAGGAAGCCGATCACGAAGGCCAGCAGGATCGGTTTGACGGCCGACTCACCAAGCGCGGAACCCAGCACGTAGGTGACCGGGTCGGCAACCTCACCGGAGCTGATCTTGTCGAAGTCGGGGACAGCCAGCGTGACCGCCAGCGATGCGTAAGCGACGACCACGGCAATGAAGGACACCGAGAACAGCATCGCTCTGGGGACGTTGCGCGACGGTTCCTTGACCTCCTCGGCGATGGCACCCGCACTCTCGAAGCCGAGAATCGACCAGCTGGTGAACGCCAGTGCGGCCAGGAACGGCCCGGAGATATAGGCCCAGGACCAGCCGCCCCCATCGAGGCCCTGCATCAGCACATCCAGCCCGTGGTGGCGATGGAAGACCAGAAGGTAGGTGCCCAACCCGAGCGAGGCCACGATCTCGGCGATGATGCTACCCACCATGAGGGCTTTCAGGAAGGTGCGGCCAAGGATGTTCGCTCCGGTGCCGGCAAGCAGGATCAGCAACGCAATGATGCTCTGCTGCACCGCTGTCGGGCCCTGAATGCCGATCAACTCGGCCAGGAAGCCTGCACCGCCGTAGGCGACGGTGGCCATGATGATCACCAACGCCCACATGTAGACCCAGCCTGCGAACCAGCCGGCGATTTCACCGGCCAGCCGTTTGGTCCACTGATAGATCGAACCCTCAAAGGGCCAGCGGGACACCAGTTCGGCGAAGGCCAACGCGATGACGAACTGCCCGGCGCCGACGATGACAAAGGTCCACCAGAAGCCCGGGCCGGCAGTCGCCAGCGACAGCCCGTAGATGCCGTACATTGCCACAATCGGCGAAATGAAGGCGAAAGCAAAGGCAAAGGCCGACCATAGCGAGAACTCCCGCTTCAATTCCACTGGTGCAGAATCTGTTTGACCGCTCGGTATCACGTGTCACCCTTTCGCAATCTCTCGGACACCAAAGTATGGGCACGAGCCCGACGGTGCGGCACGCCGAAAGCGCAAGGCCGGGTCTCGGCCACAGTTCACCGCCGCGGCACTGTAGGGCCGTACAACGTCGGCGCCCTGGATCCGCCACGACCGGCGGTCAGCCCATACACTCGCGGCGTCGACAGCCCGGAACAGAGCTACATACATGCAGATGAGGTGTCGTGCCCGACAAACCTGAGATCACCGACTTCCTGGTCGCTGTCGAGCAGCGTCTCCACACGTGCGTCACCGCGACGGTGGCCGAGCCGTTACAACAGATCGACACCGCATTGAGCGCCTTCGCTCAGATTGGCCTGTCGTCGGTGACTGCCGGCGGCAAGCGTCTCCGTCCGCGGTTCGCCTTCTGCGCGTGGCGGCTGGGCGCCAAAGACCTATCGGCGACCGGCCCGGTGGTGCAGCTTGCGGCGGCGCTGGAGCTGCTGCACGCCGCCATCCTTGTTCACGACGACATCATCGATCGCTCTGAGCTGCGTCGTGGCAGGCCGTCCGCGCGGGCCGCCCTCGCCGACCATCACCGCACGCAGCGCTGGTGGGGGGCCGCGCAGGAGTTCGGTGACGCCACCGCACTACTGGTCGGCGATCTGCTTTGGGCGGCCGCGCACGACGAGTTCGACGACGCGACCGCCGCGCTGCTCCCGAACCAGCGGCGAGCCATCACGCAGTGTTTCCGAACCATGCGCGTGGAGGTGCTCTCGGGGCAGCTGCTCGAGCTTCGTGCGCAAGCCGAACGCGATCACTCGCCGGGAGCCGCGGAGAAGATCCTGCGGTACAAGACCGGCTCGTACACCGTGGTGCGCCCCGTCGAGTTGGGTTCGATATTGGCCGGGCACGCCCCGACTCTGGTCGCCAAGGCACTGAGCAGCTACTCGGGCGCGGTCGGACAGGCTTTCCAGCTGCGAGACGATCTCGCCGACCTGTTCAGCTCCGCCGAGTCCACCGGAAAGCGGCCCGGTGACGACATCCGTACGGGCAAGCCGACCGAACTGTTAGGGGCCACGATCACCATGTCCGCTGAGGCGGATGCCCGGATCCTGAACCGGATCGTCGGGAACGAGGCAGCAGACCAGGATGATATCGCCGAGGTGCAGCAGATCGCGCTGCGCAGCGGCGCCGTCCGCCGCACCCGACAGCGGATTTCCGAACTGGTGGCGGTCGCCGATCGAGCACTCACCGACTTGCCCGAGGAGCTGGATCACGCCGGTGTCTACGGTCTTGCCGGACTGCTGGCAGAGTGCACCGACCTGCGCTTCCTGGCCGACGCGTAGCCGTTCTGCCCGAACGCCGCACAATGGAAGAGTGACTGACCCGCTGCCAGCCATACTCGCGAGTCCGCAGGGCCCACACATCGGTGCGTTCTTCGATCTCGACGGGACGCTGGTGCGTGGGTTCACCGCGACGGTGCACGCCGGACACCGCATCCGCAACGGGCAGTCCGGATTCGGGGAACTGTCCGGGATCTTCGAGGCCAGCCTCCGCTACAAACTGGGCCGGATGCAGTTCGCCCGGCTGCTTCAGCGCGCGGCGGGATACCTCGCAGGCGAACCGCTGGCCGACCTCGAGGCCCTCGGGGACGAGTTGTTCACCACCCGCATCGCCGGTCGACTCTTCCCGGTGATGACCCGCGTGGTCGCCGCACACCAAGAGCGCGGGCACACCGTGGCGATGAGTTCGTCGGCCCTGACCATGCACGCCGGGCCGGTCGCCCGTCATCTCGGCATCGAGCATGTGCTGTGCAACCACTTCGAGGTGGACGCCGAGGACAAGCTGACCGGTCACATCGTCAGACCCATCGTGTGGGGACGTCAGAAGGCAAGAGCGGTCATGGAATTCAGCGCGCAGCGCGGGATCGATCTGGCCGAGAGCTTCTGCTACGCCGACGGCACCGAGGATCTGCCGGTGCTGGACGCGGTCGGACATCCCAGCGCGGTCAATCCCCGGCCGGGTCTTGCGGCCGCCGCGGCCAGGAACGGCTGGCCGGTGCTGCGGGTCAGTTCCGAGGAGGACCGGCGGTGGTGGACGCGCGCCCAGCGCCCCGGGATTCGATGATCGCGCGGACCGTGCGCCGGCAGCGGCCGCAGTCGGCGCCGGCCCCACAGGCGAGTGCCACCTGCTTGGTGGTGGCGGCTCCCCGGTCCACCGCATCAGCCACCTCGTGACTGGTGATGCCGTTGCAGAGGCAGACGAACATCAGCCCTCGATGCGCATCATCTGCTGAAACTGGCCGATGAACACCGGCGGGTAGGCGCCCACACCGGCTTCGGTGAGCCATTCGGCCGCATCGTCGGAATCGTGCAACCAGCGCCGGGCACTGAGTTCGTCGTCGATCTGCTGCAGGATCAGCACCTCGTGCGGATCGTCGAGCGCACGGAAGCTCCAGAAGCGCTGCACTCCGGAGGCATGGAAGGCCTTGGCCGCGCCCCGCACCCGCGTGTTCAGTGCGGCGATATCCGCGACCGAGGTCACCATCGACACCATCACCGGCGGGGCGGGATGCTCATCGTGGTCGAAGTCGATCCGTTCGAACAGCTCACCGGCGAACACCGCGGGCAGGTCCTGGACCCCGACGGCGTCGAACCAGTCGAAGAACACCCGGGACCGCAGCAGATCCAGCACCGGTTCGTGGGCGTGGATGCCGAGGATCACCAGAACACGCTCGGGATCCGTCGTCGAGGTGTAGACCAGTACGTGGTGGACACCCATGCCCGCCAGCGCTTCGGTGCGGCGCTGCAACAGCGGCCAGACCGCAGTCGGGTCGGGCACGCGGTAGTCGGACACCAGCACCAGAGAGTTGGCCAGCCAGTCCTTCATATCGTGGCCCTCCCGGGATCGTGGATACGGCGGCTGTTAATGGAACTTCCGAAAAACGGTAATCGCATTCTCGCACGGTGTCGACGCCGATGGCGACAAATGAGCCCGTGAGCATTGCGGAAATCGAGGGCCGGGATACTAAACTAGAACACGTTTCAGTCTGCGATTCGCGATCGCCCAACATAGGAGCCTGCGTGCACACTCCCCTCTGCGACCAATTGGGTATCGAATTCCCCATCTTCGCCTTCACCCACTGCCGCGACGTGGTGGTCGCGGTCAGCAAGGCCGGCGGGTTCGGCGTGCTGGGTGCGGTCGGATTCAGCCCGGAGCAGCTTGAGATCGAACTCAACTGGATCGACGAGAACATCGGCGACCACTCCTACGGCGTGGACATCGTGATCCCGAACAAGTACGAGGGCATGGACGCCACCGATATGGATCCCGAGGTGCTCAAGAAGACGCTCAACGACTTGGTCCCGCAGGAACACATCGACTTCGCCAAGAAGATCCTGGCCGATCACGGCGTCCCGGTCGACCACAGCGACGATGACGCGCTGCAGCTGCTCGGCTGGACCGAGGCCACCGCCACCCCGCAGGTCGAGATCGCGCTCAAGCACCCCAAGATGACGTTGATCGCCAATGCGCTGGGTACCCCGCCCGCCGAGATGATCAAGCACATCCACGCCGAGGGCCGCAAGGTCGCGGCGCTGTGCGGCTCGCCGTCGCAGGCCCGCAAGCACGCCGACGCGGGGGTCGACATCATCATCGCCCAGGGCGGCGAGGCCGGCGGACACAGCGGCGAGATCGGCTCGATCGTGCTGTGGCCGCAGGTCGTCAAGGAGGTCGCGCCGGTGCCGGTGCTGGCCGCCGGCGGTATCGGCAGCGGGCAGCAGATCGCGGCGGCCCTGGCCCTGGGCACTCAGGGGGCCTGGACCGGCTCGCAGTGGGTGATGGTCGAGGAATCCGAGCACACCGCGCAGCAGCACGCCGCCTATGCGAAGGCCACCAGCAAGGACACCGTGCGCAGTCGGTCCTTCACCGGGAAGCCGGCCCGGATGCTGCGCAACGACTGGACCGAGGCCTGGGAGAAGCCGGAGAACCCGAAGCCCCTCGGGATGCCGTTGCAGTACATGGTCTCCGGCATGGCCGTGGCCGCGACGCACAAGTTCCCCAACGAGTCGGTCGACGTGGCATTCAACCCGGTCGGCCAGGTGGTCGGTCAGTTCGCCAAGGTCGAGAAGACCTCCGCGGTCATCGAGCGCTGGGTGCAGGAATACCTGGAGGCGACCAACACCCTCAACGAGCTCAACGAAGCGGCCTCGGTCTAGCCCGCCAAACCACCCGAAATGGCTGCTCCCGCGATCGCGGGGGCAGCCATTTTTTCGCCTCTGGCCCGGTCAGCGGAGTTATGTATGATGCTCTACATAATCCGCTGCGAAGGGATATCCCATGGCCTCGCCCCGTGACCGCATGGTCGCCTCCGCGGCGCTGCTCATCCGCGAACGCGGCGCACATGCCACGGCGATCTCAGACGTCCTCGAGCACAGCGGCGCACCGCGCGGTTCGGCCTACCACCACTTCCCCGGCGGGCGCACCCAACTGCTCTGCGAGGCGGTCGATTTCGCCAATAATCACATCGCGCGCCGGATAGCCGCCGCGACCAGCGCACTCGACGCGCTCGACACCGTCGTCGACGGGTTCCGCAGCCAGCTCACCGAGACCGGTTTCCGGGCCGGCTGCCCGGTGGCCGCGGTCGCCGTAGAGGCCGACAATCCGCCGGTCGTCGAACGGGCGGCAGCGGCATTCGTCCGCTGGACCGGGCTGATCGAGCAACTGCTGCGCAGCGACGGCGCCACCGCGGACCGGGCTGCCGAACTCGCGATGCTGACCACCACCGCGATCGAGGGCGCCGTCCTGGTCGCCCGCACGACCGGTGACACCGGCGCACTCGACATGGTCCACCGGCAGTTGCGCGCCCTCGTGACCGCCGCCACCGGCGAAGGGAAATCCGGAAATGCCTGACACCTCATCGGCCGCCTCGGACTGGCAACCCACGGCCTGCATCCTCTGCGAATGCAACTGCGGCATCGTGGTCCAGCTCGAGGGCCGCACGCTGTCCAAGATCCGCGGCGACAAGCAGCATCCGGCCTCACAGGGCTACACCTGCAACAAGGCGTTGCGGCTGGACCACTATCAGAACAACCGGGCCCGGCTGACCTCGCCGATGCGTCGCACCCCCGCGGGCGACCATGAGGAGATCGACTGGGACACCGCGATCACCGAGATCGCCGAAGGCTTCGCCCGCATCCGCGACGAATACGGCGGGGACAAGATCTTCTACTACGGGGGCGGCGGCCAGGGCAACCACCTCGGCGGCGCCTACAGCGGCGCCTTCCTCAAAGCGCTGGGCGCCCGGTACCGCTCGAATGCGTTGGCGCAGGAGAAGACCGGCGAGTTCTGGGTGGACAGCCAGCTCTACGGCGGGCACACCCGCGGCGAGTTCGAGCATGCCGAGGTCGCGGTGTTCGTCGGGAAGAACCCGTGGATGTCACAGAGCTTTCCGCGGGCCCGCACCGTGCTCAACGAGATCGCGAAGGACCCGGCGCGCTCCATGATCGTCATCGACCCGGTGATCACCGACACCGCCAAGCTCGCCGACTTCCATCTACGGGTGCGGCCCGGAACCGACGCCTGGTGCCTGAGTGCGCTGGCGGCAGTGCTGGTGCAGGAGAACCTGTGCGACGAGGCGTTTCTGGCCGAGCATGTCACCGGCGTCGAACCGGTGCGGCGGGCGCTGGCCGGGGTGGACGTCGACGACTATGCGCAGCGGTGCGGCGTGGATGCCGCGTTGTTGCGTGACGCGGCGCGCCGGATCGCGTCAGCCGCCAGCGTTTCGGTGTTCGAGGATCTCGGCATCCAGCAGGCGCCGAACAGCACGCTGTGTTCCTACCTGAACAAGTTGCTGTGGATCTTCACCGGGAACTTCGCCAAACGCGGTGGCCAGCATCTGCATTCGAGCTTCGCGCCACTGTTCGGTGCCGGCGGGGTGGGCCGCACACCGGTCACCGGGGCCCCGATCATCGCCGGACTGGTGCCGTCCAATGTGGTGCCCCAGGAGATCCTCGGCGACCATCCCGACCGGTTCCGCGCCATGATCGTGGAGAGCAGCAACCCGGCGCATTCGATCGCCGACTCCACTGCGGTCGGCGAGGCGCTGCGCGCGCTGGAACTGCTGGTGGTGGTCGACGTCGCGATGACCGAGACCGCCCGGCTGGCGCACTACGTACTGCCCGCCGCCAGCCAGTTCGAGAAGGCCGAGGCGACCTTCTTCAACCTCGAATTCCCGCACAACACCTTCCATTTGCGCCATCGCCTGCTGGAGCCTCTGCCGGGCACCCTGCCCGAGCCGGAGATCTGGGCACGGCTGGTACGTGAACTGGGCGTTGTCGACGATGCCGAACTGCAGCCGCTACGCCGAGCCGCCGCAGACGGACTGGACGCGTACACCCAGGCCTTCTTTGCCGCCGTCGGCGCGAATCCGATGCTGGGCAAGGTGGCGCCCTACGTGCTGTACGAGACGTTGGGCCCCAGCCTGCCCGACGGTTTGGCCGGCGCAGCGGGTCTGTGGGGGCTGGCCCAGAAGGTGGCGCTGACCTATCCGGAGGCGATGCAGCGCGCCGGACACCCCGATGGCAACGCCCTGTTCACCGCGATCCTGGAGGCCCGGTCCGGGCTGACCTTCACCGAACACGAATACGCCGACGACTGGGCTCTGATCAGCCATCCGGACCGCCGCATCGCGCTCGAAGATCCCGGAACTGGTCACCGAACTGAACGCGCTGGCCGCCGACCGGCCACTGCTCACCAGCAGCGAATATCCGATCGTGCTGTCGGCCGGTGAGCGCCGCGCGTTCACGGCCAACGACATCATCCGCGACCCGGTCTGGCGCAAACGCGACACCGACGGCGCCCTGCGGGTCAGCGTCGAGGATGCCCGTGCACTGGGCCTGGTCGACGGCGGGCGGGCCCGCATCACGACCGCATCCGGGGCCGCGGAGGCGTGTGTCGAGATCAGCGAAGCCATGCTGCCCGGGCATGCCTCGTTGCCCAACGGTTACGGGCTGGACTTTGCCGGGACCGATGGCACCGTCACGGCACCAGGGGTCGCGCCCAATGCTCTGACCGCCTCTGATTGGCGCGATGCCTACGCCGGCACCCCGTGGCACAAACACGTGCCTGCGCGTATCGACCCTGTCGGCGTTTAGGGGGCGACGGGGGCGGGCGGGGCCGGGACCGGAGCGGCGGGAGCCGGCGGCATGGTGGGTACCGGCGCGGGACCGGCGGGCGT
This sequence comes from Mycobacterium sp. ITM-2016-00316, assembly GCF_002968335.2. NCBI lineage: Bacteria > Bacillati > Actinomycetota > Actinomycetes > Mycobacteriales > Mycobacteriaceae > Mycobacterium > Mycobacterium sp. ITM-2016-00316. Next base: position 3,104,750 of record NZ_CP134398.1, read on the forward strand.
GATCGGCACGTTCGGTCCGGGCGCCTGGGCCGGGATCGGGGTGTTCAGGTTGCGCTGCGAGATGCCGAGCAGCAGGGCTTCCTTACCGCTGAGCTCCTGGTTCTGCACCGCGTGCCACAGATCCCGCAGGTAGCTCACGTTCGGCGACTCACCGCCGGCCATCACGCTGGGATCCATCGTCGATCCCGGGGGCAGCGCCTCCGGGCTCGGTAGGTGCGGTACTCCCTCCGGGGCGGCCTGAGTGGGGGCCGCCTGCACGGTAGCCGCCTGCACGACGGCGCCGTCCGCGACAGGAGCGGGGGGTGGGGTGGGGGCAGGCGCGGCGGCGGCCGGGGATGCGAACATCAACGTGGCGAATCCGCCGCCGATCGCCGCGCTGAGTACCTTGGCTCCGACACCGATCATCGGCGACGCTCCTCTCTCGTGGACCCTGCCCTATGATCTTCCGTCTCGGCGTCGGTTTCGTTACAGCTGCGACTGCTGTGACTTTCCTTTGAGTTCCGCCGCCGTGCTGTCAGCCTCGGTCACCTTGTCCGACTTCAGGACGCAGGGTGTGTCTCTGGTGTAGCAATGCGATAGCGACACCAGTTCCTACCGCGGAGGCTTGCGCGATGCCGACACCCGACCTGCCCGCCGGATTCGACTTCACCGATCCGGACATCTACGCCGAACGACTACCGGTCGACGAGCTGGCACAGATGCGCAAAGTCGCCCCCATCTGGTGGAACGAGCAACCCGATGGCGCCGGCGGATTCAACGACGGCGGCTTCTGGGTGGTGACCAAGCACAAGGACGTCAAGGAGGTGTCGCGGCGCAGCGACGTGTTCTCCAGTCTGGAGAAGACAGCCCTGCCCCGTTACAAGGACGGCACCGTCCAGGCCCAGATCGACTCCGGCAAGTTCGTGCTGCTGAACATGGATGCACCGCATCACACCCACCTGCGCAAGATCGTCTCGCGGGCGTTCACGCCGCGGGCCGTCGAGCAGCTGCGCGCCGATTTGGCCGACCGGGCGCGTGAGATCGCCGCGGCCGCGCTCGCGGAGGGCCGCGGCGACTTCGTCGAGCAGGTGTCCTGCGAGCTCCCCCTGCAGGCCATCGCCGGCCTGATGGGTGTGCCGCAGGAGGACCGGATGAAACTCTTCCACTGGTCCAATCAGATGGTCGGTGACCAGGATCCCGAGTTCGCGAACAATGACGCGATCAGCGCGTCGGTCGAACTCATCACCTACGGCATGCAGATGGCGGCCGAGAAGTCGGCCAACCCCACCGATGATCTGGTCACCAAACTGGTGCAGGCAGATGTGGAGGGACACAAGCTATCCGACGACGAGTTCGGGTTCTTCGTCATCCTGCTGGCGGTGGCCGGCAATGAGACCACCCGTAATTCGATCACCCAGGGGATGATGGCGTTCACCGACTTCCCCGATCAGTGGGAGCTGTTCAAGCGGGAGCGCCCGGGCACCGCCGCCGACGAGATCGTCCGGTGGGCGACCCCGGTGACGTCGTTCCAGCGCACCGCCCTGCAGGACACCGAACTGGGCGGGGTTCCCATCAAGAAGGGGCAGCGGGTGGTGATGTTCTACCGCTCGGCCAACTTCGACGAAGAGGTCTTCGAGGATCCGTTCGCGTTCAACATCCTTCGCGATCCCAACCCGCATGTCGGCTTCGGGGGCACCGGCGCGCACTACTGCATCGGCGCGAACCTGGCCCGGATGACCATTGACCTGATGTTCAACGCGATCGCCGATGCCATGCCCGATCTGACCCCGCTGGAGAAGCCCGAGCGGCTGCGCTCGGGCTGGCTCAACGGAATCAAGCACTGGCAGGTCGACTATGCCGGTGCGACCAGGCAGCCTGTCGCGCACTGACTCCGGGCGCATCCCGATAGTCCAGGATGGACCTCCAATAGTCCTCGTCGATCTCCCCGTTGCGCCGCAGCACGATGGCCAGACCGGTCGCCATCGCGACGCCGAGCAGTCCCAGCCACAGGCCGGCCAGCGCGATCACCACCCACAGCACCGTGGTCAGCGCCGGCCACGGTGAGAGCACCGCGAGGGCGGGCGCGAAGAAGAAACCGGTACCGATGTACCAGGATGATCCGGCGCGGTCGCATCGAAGCACCAGGCGCAGCCACCGGGGGACGTCGGGATTGCGGGTCTCGTTCATGTCACCACCGTCGTCCGCAGAGGTCAGCGCTGCAATTACCGGTGAGGTAATGGTGCCGCGACCGGTTGTGGTCGAGACTGGCGGGGTGACCGGTGTTCACCTGCAGACTCCCCCGTTCGGTGCGTTGATGCGGTCGTGGCGGCAGCGCCGACGGCTGAGCCAGCTCGACCTCGCACTGGAGGCCGATGTGTCGGCCCGGCATGTCAGTTTCATCGAGACCGGCCGCTCGACACCCAGCCGCGCGATGGTGCTGCGGCTGGCCACGGCGCTGAGGTACCGGCCCGCGAGCAGAACCAGCTGCTGATCGCCGCGGGGCTGGCACCGGCGTACTCCGAACGCACCCTCGACGACCCCGGGATGTCCGCGGTGCGGACCGGCGTGGAGCGAGTTCTCAACGCGTACAACCCCTTTCCGTGCCTTGCCATCGACCGCGGCTGGAATGTACTGCAGGTCAACGCCGGTGCGGCAATTCTGCTGGACGGGGTGGCCACCCACCTGCTGGCACAGCCCAACGCGCTGCGGATCTCGTTGCACCCCGACGGGCTGGCCCCACGGATTCGCAATCTCGCGCAGTGGCGCCACCACGTCATCGGGAGGTTGCGGCGCGAGTCCGCGGTCAGCGGTTCGGCGCGGTCGGCCGAGCTGCTCGCCGAGATCGAAGCGTATCCGGGCGGGCTCGATGCAAGCACCGATCTGGGCGGGGTCGTCGTACCCTTGGAATTGGACGCACCGGGCGGGCAGATCCTCACCTTCCTGTCCACCGTCACGACCTTCGGCACCGCGTTGGATCTGACCGCCGCCGAACTCAGCATCGAGGCCTTCCTGCCCGCCGATGACGCGACCGCCGAAGCGCTACGCGGCATGGCCAATCTCGATGGCACTGGTATGACCACTTGACCTCTTACCGGTGTGGGTGTCATTCTCGGGTGCATGGCACTGCAACCGGTCAACCGTCGCTCGGTACCCGAGGACGTCTTCGAACAGATCGTTGCCGAGGTACTCAGCGGAGAGATGAAGCCCGGCGACGCGCTGCCCAGCGAACGTCGCCTGGCCGAGGTCCTCGGAGTATCCCGGCCCGCGGTGCGCGAGGCGCTCAAGCGACTCACGTCGACCGGCTTGGTGGAGATCCGCCAGGGCGACACCACCACGGTGCGTGATTTTCGCAGGCACGCGGGGCTGGACCTGCTCCCCCGGCTGCTGTTCCGGGCCGGCGAACTCGACATCGCCGTCGTGCGCTCCATCCTGGAAACCCGACTGCACAACGGCCCCAAGGTGGCCGAACTCGCTGCCGCGCGGCGCGGTCCGGACCTGGCCGCCCTGCTCGACGCCGCGATCGACGCCCTGAGCGCGGACGACGACCCGGTGCAGCGACAACGTCATGCGCTGATGTTCTGGGATCACCTGGTCGACGGCGCGGACTCGATCGCGTTCCGGTTGATGTACAACACGCTGCGCGCGACCTACGAACCCGCCCTGCCCGCGCTGGCCGTCATGATGGCCGCCGAGGTCGGCAACCCCGCCGCCTATCGAGCGATCGCCGACGCCGTGCGTGCCGGCGACGCCGACGCGGCCGCGGCCGCCGCCCGCGCCCTGTTGGAGCCCGCCACCACCGCGCTGCTGGGCGCGCTCACCGAACTGGAGGACCTTGCATGAGCACGCGTCGCGGCGTCACGCTGGCCGATGTGGGACGGGAGTTCCTGCGCCACCCCACCCCTTGGATGCTCACCGGGACGCTGATCGCCGCCGCGGCGGCCCGGGTGTCCGCGGGCGACTGGCAGCTCACCGACGCCGTGGTGCCACTGGTGATGCTCGCCGTGTTCCCGTTCGCCGAATGGTTGATCCACGTGGTCATCCTGCACTGGCGGCCACGCCGGATCGCCGGTGTCACGGTGGATCCGCTGCTGTCACGCAAGCATCGCGACCACCACGTCGAACCGCGCGATCTGCCGCTGGTGTTCATCCCCTGGCAGTCGCTGCTGTGGGTGCTGCCGCTGGCCGTGGCGGTTGCCTTGATCGCGTTCCCCAGCCTCGGGCGCGGCCTGACGTTTCTGACCTTCCTCGCACTGCTCGGTATCGGCTACGAATGGTGTCACTACCTGATCCACACCGATTACCGGCCGAAATCGACTGTCTACCGGTCAATCTGGCGAAACCACCGCCAGCACCACTTCAAGAACGAGCACTACTGGTTCACCGTCACCAGCAGCGGCACCGCCGACCGGGTGCTGGGCACCTATCCGGATCCGGGATCGGTCGAAACCTCACCGACGGCGCGCAACCTGCACGCCCGAGGCTAGGCCTGCACGATGATCGGGTCACCGATGCTGACGTTGTTGTAGTACCAGTCGGCGTTGTCGGGGCTGAGGTTGATGCAGCCGTGGCTGACGTTCGCGTACCCCTGAGAACCGACCGACCACGGCGCACCGTGCACGTACACGCCGCCCCAGGTGACCCGCACCGCGTCGTAGACCGTGAGCTTGTAGCCCTCCGGGTCATCCAGTGGGATGCCGATCGTGCGGGAATCCATCACCACCACGCTCTCCTTGCCCAGCGCGGTGAACCGGCCGATCGGGGTGGCGAACCCCGGCTTGCCCATCGATGCCGGCATTTCCCTGGCGACCACTCCGTCGATGCTCACCGTGTAGGTGTGCGCGCTGATATCGGCCACACCGACCACCTGAGCGCCGGTCTCGAACGACGACTTGAAACCGAGCGCCTGGACCGCGATGGTCGAGTGGGCGGGCCAGAAGTCGGTCGGGGTGAAACGCACCGTCGAATCGTCCAGCCATTCGTAGGTGCCGGCCGGGACGGCGTCGACCGAGAACGTGATACCGCGTTCGGCCTGGACGCGATTCCGGACCGGGTCGGCGAACGCCACGGTCACCGGATAGGCCACCCCGACGACGTCGCCGGGCGCGGGCGACACCGATACGGCCGCCGGCAGCGTGGGCACCGCCGCCACACCCGTGCCGGTCGACGTCATCAGTGCGGCAACCGTGACACCCGCCATGAGCAGCACCTGACGAAAATTTCTGCGCAAGTTCCCGACCTCCCTTTTTCCGGACATCCGGACCTGGCGTACTGAACTACATCGTAGATCGTGCCGAGTGCGGGAAATGTTAGCCAGCGATGAGGGTCGGCGCTCAGCCCATCGGCGGATTCATGATGATCGGCGGCGGCTGATCGTCGCCACCGATCCGCAATTTGTCCCGGATGCGCTGCAGCAACGGTTTCTTCGGCTGGTCATAGACCGGCCCCACCACCGGCGGCGGTCCGGCCACGGTCGGTGGCGCCACGACGGGCGGCGGTGGCAACGGCGCCGGAGCTTCCAGGACATAAGGCCCTTCGGCGGGGATGTTGTCCACCACGGGGTTGACCTCGGGCGGCGGCACCGACTCGACGACGGGTTCGACCACCGGCGCGACCGCTTCCACCGGCTCGGGGACAACGGCAGCCTGGGCAGGCGGCGGGACCGCGACACTGGGCGCGGGCCGGACCACCGGCGCCTCATCGACGACGCGCTCAGCGGTGAGCGCCGTCTGCGGTGCGGCCGGGCGCGGGGAAAGGGCAACGGCGACCGCCACGGACGCCGACGCCACAAAGGTCACCACTCCGGCCGCCAGCAGCCCGGCGAGCAGTCGTGACGGCGACAGCCGGGACGCTTCGGCGGCGGCGTGGCGGCCGGTGGCACCGGACGAGAACAACGGGCTCGAGTCCAGTGGCAGCCCGGCGTTGTGGGTCGAGGCGAGTGCCGCACCTCGCGCCAACGCCAAGGGCGCCTCTGCCGGCGCGAAGACCGGCACCGACAGCGCTTCCTCCAGCTGGGGCAGCACGGCGTCGAACCCGCCGGCCGACCCGACCACCACCAGGGCTTCGGGCTGCCAGTCGGCGCGGGCGAACACGGTGCTCAGCCAGCCGACGAGACTCTCGTCGGAGTCGATGGTGTGGTTGATCGCGGTCTGCACCGCACCGTCGCCGGTGTGCACGATCAGGGCGATCGCGGTGTCCGGTTCGATGACGCAGACCGCGGAGGTGCGGTAGCCGATGACATCGGCCATCCCGCGGGCCAGGGCCTCGGTCGCTTCCGGCAGGCGGATCGGCACGACATTGTCGAAACCCGATTCGGTCAGCGATTCCATCAACAGCGACGCCTCGGCGTCCGCATCGTCACTCCAGGTGATGCCGATGGATTTCAGCCGCTCGCCGCGCGAGGCCGCGATCGCCTCCACCGCAGCGGTGGCACGTTCGGTCGCCGACCGCCCATCGGAGCCGTCGACGGCGAGCTCGAACGCGTCGTTCCGGCCGGCGGCAGGCTCGTTGCCGCCGCCCACGACCACCACTGACAGCGACCTTGGTGTCATCGACAAGCCGAGCACCGCGTCCACACGTACCCCTTCGGACCCTCTTCGGCCACGCGCAGCGACCGCGTCGTGACGATGCAGCCACCGTCCCGTTATCCGGCTGAGACTACCTGCGTTGCAGCCAGGAACCCACCCGTGCACGCGAATCTTCGCCATTGGGTTTGCTGTGGACCCGAAATGACTTCGTGAAGCCGTATAGGGTGATTTGCCCTCGCGGTCGGGGCCGGAGCGACCCGCCAGGACTTGCCGACAATGCATCGGGCCGGGGAGACAACGTGAAAAGGTGGCGCTATGACTGGGGCGGAACCGGCCGGGGGCGGCCAGACGGATCAGCAGGCAGCACGGACCGTGTTCGGTCACCCGATCGGATTGACGAATCTGTTCGGTGTCGAACTATGGGAACGGTTCTCCTTCTACGGGATGCTCACCATCCTCGGGTACTACCTGTACTACTCGGCCACCGATGGCGGCCTCGAGCTGTCCAAGACCACGGCGACCGGCATCGTCGGCGCGTACGGCGGGCTGGTGTACCTGTCGACGGTGCTGGGCGGCTGGCTGGCCGACCGGGTTCTCGGCATGGAACGCACGGTGTTCTACGGCGGCATCGTCGTTATGCTCGGACACATCGCACTGGCGGTACTGCCCGGAATCACCGGCGTCGCAGTAGGTCTGGTCCTCGTTGCACTCGGTTCCGGTGCGCTCAAGGCCAACGCCTCGTCGCTGCTGGGCACCCTGTATGACAAGGGCGACGCGCGCGCCGACGGCGGATTCACGCTGTTCTACCTCGGTATCAACCTGGGCGCCTTCGCCGGGCCCCTGATCACCGGCCTGCTCCAGACACACGTCGGGTTCCACTACGGATTCGGTGCCGCCGCAATCGGTATGGCCTTCGGCCTGGCCCAGTACGTGGTGTTCCGGCGCAACCTGGGTAGCCATGGTCGCGATGTGCCGAACCCGCTGCCGCGCAGCGGTGTGCTCCCGGCCGTCGGGGTCGCGGTCGGCGTGGTCACCATCGCCGTCCTGGTCTTCACCACCGGGCTGGTGACACTGGAGAACCTGTCCCAGGTGACCACCGGAATCATCGTCGTCGCCTCCATCGGCTACTTCATCGTGTTGCTGACAAGCCCGAAAGTCGCTGCGGTCGAACGCACCCGGGTCCGCGCCTTCATACCGCTGTTCATCGCCAACGCCGTGTTCTGGTCGCTGTTCCAGCAGATCTTCACCGTGCTGGCGGTCTACTCGGACGAACGGATGAACTGGTCGATCTTCGGATGGACGGCCCCGTCGAGCTGGATCGGGTCGATCGAGCCCGTCTGGATCATCGCGCTGTCACCGCTGTTCGCCGTGATGTGGACCCGGTTGGGGCAGCGGGCACCCACCACGCCGCGCAAGTTCGCCTACGGCGTCATCGGCATGGGTGCGGCATTTCTGCTGTTCCTGCCGTTCGCGGGCACCACGGGGCGGGCGGTGCCCGCGCTGTTCATCGTCGCGGTCATGGCCGCGTTCGCGGTCTCCGAGCTGATGATCTCCCCGATCGGCCTGGCCGTGACGACTCAACTTGCGCCGGAGGCATTCCGGGCGCAGATGATGGCGCTGTACTTCTTCTCCGTCGGCCTCGGAACGTCGATGTCCGGGGTGTTGGCCGGCTATTACGACCCGGCACACGAGTTCGCCTACTTCGGCATCCTCGGCCTGACGGCGATCGGCGCCGGTCTGGTGGTGTTGGCATTGACCGGACGCATCAGCCGGTCGATGGAGGGTGTGCACTGACGCAGCAACCTGCCGTGGCGTCAATTACGTGGATGGGCACCGGGTTTAGCAACTCCAGACCCCGGGTAGAGACGGATCACCAGTTACTTCGGCTTGACTGGATCTGCGCCGACTCGTGACCCGCAGGTCCCGCCATTTCGAGGTGCTGCGGCGCAGAATCAAACTGCGCCAGTGCGTCTACATGACACCGAGGTCAGGTCGACGAAGGAGATATACCGATGAAATCCATGCTGCTCGAAGATCTGTTCGCGGAGACCACCGGACATGGAACGGTCTACGTGTTCAACCGTGGCTTCGGCCATTCCACGGCGACCTGCTCGTGCGGATGGGCCGGACAGCGCCGCCGACTCAAGGCCGCTGCCGAACAGGACGCCTGGTCACACTGCGCCCACGCCGGCTGCGGGGTGTCAGTCCCCCTGGTCAACCCCGACCGTTGGTGACTCCGCCAGGATCTGGGCCAGCAGCGCCGGTTCGATGTTGCCGCCGGACAGGATCATCACGGTCTTGCCCGCCGGTGTCCGGTGACGCCGGTAGGCGGCCAGTGCCACCGCCCCGCTGGGCTCGCTGACCAATCGCGCCTGCACAGCCAGTTCTGCTACCGCGGAACGTATTTCGTCTTCGGTCACGGTCAGGACATCGGTGAGCACCTGCTGCAGGTGCGCGAAGGTCAGATCCGACGGTTCGGACCGCAGACCGTCGGCGATGGTGCGGTTGCGGTCCTCGATCGGCATGCTGACCCGACTTCCCCGACGCAGGCCCGCGGCCGTGTCGGCCGCCAGTTCGGGTTCGACCCCGAAGATCTGCGCATCCGGGCACAACGCCCGGATGGCGGTGCCGATACCGGAGGCCAACCCGCCGCCGCTGACCGGAACCAGCACGGTCCTGACATCGGGCAGGTCCTCGGCGATCTCCAGACCGATCGTGCCCTGGCCGGCAATGACATCGGGATGGTCGAACGGCGGCACCAACGTGGCGCCGGTTTCCTCGACGAGTTGCGCGGCCACCACCTCACGTTGACCCGCACCGCACAACACCACCCGGGCGCCGTGGCTTCTGGTGCGCGCCACCTTGACCCGGGGTGTCTCCTCGGGCATCACGATGTGCGCGTCGATGCCGAATCGCGCGGCGGCGTAAGCAACTGCCTGCGCGTGATTTCCGCTCGAATAGGCGACGACGCCGCGCTGCCGGATCCCGTCATCGATGCGGCCGATCGCATTGAGCGCACCGCGCACCTTGAACGCGCCGATGACCTGCAGGCTCTCCGGTTTGATGGACAGCGGCCGGTCGGGATCCGCCCACGGCGCCGGGATGAGGGGTGTACGCATGATGCTGCCGCGCAACCGATCCGCCGCCGCCCTGATCTCGCCGACGGTGACGAGGGTGGGCGCGCTCATCGGGATTCCGTCGCCGCAGAGGTCACCGCTCGATGCTAGCGGTGACCCGCGGTCGTCGTGCATGGTGGCTGGCGTGAGTTCACTGAAGATCGTGCCCCGGTACGCGGAGATCGATCAGCAGGGCGTGGTGTTCAACGGCCACTACCTGACGTGGTTCGACGAGGCGTGCACCGCGCTGCTGGATGGCCATGGCCTCGACTACGCGCAATTGACGACCACCGGAGTCGACTTCCAGGTCGTCCACAGCGAGATCGACTACCTGACGTCGGTCCGCTGGCGCGACGATGTCCGGGTCGACGCGGTGTGCGACCACATCGGCACGACCAGCTTCGCCGTGAGCTTCACGGTGCTACGCACCGCACCCGGCGACCCACGCGGCGTCGAACAGGTCGCGGTGCGCGGGCGCAATGTGTACGTGGTGGTGTCCACCGACGGCTGGGCGAAACGCGAACTACCCGATGCGTTGCGCCAAGCCCTCGAAGCCGCGAGGTGACCGATCAGGCCTTGTGCAGGGTGAACTGACAGACGTCGGTGTATCCGTCCCGGAACAGCTCGGAGCAGCCGGTCAGGTACCGCATGTACCTGTCGTAGACCTCTTCGGACTGGATGGCGATCGCCTCGTCACGGCGAGCTTCCAGGGCGTCTGCCCAGATCGAGAGCGTCCGCGCGTAGTGCAACCGCAGCGACTGCACCCGTTGCACCTGGAATCCGGCCTTCGCGGCATGCTCCTCCACGACCGAGACGAACGGCAGCATTCCGCCCGGGAAGATCTCGTCCATGATGAATTTGAAAAACTTGAGCTTCGTCATGGTCAGCGGCAGCCCGCGGTCCCCGAACTCGGCGTCACTGGGTTTGACGATCGTGTGCAGCAGCATCGAGCCACCGGCCGGTAGCGCGGTGTAGGCCATCTTGAAGAAGTCGTCGTACCGGTTGGCGCCGAAATGCTCGAACGCGCCGATCGACACGATCCGGTCGACAGACCCGCTGAACTGTTCCCAGCCCTCGAGCAGTACCTCGCGGGACCGATCGGTGTCCAGGCCGTCGAAAAGCTCCTGGACATGGGCCTGCTGGTTGCGACTCAACGTCAGCCCGACCACATCGACGTCGTAACGTTCGATGGCGCGCTTGAGGGTGGCGCCCCACCCGCAGCCGACGTCGAGGAGCTTCATCCCCGGCTCCAGCCCCAGTTTGCCCAGCGAGAGGTCGATCTTCGCGTACTGAGCCTCTTCCAGGGTCATGTCGTCGCGTTCGAAATAGGCACAGCTGTAGGTCTGGGTGGGATCCAGAAACAGCCGGAAAAAGTCGTCCGACAGGTCGTAATGCGCCTGCACGTCCTCGAAATGCGGTTTGAGACCGGTTTCGGGAACTCGGTTGTCTGATGCGGGCAAGTCAGCCCTTTCACTAGTGACACGTACATGGACCGGCTCGTTGCGTGAACCCTCCCCCGTTGCGTGGAGTTTACGCCCGGGAGCAGCAACCGTTTACATCAGCGAACAGTGTCTGGCATGTGGCCCGCTCCGGCAGGCGTTCAACCAGCGGCTTTCACCTGCGAACTCTAGCCTGGACAACAGGGCAGAACCCGAGCCGGAGCGAACTGCCCATCATCTCTTGTGCTGGGCCCAGCAACGGCCCAAAGTGGAGAAATGACCGAACAATGGATCCAGGGGCGCACCCTACAGCGGATCATGTTCCGCGACGGTCTGGTGCTCAACCTGGACGAATACAACGAGCTCGTCATCTCCGCACCGCTGGAGCTGACGTTGCCCGATATCGCCGGCGCCCCCTCGGGAGCGTCCGAGGTGGTGGCCATCGATCCGACCGCCGTACGCAACGAGCAGAAGCCGCTCTTCGACTTCGCCGGCACCACGTGCACGCATGCCGACTGGGATGAGGACGGCAGCCTGCACCTGCAGTTCTCCGGCGGGCAGCACATCGACGTCCCCAGCGACGATGCGCACACCTCGTGGGAGTTGTACGGCAAGCTCCACGGGTACGCGGCATGCCTGCCACACGGGCGGGTCCGCGTGGTGCGTCACGACCTGCCCGACTGAGCGGCCGGTTCAAAACCCGGTGACCCGCGCGCGGCGAACCTAAGCTACGGCCATGCCGATCGCGACACGTGTCAACGGATCGCAGCCCCCGCAGGTCGATCTGGCCGAGGTCGATCTCGGCTCCTGGCGCTTCTGGTCGCGGGACGACGACTTCCGCGACGCCGCCTTCGCCACCCTGCGCCGCGAAGCGCCGGTCTCCTTTCACGCGCCGATCACCGCGGAAGGTGTCGACGCCGGCGCCGGACACTGGGCCTTGGCGCGCTACGACGACGTGCACTTCGCGAGCCGGCACCCCGACGTGTTCAGCTCCAGCCCGAACATCACCATCGGCGACCAGACGCCCGAGCTCGCCGAGTACTTCGGATCGATGATCGCGATGGACGACCCGCGGCACAGCAGGCTGCGCAATATCGTGCGCAGCGCCTTTACTCCCAAGGTGCTCGCCCGGATCGAGGAATCGGTACTCGAACGCGCCCGCCACCTGGTGTCACGGATGGTCGCCGACCATCCCGACGGCCGGGCCGACCTGGTGACGACGCTGGCCGGCCCACTACCGCTGCAGGTCATCTGCGACATGATGGGCATCGACGAGCACGATCACGACAAGATCTTCCACTGGACGAATGTGATCCTCGGTTTCGGAGACCCGGACCTCACCACCGATTTCGACGAGTTCGCGCACGTCGCCATGGATATCGGCGCGTACGCCAAGGATCTGGCCGAGGACCGTCGGGCTCGACCGGGCGATGACCTGACCACCGCACTGGTGGCCGCCGAAGTGGACGGTGAACAGTTGACGTCGGCGGAAGTGGCCTCCTTCTTCATCCTGCTCGTGGTGGCAGGCAACGAAACCACCCGCAACGCGATCAGCCATGGTGTCGCCGCGTTGAGCCGCTTTCCCGAAGAACGCGACCTCTGGTGGTCGGACTACGACGCGCTCGCGCCGACCGCCGTCGAGGAGATCATCCGCTGGGCCTCCCCGGTGGCCTACATGCGGCGCACCCTCACCCGCGATACCGAACTGAGCGGTGTGGCGATGGCCGCCGGCGACAAGGTCACCCTGTGGTACGGATCGGCCAACCGCGACGAAACCCGTTTCCTCGACCCCTGGCGTTTCGACATCCGGCGCAGCCCCAACCCGCATGTCGGGTTCGGGGGCGGCGGGGCACATTTCTGCCTGGGCGCCAACCTGGCCCGTCGGGAGATCACGGTCGCGTTCGAGGAGTTGCACAGGCAGATACCGGATCTGGCGGCCGATGCCGAGCCGGATCGGCTGCTGTCGCCCTTCATCCACGGCATCAAGCGCCTGCCGGTGCGGTGGACGCGCGCAGGCTGAACCCAGGCCCTACAGCGTTGCGGTGAGCGGTCCGGCAGATCGGCAGAACGTGACCGGCGGGCTACCGGCATTGGCGCAGCTGCGGCCGGTGGCCACATAGCTGGCCCCCGGGGTGTACGGGGCGAAGTTCACCCGCGCGGTTCCCGGCCCTTCGGCCTGCACACATACCGGTGCGACCGTGCTGCCCACAAGTTGTAGGCAGGCGACCTGCAGCTGCGGCGCGGCACGGTTGCAGGCCCCCGGCGACGCCGAGGCCGACACCATGGCGGTGCCGGACACGTCGATCACCTGCGGTGCCGTCAGCGTTGTGGCACAGCCCGGGTCTGCAGGTGCCGCGGCGGCCTGACCCGCGCCGCTCAGCGCAGCCACCATCAGAGCGGGTATCGCCAATCCGGACCACGGCACCGCGGAGACCACCATGCCCGGAATCGTAGGGCACCGGTGCGCCGTCCATACCCGGCTGCGCAATTTCGGTGTCAGCGCCGGGCGAGCACGTCGAGCATGCCGGCAGCGGCGCGCGGCCAGGTGAACTGTTCGGCACGGCGGCGCGCGTCGATCCGGCGTTGCGTTTCGGGCCGGGCGACCACGGAGGTGACCGCCCGCGCGATGGCCGCCGGATCGTTGTCCGCGGTAGCACCGCTGTCGGCGGTGAGGATCTCGGCGAGCGCCGAGGTGCGCGACACCACCGCGGGCGTGCCACAGGCCAGTGCCTCCAACGCCGCCAGGCCGAAGGTCTCGTGCGGGCCCGGCGCCAGCGCGACATCGGCGGAGGCCAGGATGGCGGCTACCGTATCGCGGCACCCGATGAAACCGGTGAAATCCACGGGTAGCCCTGCCGCCTGACGTTCCAGCCGGGCCCGCAACGGCCCTTCACCGACCACCACCAGACGCGCATCGATGCCCGAGTCACGCAGCGCGCCAACGGTGTCGATACTGCGGTGGGCGTGCTTCTCCACCGACAGCCTGCCGCAGTGCACCAGCAGAGTCTGGTCGGGTTGCGCCCAGCGGCTGCGCAACTGCGCGCTGCGGTGCCGCGGATGGAACTGATGGAGGTCGACGCCGAGGGGCACGGTGACGACATTGTCCGCACCGATCCGGTCGAACTCCTCGCGGGCAAATGCCGTCGTGCAGACCACCGCGTCGTAGTTGTGTGCGGTGCGGCGATTGGCGATGTCGGCGACCGCGCGCGCCGCGCCGGCCGGCAGGATCTGCCCGACCAGGCGGTCCAGCCGTTCGTGGGAGATCATCACCGTGGCCACGCCCCGCCGCCTGCCCCACGGGCCGAGCGAGCGCAGCGTGAGCCGGTCGGACACCTCCAGGGCGTCGGGCTCCAGCTCGGCCAGCAACGCGGTGACCGGGCCGGGCAGTACCGCGCGGTACCCACCGGTGAGCGGAATCAGCTTCGCGGGCAGCGACAGCCGGGTGACGCCCGTTTCCAAGGTGTGCCGCGCGGCCCGGTCACCGGGTACCACCAGGGTGACCTGGTGACCGGCCGCGGCATATTCCGCGCCGAGCCGGTCGATGGCGGTCCGCAGCCCCCCGGACCGCGGACCGTAGAAGTTCGCGACCTGCACGACTCGCATGTGCCCATCACAGCCGCCACCCATGTGCGCACGAACACGCCGGGCCTACCGGTGCGTTAACGCAGGGTGAATGTGCGCTATGCGGGTTCGCCCACGAGGTTCGGTGTCCACGCGCATACTTTGCGTCCATGGCCGGATTACCGGGCCCCGGGGCATTGCGCGGCCGGGTTGCCGTCGTGGCCGGCGCCACCCGAGGCGCCGGCCGGGGTATTGCTGCAGCATTGGGCGAGGCGGGGGCGACCGTCATCTGCACCGGCCGCAGCAGCGTGACAGGACGCGGCGGTTCGGACTATGACCGCCCGGAAACCATCGAAGAGACTGCGGCACTGGTGAATACGCTTGGCGGCGTCGGAGTGGCGGTCCAGGTGGACCATCTGGTGCCCGATCAGGTTCGTGCGCTGGCAGACCGTATCCGCACCGACCACGGAACCATCGACATTCTGGTGAACGACATCTGGGGCGCGGAAGTGCTGAAGGGGCCGCCGGCGACATGGGGGCGGCCGATGTGGGAACACGACCTCGACGACGGGCTGCGCATCATCGATCTCGGCGTTCGCACGCACCTGATCACTTCACATTGCCTGCTCCCGCTGCTGGTCACCCGACCCGGGGGCCTGCTGGTCGAAATCACCGATGGCACAACGGAATACAATGCCGAGACGTTTCGGCTGTCGGTTTTCTACGATCTCGCCAAGATGGCCGTCAACCGGCTCGCCTTCAGCCACGGCCACGAACTGCGACAGGTCGGCGCCACCGCCGTCGCGGTCAGCCCAGGCTGGCTCCGCTCGGAAATGATGCTGGACAACTACGGGGTGACCGAGGACAACTGGCGCACCGCCCTACACGCCGGCCGTGACGACGGGTACCCGAGCGCGCCGCCGGGATTCGCCGAGTCCGAGACGCCGCGGTTCGTCGGACGAGGAGTCGCCGCGATGGCGGCCGATGAGATGCGCACGCGCTGGAATCAGCGGTCGGTCACCTCGGTGGAGCTGGCCAGGGAGTACGGGTTCACCGATATCGACGGCTACTGCCCGGACGGCTGGGGCACGGACTGAGCCCGGTCAGCCGACGTGCACGGACAGCCAATCCAGTGTCCGTCGCCAGGCGTCGGCGGCGGCGCCGGCGTCATATCGGTCACCGGTGTCGTTGAAGAACGCGTGATTGGCCCCGGGCTCGGTCACCAGTTCATGGACCAGCCCGGCCCGCTCCAGGGCGGCCCGGGCGACCGGCTCGGTGGCATTGACCCGCTGGTCGAGTTCACCGTAGAAACCGAGCACGGCGACGCCTTTCGATCCGGCGAAGTCGGGGTCGTCGGGGGTTGGCCCGTAGAAGGGGAAGGCCGCGGCCAATTCGGGAGTTCCCGCAGCCAACAGCCGCCACACCAGTCCGCCGCCCATACAGAAGCCGACGGCTGCGACCTCGGCCCCCGGCGTGCGTGCCGCGACCTCGCCGAGCCCGGATTTCAGGTCGGCGACCATGTCCTCGGGCACGCGGTTGCCCAGTGCGGCGGTCGCCTCGGCGGGGTCGGCGAAGGTAGCGGTGCCCCCGTTCTCGGAGAGCAGGTCGATCGCGAGGCTCGAGTAGCCGACGCCGGCGAGCCGGCCGGCCACCGAGCGAACCCAGTCGTTGAGGCCCTTGTTCTCGTGGATCACCAGAATGGCGCCCTTGGGTTCGGCCGCCTGCGCCCACGCGCCCTGCAGTTCACCCTTCGGGCCGGCCCAGCTGATCGCGGTGGTCTCCAACGCGGTGTCCATCCCGGGTGGCGCCGCCGCCGGGGTGGCCGTCTCGGTCGATGACGGTGCCGGTTGGGCGGGCTTCGATCCGCAGGCCGCGATCAGCGCGGTCGCCGCGGACGCGCCCACACCCAGCAACGCGAGTCGACGCATCGCTTCGCGCCGGGACAGCAGCCCATCCACATGGTCGGTCGCGATCTCTTCGGCGATATAGCGCTGCAAGGGAGTCACGGGTCCGATTATGCGCCGACCCCAGTAGACACCTTTTGGAATCTGTTCACGATTTTCGTTGACACCCGCTCGACCGCACTGCTCTGATGTCTGGGTGACCTACGACACAATCATCCGCGGGGGCCGCTGGTTCGACGGGACGGGCGCGCCGTCGGCGGTCCGCAACATCGGCATCCGGGACGGCCAGGTCGCCACGATCAGCGCTGAACCCCTGGACGAAACCGGGTGTCCCCAGATCCTCGACGCCTCCGGGAAATGGGTGCTGCCCGGCATGCTCGACATCCACACCCACTACGACATCGAGGTGCTCGGCCTGCCGTCACTGCCCGAATCACTGCGCCACGGCGTCACCACCGTGATGCTCGGCTCGTGCTCGCTGTCGACGGTGCACGTCGGTGCCGCCGATGCGGGCGATCTCTTCGGCCGGGTGGAGGCCATCCCCCGCGAGTTCGTCATCGACACCGTCGAGAAGAACAAGACGTGGAGCGGGGCCGAGCAATATGTCGAGGCACTGGAGTCGCTGCCGCTGGGCCCCAACCTCGCCGCCTTCATCGGCCACTCCGATATGCGCACCGCGGTGATGGGATTGGACCGCGCCACCCGCAGACGGCACCGCCCCACCCGGGGCGAGCAGGCTCGGATGGAAGCCATGCTCACCGAGGCGCTCGACGCCGGCTTCGTCGGACTGTCCTCACAACAACTGCTTTTCGACAAAATCGACGGAGACATCTGCCGATCACGGACGCTGCCGTCGACCTACGCCGGGCCACGCGAGTTACGACGGCTGAAGTCCTTGCTGCGCCGCGCCGGCCGGGTGTTGCAGTCCGGACCGGATATCCAGAATCCACTCAACCTGGCGTCGCAGCTGGCCCAGTCGCTGGGTGTGTTCCGCAATCCCCTCAAGACCAGCCTGCTGTCCGCGGCGGATATCAAGGCCAATCCGCATGCCATCAAGCTGCTCGGCCCGCTCGCGCGAGTCATCAACGGCCTGGGCGGCAACTTCCGCTGGCAACACCTGCCGGTCCCGTTCGAGGTCTACGCCGACGGTATCGACCTGGTGGTATTCGAGGAATTCGGCGCCGGCGCCGCCGCCCTGCACCTGCGCGACGAAGTGGAACGCAACGATCTGCTGCGCGATGAGCTGTACCGCAGGCAGTTCCGCAAAGACTACGAGAACCGCTTCGGCGTCCGGGTGTGGCAGCGCGACTTCCACGATGCCGAGATCGTGGACTGCCCGGACAGCTCCGTCATCGGCCACTCCTTCGGCCAGGTCGGTCTGGACCGCGGCGTGCACCCGGTGGACGCCTTCCTGGACCTGGTGTGCGAGCACGGACGCGCGCTGCGCTGGCGTACCACCATCTCCAATCACCGGCCCGACGTGCTGAAGAAGCTGGCCCGCGAACCCGGGATCCAGCTCGGCTTCTCCGATGCCGGGGCGCACCTGCGGAACATGGCGTTCTACAACATGGGCCTGCGGCTGCTCAAGCACGTGCGCGACGCCGAGAATGCCGGTACGCCGTTCATGACGATCGAACGGGCCGTCCATCGGCTCACCGGCGAGCTGGCCGACTGGTACCGGCTCGACGCCGGGCACCTGCGCATCGGAGACCGCGCCGATGTCGTCATCGTCGATCCCACCCGCCTCGACGCCTCCCTGGAGGCCTACGCCGAACACACCGTCGACTGCTACGGCGGGCTGTCCCGAATGGTCAACCGCAACGATGACACCGTCAATGCCGTCCTGGTGGGTGGTCGCGCGGTGTTCCTCGATGGCCGGCCGACCGAGCTACTCGGCACGCAGCGCACCGGGCGGTTCCTACGGGCAGCGCACCGCTCCCCCGCACTGCCCACCGACAAGAACGAATTGGCCCGTGTCAGCTGAACTCACCGTCCTGGGCATGTGGCGGGCACTGTCGGCGCGCGATTGGGATCAGGTGCAGACGTACCTCGCGCCGGACTGCATCTACGCCGATATGCCGGTGGGCCCGGCCGCCGCGGCCCGCGGACCCGAGGACATCGTCAAACGCCTCAAGATCGGGCTGGAAGTCCTTGCCGGCTACGAGAACCACGACGGGTTGCTGGTCGCCGACGGACCCAACGTCATGTACGAGCACTCCGAAACCTGGACGTGGCCGACCGGTGAGGTCGCACAGTTGCGCTTCGTCACGGTGCACAAGGTCGTCGACGACAGGATCACCATCTGGAAGGACTACTGGGACATGAGTGCGCTGGCCAATTTCGCGCCGCCGAACTGGCTGGACGATTTCGCCACCGCCGACATGTCCTGGGTCTACGACGCGACCGATCTGCTCTGAGGACCGCGGTCCGCGCCATAGACTCCTACAGGTGACCGAGACCGCGTTACCGCCCGGGCCACCGCTGCCGCCGGGCGTCCAGGCCGGGCTGATGACGAAGTTCTGGCCCCGGTTCGTCTCGGCCTGCCATCGCCGCTACGGGGATGTGTTCACGCTGCGGGTCGCCTCCATGGGCACCCTGATCTATCTGGCCCGACCCGATGACATCAAGACCGTCTTCGGCGGCGATCCCGCGGTCTACCATGCGGGCGAAGCCAATTCGATGCTGGCGGGGCTGTTGGGATCCAGCTCGGTGCTGGTCGTCGATGATGAAGAGCACCGCGATCGCAGGCGGCTGATGCTGGCGCCCTTTCGCCGGGAGGCGGTGGCCCGCCAGACCGGGCTGATCGCCCGGATCGCGGCGGACAACATCGCGGGCTGGCCGGTCGGCCGTCCGTTCGCGGTGGCCCCGAAGATGTCCGAGATCACGCTCGAGGTGATCCTGCGGACCGTCATCGGGGCCACTGACGAACACCGGCTGGCCCAGTTGCGCGCCATCATGCCGAAACTGCTCAGCATCGGCGTGTGGGAGTACCTGGCGATCAACACACCCGGTCTTCAGCGCCTCGCGCCGTGGCGCCCGTTCCGGGACCGCTTACGCGAGGCCGACCGCCTGCTCTACGCCGAGATCGCCGAACGCCGGGCCGATCCCGATCTGAACGCCCGGACCGACGCGCTGGCGATGATGATCCGCACCGGCGACATGACCGACACCCAACTCCGCGATCAACTGATGACCCTGCTCGTCGCCGGTCACGACACCACCGCGACCTCACTGTCGTGGGCGCTGGAACGATTGACCCGGCACCCGGCGGTGCTGGCGAAGGCCGTGCACGCGGCACGCACCGGCGCCGACGAATACCTCGACGCCGTGTGCAAGGAGGTGCTGCGGATCCGGCCGGTGGTGTTCGATATCGGTCGCATCCTGACCGAGCCGACGGACGTCGCCGGGTACCGGCTGCCCGCCGGTGTGATGGTGGCACCGGGAATCGGACTGGTCCACCGCGACGCCGGGCAGTACCCGGATCCCGACCGGTTCGACCCGGACCGCATGCTCGGCGCCGGCCTGGGCCCGACGACATGGCTGCCCTTCGGCGGCGGCAATCGCCGGTGCCTCGGCGCGAACTTCGCCCTGGTGGAGATGGCGGTGGTGTTGGGTGAGGTGCTGCGCCACGTCGATCTGCACACCAGTACCGCTCGCGCCGAGCGGCCACGGGTCAAGGGCGTCATCCTGATTCCGCACCGGGGCGCCAGGATCCGCGCCCGGGCGGTCGACACCCTCGCGGGCGCGACATGCCCGGCCCATCCGTCCGGCGACGTTCGAACCGAACTGACCTCGGGTACGTGATACCCGCTGAGGCCCGCAGCATTCCGCCGTGGACCCGTTGATCCCACCGGAGGTCCCCGTGACATTCCCGTTCTCCCGGCGCCTGCGTGCGCTCGCCGTCTGTCTGCTGGCCTCGGGCCTGATGCTCGGCATTGCGGGCGCACCGACCGCGATGGCCGATGACCGCCTCCAATTCACCGGCACCACCTTGTCGGGCGCTGCGTTCGACGGCGCGAGCTTGCAGGGCAAGCCCGCGGTGCTGTGGTTCTGGACGCCGTGGTGCCCGTTCTGCAATCAGGAGGCACCCACCGTCAGCAAGGTGACGGCGGCGAACCCTGAGGTGACCTTCGTCGGGATCGCGGCGCGCTCCGACGTCGCGGCCATGCAGCAATTCGCGTCGCGCTACAAGCTTGGCTTCACCAACCTCAACGACGCCGACGGATCCCTGTGGGCGACGTTCAACGTGCCCTGGCAGCCGGCCTATCTGTTCGTCGAAGCGGACGGCACCTCGAGCTTCGTGAACAATCCGACCTCGGCCATGTCGGAACAGGATCTGTCGGCCCGGGTCAGCGCGCTCACCGCCTAGATGGACGACGATCTGCTCGGTCTGGCGTTCGCGGCCGGGTTGATCGCGGCGGTCAATCCGTGCGGATTCGCCATGCTCCCCGGCTATCTCGGCCTTGTCATCCGGACCGATGTGGGCCCCGGACGAGCGGTGGGGCGAGCCGTGCTCGCCACCGCGGCCATGACGGCCGGGGTGCTGGTGGTGTTCGCCGGGTTCGGGGCGCTGACGGTGTCCGTGGCCTCGACGGTGCAGCAGTATGTGCCGTTCGCCACCGTGCTGATCGGCGTTGCCCTGGTGGTTCTCGGCGGGTGGTTGCTGGCCGGGAAATCGGCGGCCGTGCCCGTGCGACCCGGTTCGCGGTGGGCGCCGACCGCGCGCATCGGATCCATGCTCGGGTACGGGGTGGGGTTCGCGCTGGCCTCGCTGTCCTGCACGGTAGGACCGTTCCTGGCGGTGACCGCCAGTGCGGCCCGCACCGCGTCATGGCGCGACAGCGTGCTGGTGTACCTGGCGTACGCGGGCGGCTTCGCGGTGATCGTGGGGGCGCTGGCGGTGTCCACCGCGCTCGCCAGCTCCGCGCTACTCGACCGGGTCCGACGAATCCTGCCGTACGTCAACAGGATCAGCGGAGCGCTGCTCATCCTGGTTGGCGCGTACGTGGCGTACTACGGCGTCTACGAGATCCGGCTGTTCCATGCCTCCGGCAACCCCGCGGACCCGGTGGTCGGCGCGGCCGGCCGCGTGCAGGGCGCGCTGGCCGGCTGGGTGCACGACCATGGTGGATGGCCGTGGCTGGCAGTGCTTTTGGTGGTGCCGGCGATCATGGTCGCGTTCGGATTCAGCCGGCGAGCAGCACGGTCCCGGCGACGACCAGCGACCCCACCTTGACCAACTCGAGGGCGACATAGACATAGTGCGCCCGGGACCGAGGGAGCTGCGGGGCCTCCGGTCCGGCGGCCAGCACGGCATCGGAGCGTTTGGCCAACTGCGGCCGTACGCCCATCAGTTGGGCGGCCAGCGCGATCACCGCGATGGTGACCGCGATCAGTTCCAGCCCCGATGCGCCCGTCAGCAGCAGCGCAATCATGATGGACACGGCCAGAACCACTTCGGCGCCGTTGAGCGCGCGGAAAACCAGTCGGCCGATCCCGAGCCCGATCTGTAAGGTCACACCGGGCGCCCGGAATTTCAGCGGCGCCTCGATGAACGAGATCGCAAGCACCATGCCCAGCCAGACAAATGTCAGGGCTGCCGCGATTCCCGCCGCCAGTGTCATCGAGCTACTCCAATCGGTAGACGCGTCGGGCGTTCTGGTGTGCCGTCAAATCGACCACTCGGATGGCATCGGCCAGACCCCACTCTCCGCTGCGCACGAAGGCATCGAGGACCGAGTGAATTCCCCTGCGCCACAGCATTGCTCCCAGATAATGCAGCTCCGGCGGGCCGAATCCGTCCGAGGAGTACAGAATCTTGCGGAACGGGGCCATCTCCAGTAACCGGGCGATGAATGCGCTCGACCTTGCGCCGAGGTGGTTGATCGCCAGGCCGCCGTCGAGATAGACGTGGTTGAACGCCTGGGCCAGATAGCCGGCTTCCCGTTCGAACGGATAGCAGTGCAGCAGCATGATCGGCGTGTCACCGGCCTCACGCAGAAAGCTCGACAGGTGCAACGGATTTGCGGCATCCAGATCGCAATCCCTGTCCCCGAAGCCGATGTGGAATTGCAGCGGCTTGTTCAACCGGAGCGCTTGGTGCAGACCGAAACGAAGCAGCACCCGGTCCGTGAGGCGTCGGACGCCCGCCGCGCGCCATCGCTGCGCCGCCTCCCTGACGTCGCGCTGCGACGGTTCGGACAGGTCTCCGCGCAGGCCGCCCCGATAGGCCAGGATCGATTTGGTGGCCACCGCCCGGGCGCCCCGATCGGCGAGCATCGCCTCGAACGCGGCCGCATAGTCCCCCGGTTGCGCGGCAGCGTCTTCGGCCAGCGATTCCAGTCGGACCACTTCATGGACCCGGCCACTGCCGGCGCCCGCCATCGCAGGAAGATCACTGATGCCCTCCCCGAATCCGGTGTCCACCAGCCAGTCGGTGACCCCGGCGGCACCCAGAAAGCGTTGTGCGAGCTCGGCATCCGGAACCATGCTGCGAGCCGTCCAATAGCTGTCGGCATCGGCATGGGCAGGCAGGCCCAACAGCGGTGCACAGTGCGCACGCACCGCAAAGCCGAGTTGGGTGTCGAAACCGGAGTCGAAGGCGGCCAACGGCTCGGTGTTGGCCTCGTTGAGGCCGTTCTCGAACGCGCCCCGAGGCCCGGTGTGCGTCCAATAGCCGTGCACGTGGTGATCGACCAACGGGACCGCGCCGATGTGTTCGGCCAGCGGATCTTCCATTACAGACTCCAGGCCAGCCGAAACTGATCGGCGAGCTCAGGGTCTGTGCGGTCGGCGTAGGTCTGCTGCTCATAGCGGCGGACGGCCACCGTGGCGTCGACCACGGCATCGCCCAGGATGTCGCGGATCAGTGTCGAGCCCTCCAGCGCGTCGAGCACGTCAGCCTGCTGCGCCGGCAGGGTGGTGACCCCGGCATCGGTGCGCTGGGCCTCGCTCAGCGTGGCCGGGTCGACACGGATCTCGTCCGGAATCGGTAGCCCGCGGGTGATTCCGTCCAGCGCCAATCCGAGGATCGCCGCGGTTGCCAGATAGGGATTCGCGGCGGGGTCGACCACTTTGACCTCCACGTGCGCACCGTAGGGATTGCTCGGCCCGCCGAGCAGAAAGCGCACCGCAGCCTCCCTGTTCTCGGTTCCCCAACAGACATGCGCACCCGACCAGTGGCCAGGTTGAGTGCGCAGGC
This sequence comes from Mycobacterium sp. ITM-2016-00316, assembly GCF_002968335.2. Lineage (NCBI taxonomy): Bacteria > Bacillati > Actinomycetota > Actinomycetes > Mycobacteriales > Mycobacteriaceae > Mycobacterium > Mycobacterium sp. ITM-2016-00316. Next base: position 3,128,474 of record NZ_CP134398.1, read on the forward strand.
CGGAGAGGATCGAACCACACAGCACCCCTTGGGCGTCCGCCAGACCGGCCAGCAGACCGGCAATCGCCGACTCTCCCTCCGGAGTCATACCGTGCACGCCGGGACCGCCGGAGAATAGCGGTAGGCCTTTGCGGGAGATCGAGATGTGTTGATGCGCGCCGGATCCCACGCTGCCGGCGAAAGGTACCGGCGACAGGCTGACCCGCAGACCATGTCGGCGCGCCGTTCGGCAGACCACCATCCGGGCCAGGATCAGCTGGTCGGCCGCTGTCACCGGATCCGCTGGAGCCAAGGAGATCTCGAACTGGTTGACACCGTACTCCGGATGGATCTGTTCGATGGCCAGCCCGGATCGGTCGGCGGCATCGATCACGTCACGGACGAAGCCCTCGAACTCGAGCAGGCCTGCCAGGCCGTACTGCGCCCACAGTGCCGACGGCAGCGCCGCGCCGTCCGGTCCGACGAGCACGAACTCGAGTTCATGGCCGACCATGCTGTCGATACCGGCGTCGGCCAGCCGGCGCTGCACCCGCTGCAGGGCGCCGCGGCCGCAGTATGGATCCGGGCTGCCGTCCTGAGCGAAGAAAAACCCCGGCGCCCAGGCGATTCCGTCGCCCACGATGCGCAGCCCCGCGAGATCGATCCGGACACGCTGGTCTCCGATGACGCCGGTGTGTTCGCCGAACACGATGCCGGCCTGGTCGATGGCGAACACATGCCAGACCGGGCTGGCGCCCAGACCAGGTTCGGCGAAATTCGACATCCTGTGCAACGGCACCGCCTTGGCCAGCGTCAGGCCGGCCGGATTGACCACGGTGCCGATCACGGTCCGGACGCCGGCAGCCTCCAATGTTGCGATGGCCGAGGCGCCATGGGGTTCGGCTGCCGGGATACTCACATCGGCCATTGTGCTACGCGGCGCTGGGGCTAGAGCGTGATCTTGCAGGACTGGCCGATGTCGAGGGTCCGCAGCATGCGGCCCATGCCCAGCCACATGGCGCACGAGAGGGCGAGGTCGGTCAGCAGTTCGTCGCTGAACTCCGCGCGGCAGCGCTCCCAGAACTCTTCGTCATCGCGCAGGCCGGTGTGGTCGGCGGCGAAACGCTCGGCGAATTCGGCGGCGACGCGCTCCTGCCCGCTGAAGCCCGGCCAGGTCCGCCACACCGCGGCGTGCTCGTAGAGGTCTTCATCAACTCCAGCCGCCGGCCCGACAGAGTCACGCGTGTTCTGGCAGACGACGCACTCGTTGTCCAGTGCGATCACCATCCGGGCCAGTTCCCGGACCCGCATGGGCAGCCGGTTCTTGTTGTAGACGGCGTGGGTGTATCCGGCCATCGCAACACCGATGTCGGGTGACTTGGTGATCCATGCGGCGGCGTCGTCATCAGCGAAATCTCCGATACGGCTCATGCTCGAAGAATACGCGCGCACACCCTGAATTGGAACGTGTTCTAGTTTTTTCCTCCGCGCGCGGCGGCCAGCTCGGCCCGGTCTTCGACCCACTGCGGCTGCAGCACCATCCGGTGCGCGATGCGCTCCAGCGCGGCCTCGACCTGCATTCGGTCCGGCCGCCCGAGGTAGCCCGGCACCTGTGCATCCCCCGTCGCTGCGCTCGCCCCACCGGCCAGCCTGTCGACCAGCTTGCTCACCAGGGCGTCCACCGCCACCTCCACCTGTCGCGCCCCGGCCTGCGTCAGCCAGAGCTGGTCGCCGGTGCGCAGGGCGTATCCGCTCTCCACCAATCGCTCGAAGGCCGGCTCCAGCACCTCCGGCGGCAGCCGTCGCAGTTCGGCAATCTGACTGAGTGTGGCCGAGCCGTAGACCTGGTTGTGTCGGTAGATCTGGATGACGGCCCACAGCCGGGCGACATCGAGCTCACAGCCCGGATGGTCGGCCAGCCGGCGTAGCCGGATATCGGGTGAGTCCCGGAAGATCCGGGCCACCGCCATCTCGAGAATCTCGTCGGACGTCTCGGGTGCCGGCATGCCGAAGCCCTCGCCGAGATCAGTTGCCGATACCGTTTCCATTTCGCGCAGCGGAATCTCCTTGAGGAACAACGAGACCGCGAAGCCGACCAGGGCGACCGGGGCGGCGCACAAGAACACCAGCCCCAGCGAGTCTGCATAGGCGTCGATGATGGGTGCGGCCATCTCGGGAGACAGTTCCCGCAAGGCCTGTGGCGACTCGGCGGCGATCGGTGGCGCACCACTGGTGGCCAGCGCGCCCGCAATGCGGCCGGATAAGAAGTTGGCGAACAGTGAGCCGAAAATCGCTGCACCGAAGGAACTTCCGATGGTCCGGAAAAAAGTGACACCCGAGGTGGCCACCCCCAGATCGGAGAAGTTGGCGGTGTTCTGCACCACCAGGACCAGCACCTGCATGCACAGTCCGATACCGGAGCCGAGGACGAACAGATACAGCGATTGCCTCAGCAGCGAGGTGTGCGCGTCCATCGTGGACAACAACAGGAAGCCGACGAACATGATGGCGGTACCCGCGACCGGAAAGATCTTGTAGCGCCCGGTGCGACCCACGATCGAACCGCTGCCGATCGAGGTGATCAGCATGCCGGCCACCATCGGCAGTGTGCGCAGGCCCGACACCGTCGCCGATACCCCGTCCACGAACTGCATGAACGTCGGCAGGAACGTCATCGCGCCCAGCATCGCGAAACCGACGATGAACGCCAGCACGCAGCAGACCGAGAACACCTGCCCGGCGAACAGCCTGATCGGCAGAATCGGCTCCGCCACGCGCAGCTCCACCCAGACAAATGCGGCCAAGGCGATGACGGACCCGACGAACAGCCCGATGATCATCGGGGATCCCCAGGCGTACTGAGCTCCGCCCCAGCTGGTGGCCAGTGTCAGCCCGGATGCACCGACTCCGACCAGCGCGATCCCGGCGTAGTCGATTACGGGCCGGGATTTCCTGGCCAGCGCCGGGATGGCGATGGTGGCGACCAGAAACACCACCACCGCAACGGGGACATTGATCCAGAACGCCCATCGCCACGACAGGTGATCGGTGAAGAACCCGCCGAGCAGCGGTCCGATCACGGTGGTCACACCGAAGACCGCGCCCAGCGCCCCTTGATAGCGGCCACGGTCGCGCAACGGGATCACCTCACCGATCACGGCGGTCGCTGTGACCATGAGCGCACCGCCGCCGATGCCCTGCAGGGCCCGGGCACCGACCAGCATCGACATCGAACCGGCGAGCCCGCACAGCACCGACCCGGCGAGGAAGAACACGATCGCGACCTGGAACACCGACTTGCGGCTGAACAGGTCGCCGAGCTTGCCGACGACCGCGGTGGCAATGGTCGATGCGAGCAGATAGCTGGTGACCACCCACGACTGGTGGCCAGCTCCACCGAGATCTGACACCACCGTGGGCAGTGCGGTGGCGACGATGGTCTGGTCGAGCGCAGCGAGCAGCATCCCGAGCAGCACAGCGACGAAGATGATGTTTCGTCGCTGCAGACTGATCGGTGCTGTCGCCGCGCCGGTGTCAGCGGCCGTCACGATTCCCCGGTCCTCCCCGACCCAGCAGAATATTAGCTTTGCTACCTAATATACGCGGGGCCGGGCCAGCGGCCTCGCGCTTAGCCGCTACCCCCGCCGGGCGGGCGCGACACACACTGCGCGGAGTAAAGCTCTTCGCCGAGGGTGTCCATCAACTGCAGCTGAGTTTCCAGGTAGTCGATGTGGCTTTCCTCGTCGGCGAGGATCGCCTCCAGGATGCCGGCCGAGGTGGCGTCCTGCTTCTCACGGCACATGATGATGCCGGGCCGCAGCCTGGCCACCACCTCGTATTCGACCGCGAGGTCGGATTCGAACTGCTCGCGCAGGGTCTGGCCGACACGCAGGGAGAACAGCCGCTGGTAGTTCGGCAGGCCGTCGAGGAGCAGAATCCGATCGGTGATCGTTTCCGCGTGACGCATTTCCTCGAACGATTCTTCCCGGGTGTGGCGGGCCAATTCGGTGAATCCCCAATTGTCCTGCATCTTCGAATGCAGGAAATACTGGTTGATCGCCGTGAGTTCACTGGTCAACTGTTCATTGAGCAGTTTGAGAACGTCCGGATCGCCTTGCATATCGCTCCTAGGCACCTTGAGGGCTGGTCAAGTTCGCTAAAGCCGTGCGCATCTGAATCTAGTCCAGCAGACGGGGCCCGGCGAGAGCGGCGGCGGCGGTTCGAGAACAATTTTGGGGCGGCTGCGGCGCGCCGTAGGTGAGGCTAACCCTAGTCAGGGGCCTTGTTATGGACTGGCTACCCTTAGTTAGGTTACACTGACCTAACCCGCTGGCGGTCGACGCCGGCACCCCGGATCAACGCGGATGCAATGGGAGGAACGGTGGCGGAACACACTTCCCGGTCGTTCGTTCCGGCCGGCGAATTCCGTCCGTGCAACGCGTATCTCCTACCGGCATCCACAATGGATGATCGCCATTCGACGGCGAACATGAATGCCCGCTTTCCAGACGGATACTCACCGAAATTCGGCCACGAAAACAATGGCGTCGCGCACCCCGGTTCAATTCGGTCGACGGATACGGCGGCCTGAGCCGATGTTCGTGTGTCTGTGCACCGGAGCCACCACCCAGGCCGTCCATGACGCGGTGGCCGGCGGCGCAACCACGTCCCGGCAGGTGGCAGACGCCTGCGGCGCAGGCTCGGACTGCGGACGGTGCCGTCGCACGGTGCGGGCCATCCTCGCGGCCTCCCGCACCGCCGTCGACTGCCCGGTGCACGCAGTGCGCTGAGGCCCTACCCGCGACCGTCCACGAACGAGGCCAGCGCATCCACATTGGCAGCCTGGCCCAGCAGCTCGGCGAACAGCGCATTCTCCCGCTCGCTGGCCGCGGCGATACCCGGGCGGATCGGTTCCATCATCGTCTGCTTCACCGCAAGCAGGCTGTTGAGCGGCCGCGAGGACAACACCTCGGCATGCCGACGTGCCTCGGCCAGCAAGTCTTCGGGCGCACAGACCTTCCACACCAACCCCATACGCAGCGCCTCGGCGGCGTCCACCCACTCCGAGGACAGCAGCAGCCAGGCCGCGTTCTGCCTGCCGATCAACCTCGGCAACAGATATGAGGACGCAGCCTCCGGCGGCACGCCCAGGCTGGTGAACGGGCACTTCAATCGGGCGGTGCTCGACATGAAGGCCAGGTCGGCGTAGCCGAGGATGGTGGTGCCGATGCCCAGACCGACGCCATTGACCGCACAGATGAGCGGCTTGGGAAAGGCGGCCAGTGCTTCGAGCATGCCGCGGAACCCGTGCTTGCCAGGCTGGTAGTCCGGGTCGGTGACCAGCTTCTGCATCTCCACCAGGTCGTTGCCCGCGCTGAAGGCGCGCCCGGCACCGGTCAGCAGCACCACCGAGACGTCCGGGTCCTCGGCCGCCGCCAGCAGCGCCTCCGTCGTCGCGTCGTAGAGCGCCTCACTGAAGGCATTGAGCGCCTCCGGGCGATTGAACGTCAGGGTGCGTACCCGATTCTCATCGGCGATCAACAGAGTCACGGATGCAGCGTAAGGGTCGGGGTCCACAGCACGTAGCGACTGGTCGGCACCGTGTCGATATCGCGGTCCGCGCCGAAACGCGCCACACTGGCCGCCATCCTGCCCATCCGGTCGCCCAGATCGGCATCATCGGCGGCCCCGAAGAATGCGTGCAGATCCGAAACAGCCTCGATGGGAAACAACTCTTCGACGATGGCGTCGATCGGCGGCGCGTCCGGAGTCAGCGCCCGCACCACGGTGTTCTGGGTGTACCCGAAGGTCGCCTGGGTCGCGATCGCCACCGGGGTGTGGTCGACATGCCAACGCTGCAGCCAGGTCGCCATGTCCATGTCCTGCGGTCGGCGCAGCAACGCGACATTGGCCAGTCCCGGGGTCCTGGCGCTCGGCGCGACGTCCGGCCCGGCCACGGGGACCGACTCGGTCACCAGATAGGCGGCCGATTCCTGGGATTCGGCCGCAAGCAGATCCAGCGCCTTGAGCAGCGCCGCGCCGTAGTACTGCTGCGTCCAGATGCTGACCACCGCCGACACCGGCGGATCCAGCGTGGTGAGCGTCATCATCGACGCGCTGACCACCGCGTCGCGCACGTTCACCGTCAGGCCGGCGAGATCGAGTTCGGACAATTGGGTGGCAACCCGGGTCCGCAACCGTGTGCACCATTGTTCGTCGGCAGTCGTCGAGCGCAATGTGACCATGACCTTTTCCACCCGCTGAACCTAACAAGACGATCGCACCTGCCACACCCGTCCGCGGGGTCACAATGGCGGGGTGACCATCGGCCGTCAACTGCGACTGACGTTGTATGACGCCGGCGCAGTCGCGCGCAGCCTGGCCGGTGTGCTGGCCATCGTGCTGGTGGCCGCGTGGGTGAGCACACCGGCCGCCGCAGTCAGCGCCGGCGCCGCCGCCATTGTCGCGGGGGCGAGCGCCCTGCAAGACAGTCCACGCAGCCGGTTCCTCACCGTCGTGGTGGTGTCGCTGGAGATGGCCCTCGCCGTCCTGCTGGGCTCATTGAGCGAGGGCAACAGCATCGCGTTCGTCATCGTGGCGGCGCTGTGGTGTGTGGCGGCCGGTCTGCATTGGTCGATCAGCGCCAACGCGGGTCTGGTGGCGGCCGCGGGCGCGGCGCTCATCCTGACGACGGCGCCCACATCGCACACCGTGGCATCGGTGGCGGCCACCGTCGCACTCGCCCTGACGGGCGGACTGTCGCAGGCCGTCCTGATCGCGATCTGGCCGCAGCGCCGCTGGCGCACCCAGCGCAGCGCACTCACCCGCGCCTACCTGTCACTGGCCGCCGACGCCGACCGGATCGCCGTCGACTCGGCCACCGGTGTCGAAACGGAACCGTTGATCCGGCTGCGCGAGGCCTTCACCGTGAGCGAGGCGCTGGCCAAACGTCGACCGCCGATCTACCGGGGCTGGTACAGCCTGCCCGAACGCATCGCCGAATCGCTGGCCGTGCTCGGTGTGCACAACGACGACGACGCCGTCGTGCGGGTCTTGCACAGTGCCTCCGAGTTGTTGGTCATCGTCGCCCATGCCCGGCGCCGGTCCCGCGGCGAACTCGGCTATGCGACCGGCCAATTGGACGGTGCGGCCGACGGCGTCCAAGGCGGGGCCCGCGAGGCCGCGCTGCGGTTGTCGACACAACTCCGCGAGGCCGTTGAACTGAGGTTCGGGCAGTTCGAACCCGAACAGGTGGTGGCCCTGGGGCACGGCGGTGTGCCCCACGCGCTGACCGCGATCGCCGGGCTGGTGCGCGCCCAACTCACCGGCAGCTCCCCGATCCTGCGTCACACGGTGCGACTGACCGCCGCGACCGCCGTCGGCGTGGCGTTGTGGCGTTTCGGCAGCATGCCGCACGGCGTGTGGGTGCCCCTCACTGTGCTGATGGTGCTGCGCCCCGAGACCGCGCACACCTATACCCGGTGCGTGGGGCGGATCGCAGGCACCACCGTCGGGGTGGCCGTTGCCGCGCTACTGACGTCCCTGACCGACCCGTCCGCGCTGGTGTCGGCGGTGCTGGCGGTGAGCTTCCTGGCCATGGGCTACCTGACCGCCGAATTCAGCTATGTCGGGGTGAATACGGCCATCGCGGGCGCGCTCGTCTTTCTGATCGACACCGCAGGCGCAGGCGGGGCGGAGGCGATCGGCGATCAGCTGTTGGCGGTGGTGACCGGTGGCGGGCTGGCCGTCGCTGTCCATGTGCTGGTGCCGGACAACGCGCTGGTCCGCCTGCGGCAACGCGCCGGCGAACTGCTGAAGACCGAAATCGACTATGCCGCAGCAGTGGTGAAGGCCTTCGTACACGATCTCGATCATCCGAAGGAACAGCTGGAATCGGCGTGGGGACGTGCGGTCAGCGCACGCGCTGCGTTCGAGGCCACCGCGGGTGCCACCGGCACGGAGTCCGCACAGCTGCGGCGGTGGATGCGCGCGTATCGTGCCGCACTGAACTCGGTGACCACATCGTGTGCCACTCTCGAGGCGCATCTGCCCGCGCACCCGCCGCCCAACTTGAACCGCGAATTCGTGGCCGCCGTCGACGATTACGTCAAGGCGCTGTGCGGCGATCCGGCCACCCCCGCCGCACCATGGAGTGTCGACACCGATGCACTGCTGGCGGCCAGCGCGGGTGTGCGCGATGCCGCGGCGACGCTGACCGATGCGCACGCCGCCGAGCGGCTGCTGGTCGGCGAGATCGCCACCATCACGGGGGTGGTCACCGAGGTTGCGACCCGCGATATCGGGCTCTCTAGTCCCGGGCCCACTTCGGCCGGATGAATACCCCTTCGGCCTGGACCGTGGGACCCTCGGCATCCGAGATGACGCCGGCCGCATAGGTTTTCACACCCTCGGTGCGGACAATCGCGGCCTCGACGTGCAGCGCACCCAGCGGCGTCGGACGCAGGTAGCGCATGCTGATCGTGCCGGTCAACCGCGGGCTGGCAGCCGGGCTGGCCGATTCTCCGAGCACATGGTCCAGGATCAGCGCGGCCACTCCCCCGTGCACATGCCCGGGTGGTCCCTCGTACGCGGCGCCGAGCGTGAAATCGGCGAACACCCCACCGTCGGGTTTGTGCTGGACCTGCAGCGGCGGCGCGATCGGGTTACGCAGTCCTATGACGGCGTTGCCCCAGGGCATCCGGTCTCCGTGCGCGGTGAACCGCACACCGAACGGGCCGTCGAGTTGGACGGCGCGCAGGGCCGTCGTCGCGGCGTCGATCTGGGCCTTCGCGGCGGCCACCGTGTCCGCGTCCGCCGCCGTGCGGATGGTGGCGTCGATGAGTTCACGCACCGATTCGGTGAGCGGGCGGTAAATGTCACGTAGGCGCTCGACGTCCTCGGCACTGAGGTCCTCAAGGGTGAAGTCCAGCATCCAAGAACTAGAACACGTTCTATCGACGCTGTCGAGTCATCGCCCGCGCCGACGCGGCGGCGCACCGCAAAAGTTCCTACGATGGCCACTGAGTCGGCACGCGCCGACATGAGGGGGCACCGAATCCGCCATGGCGGCACCCAGGATGGACGGATCGCGGCACGGGTCGCCCGCGACGCTCGTCGATGTCGCAGGCAGCAGGCTGCGTGCCGCCATCCTCAGCGGCACCCTCGGGCCCGGAGACAAGCTCGTCGAGGAACAGCTGTGCGCTGATTTCGGCATCGGCCGGGCACCGCTGCGGGAGGCGCTGCGACTGCTGACCCAGCAGGGACTCGTCGAGCGGCTCCCCCGGCGCGGGTCACGGGTGGCCGCCTGGTCCCCGGAGGAGATCCTGCAGTTGTTCGCGCTGCGGCACGTACTGGAACGCCATGCGATCGAAACGGCGTTGCCGCTGGCCGATCCGCAGACCGCGCTGCAACCGGTGCGCCGGGTTCTCGATGAAATGAGCAGTGCCACAGACGACCTGGAACGCGACGATGCCCACCGGCGGTTTCATGCCGCAGTCGTCGGACTGGCCGGCCAGCGTCAGCTCGACATCGCGCTGGAGCCGATACTGCTCAAACTGCAGCTACCGATGGCGATGAACCTGCGCGAGGAGGCCCGGCACCATCGCGCAGGTGACGGGATCGACCGGCACCTGGCGATCCTCACCGCCCTGGAGAGCAACGACTCCGACACCGTGATCACCGCGCTGGCCGATCACGGACACCTGCAATACCTGGATCTGCCGCCGAATCGCTAACACGATCGACACACGGGCGTTCCGCGAACGCCATCATTTTGTCGACAATTTCCATTTATGGGTTTTGACACACGCGGGCCGTCCGTCGGACCGTCGGTCGCGGAGATACTCGCCTCACATGCGGGCGGCACGGGTTCACCGACGAAGACGGCCGCGCGGGTCGCCGATGCCATCGCCGCGCGCGGGGACGACGGGACGTGGCTTTCCACGGTGCCTCGCGACGAACTGCTGGCGGCCGCCGCCGAGATAGAGAGCCGCCCGGCGGCGCGCACGCTGCCGCTCTACGGTGTCCCTTTCGGCGTCAAGGACAGCATCGACGTCGCCGGGGTGCCGACAACGCTGTCCTGCCCGGACTACGCCTATGTCGCCGAGCGCACCGCACCGGCCGTGCAACGGTTGCTCGACGCCGGCGCACTCTACGTCGGCAAGACCAATCTGGACCAGTTCGCCACCGGCCTCAACGGCACACGGACCCCGTATCCGGTGCCGCGCAGCGTCTATGGCGGCGAGATGATCTCCGGTGGCTCCAGCTCTGGCTCGGCGCTGGCGGTCGCACTCGGACAGGTTCCGTTCGCCGTCGCGACCGATACCGCCGGGTCGGGACGGGTGCCGGCCGCGCTCAACGGTGTGGTCGGGTTCAAGCCGTCGCGCGGCGTGATCAGCACCGTGGGCCTCGTGCCCGCGTGCAAGTCGCTGGACTGCATCAGTGTGATGGCCGGCTGCATCGCCGACGTCGACCGCGTCTTCGACGTGATGGCCGGCCGTGATGACGACGACGCCTGGTCGCGTGACCGCGGCGCACGTCACGATGGCCGGACGATCCGGGTCGGCCTGCCGCCGGTGGCCGACCTGGAGTTCTTCGGCGACGAGGCGGTGCGGGCGGCGCACCTGAACTTCCGCGCACAGCTGAGCCGCCAGGTGAGTGTGGTCGAGGTGTCGTTGGAGCCGTTCTTGGCCGCGGGCGCACTGCTCTACCAGGGGCCATGGGTCGCCGAACGCCTGGTCGAGTTCGGCGAATTCCTGGCCAGCCAACCCGATTCGATACATCCGGTGGTGCGCGACATCTTCCGCAGCGGTCTGGACTACACCGCCGTCGATGCGTTCGCCGCGCTGCAGCGTCTGCAGGAACTCAAGGCGCAGGTCGCCAGGATATGGCAGAGCATGGATGTGCTGGTGCTCCCGACGATCGGCACCACCTTCACCGTCGACGAGGTGCTGGCACGCCCCATCGAGACGAACACGATGCTCGGGCACTACACCCACTTCGGCAACCTGCTCGATCTGCTGGGCGTAGCGGTCCCGGCAGGCACCACCACCGACGGCAGGCCGCACAGCGCCATGCTGCTGGCCGACGCCGGATCCGACGACACCGCACTGGCTTTGGCCGCACAGATCCTCGACGAACCCCGCACCCTCAGCACAACACCAGCCACCACCCGTCACAAGGAGCAGGTATGAGTCCCATCGCGGTGCCCGCCGAACCGTCGGCGTTCCCCCTCATCAGCGGCAAGACCGCGTTGATCGTCATCGACATGCAGCGGGACTTCCTGCTGCCCGGCGGTTTCGGCGAGAGCCTCGGCAACGATGTCGACCAGTTGCTCAAGGTGGTGCCACCGCTGGCCGCGTTGATCGCCGCGGCCCGCGAGGCCGGGATCCTGGTGATCCACACCCGGGAAGGCCATGTGCCCGACCTGTCGGACTGCCCGCCGGCCAAACTCAGCCGCGGCGCGCCGTCGAAACGCATCGGCGATCCGGGAAAGTACGGCCGCATCCTGATCCGCGGCGAGTACGGCCACGACATCGTCGACGAGCTCAGCCCCATCGACGGTGAAGTGGTGATCGACAAACCGGGCAAGGGCGCCTTCTACGCCACCGAACTACAGGACGTGCTCACCGGCGCCGGCATCACACAGTTGCTCGTCACCGGCGTCACCACCGAGGTGTGCGTGCACACCACCACCCGCGAGGCCAACGATCGCGGATACGAGTGCCTGGTGGTATCCGACTGTGTGGGTTCGTATTTCCCGGAGTTCCAGCGGGTGGGGCTGGACATGATCAAAGCCCAGGGGGGCATCTTCGGCTGGGTCGCCGACACCTCTGCCGTCATTCCCGCTCTGAAAACCCTCGCGTTGTCCGCTGCCTGAAAGGACCTGCTCATGAGCACCGAGATCTCCGATCCCCCCGTCGATCCCCCCGCCGAGAAACCCGCGCCGACCGTCGCGTGGTGGACCCGGGGTGACACCAACGCCTTCTTCGGCCTGGGTTTCAACATCCTGGTCAACGTCCTGACGCTGACCGGCCTGATGATCGGCGTCATCGCCGTGCCGGCCGGGGACGTGCTCGGCACCGTGCTGCCCGCGCTCGGCGTGGCGCTGATCCTGGGCAACCTGTACTACACCTTCCTGGCCCGCCGACTTGCCAAGCGGGAGAACCGGTCCGATGTCACCGCGCTGCCGTACGGGCCCTCGGTACCGCACATGTTCATCGTGGTGTTCGTCGTCATGCTGCCGGTGTACCTCAACACCGACGATGCGGTGCAGGCCTGGTCTGCCGGGTTGGCGTGGGCCTTCATGATCGGCGTGATCGTGATGATCGGCGCCTTCGTCGGTCCGTACATCCGCAAGCTGACCCCGCGGGCGGCCATGCTCGGGACCCTGGCGGGCATCTCGATCACCTTCATCTCGATGCGACCGGCCGCACAGATGTGGGAGGCGGCGTGGATCGGCCTGCCGGTGCTGGCCATCATCCTGATCGGGTTCTTCACCGACGTGAAACTGCCGTTCGGCATCCCGGTCGGGTTGGCGGCGCTGCTGGTGGGCACCGCGATCGGCTGGATCGGCGGCTACATGTCGGCTCCCGATGTCGGGCAGGCCTTCTCCGATATCGCCATCGGCGTCCCCGACCTGCGCCTGGACCTGTTGTTCTCCGGGCTGTCCAACCTGGCGCCACTGCTGGGCACCGCAATTCCCTTGGGTGTGTACAACTTCACCGAGGCGATGAGCAACGTCGAGAGCGCAGCGGCCGCCGGTGACAACTACAACCTGCGCAGCGTGCTGCTGGCCGACGGCGCCGGGGCGGTCGTCGGATCGGCGTTCGGCTCGCCGTTCCCGCCTGCGGTGTACATCGGCCACCCCGGCTGGAAAGACGCCGGCGGCCGGGCGAGCTACTCACTGGCCAGCGGACTGATGATCGGAATCTTCTGTTTCGTCGGCCTGTTCGGCATCTTGGACGCGCTACTGCCGGTGCCCGCGATCGTGCCGATCCTGCTCTACATCGGGCTGCTCATCGGGGCGCAGGCATTCCAGGCGGTCCCGCGCCTGCACGCCATCGCGGTGGTTGCCGCGCTGCTACCCAACCTCGCCGAATGGGCCAAGACACAGGTGGACAACGCGCTCAACGCCGCCGGCACCTCGGCCTCCGAGGTCGGCATGGAGGCGCTCAACGGCGCCGGCGTGGTCTACGAGGGGCTCAAGACCCTCGGCGAAGGCGCGGTGCTCGTCGGTCTGATCCTCGGCACCATGGTGACCTTCATCCTGGACAAGAAGTTCCACTATGCCGCGATCGCGGCGACTGTCGGTGCGGTGCTGAGCTTCATCGGGCTGATCCACGCTCCCGAGGTCTCCTGGGCGGCGAGTCCCGCGGTGGCCCTCGGCTATCTGTTCTTCGCCGTGGTCTGCCTGGCGTACTCGCTGCTGCCCGGCGCGAAAGATCCGGTGGTCGTCGACGAGTCCGATATCGTCGCCGGCCACTGACGCCGGGCGAAACTCGCGTACCTGGGGTTGAAAGGGGGGCGGTTTCAAGTCGTGGTTGCAACAGCGGGTGGTTTAGGTGGGTCTGACAGTAGTGCGTCGAGGGTTTCGGCGGGTGTTCGCCAGCCCAGGGTTTGGCGGGGTCGGTTGTTGAGTTTGGCTGCGACGTAGTCGAGGTAGTCGGCGGGATAGACCGATAGGTCAGTGCCTTTGGGAAAGTATTGGCGTAGTAGGCCGTTGGTGTTCTCGTTCGTGCCGCGTTGCCAGGGTGAGTGCGGATCGCAGAAGTAGATGTCCAGGTCGGTGGCTTCGGCGATTTTGGCGTGGTTGGCCATTTCGATGCCTTGGTCCCAGGTGAGCGTGCGGATCATGATCGCGGGTAGCTGTGCAACTTTGGCCACAATCGCTTCTTGGACTGCCAGCGCACCGTGGTTGTCGGGTAGGTGCAGCAGGATCACGAACCGGGTGTTGCGTTCGACGAGAGTGCCAATCGCGGACTTGCTGTGGGCGCCGACGATGAGGTCGCCTTCCCAATGGCCCGGGATGGCCCGATCGTCGGCCTCGGCGGGACGATCGCTGATGCTGACCATGTCCCGGATCCGGGGGCGACGTTGCTCAGAGCGGCGCTGCGGTTTACGCAACGCCCGACCGGTCCGCAGACAGGTGTGCAGATCGCGGCGCAGATTCCCCTTGCCCTGTACGTAGATTGCCTGGTAGATCGTCTCGTGAGACACCCACATCTCCGGATCGTCGGGAAAGTCTCACCGTAGCCGGTGCGCGATTTGGGCGGGGCTGTGCTGCTGCTTGCCCAACCGGTGTTGCACGAGGTCATGCAGTCGCTGGTTGGTGGCCAGCTTGCCTGCTTTGGGGCGCCGTGCCCGTTGCTCGGAGCGAACCTGGGCCAGTAGCGCGTCGTAGTTCAGCTCGGTGATGCGCCCGCTGCGTCGGGCCCCGAAGCGTTCCTTGCGCCGATAGCCGGACTTGCCGCCGTTACGACCGGGCAGTACACCGTTGACGTCGAGTTCGTACTTGATCGTCGAGGCCGGTCGGCCCAAGCTGCGTCCGATCGAGTTCAGCGATTCATAGTTGTGCACGCCAATCTGGATCCGGATCCGATCAGCCAGATCCAGGCGCCGTCGTGGACCGTTCTTCTTCGGGCAATTGAACTGGGGTTTCACCCCGCCAGCGTTAGTGAACCAACACGTCCCGGTGGTTTCCGACACGCCGGCGACCTCCGCGGCCTGACATACGGTGAAACCCGCACTGATATGGCTCCAGAATGCTTCGCGCACAGCATTGAGCGATCTTCGAGACAACAGCACTCCTCACGTAGTGCTGTTGCAACCACCCCTTGAAGCCAAGGGGGCTCACAACCCCCGGTACGCGAGTTTCGCCAGGTTTGCGGCGCCGGTCACACCGGGCCGCGGCAGGTGTCATAGTTAACCTAATTTTTCGTAGTCACGTGTCTACGAAGCCGCCTACGCTGTGACTCATGGCTGCACGCACACACAGCGCCGACCCGCGCGCCGAGCGGGTCCGCACGCTTCTGCACGAGGCGGCATTCGCGCTCGCCCACGAACATCCGGTCGACGAACTCACCGTGGCCGTCATCGTGGGCCGGGCGGGTGTCAGCAGGCAGGTCTTCTACCAACATTTCCGTGACCGTGACGACGCCGTCGCCGCGGCCTTCTCGGTCGCCTTCGGACAGGCCACCGCCGATATCGGCGGCGACGCCCGGGTACGCATCATGCGGCTGTTCGATTTCGCCGGTGAGCACCGCGCGATGTACCGCAATGTGGTGCCCAGTTCGGTCACCCAGCGCGTGGTCAGCGCCTTCCGCGCCGAACTCGCCCCCGCCTGCGCCGAGATCGCGTCCCAGGGCATGGCCGTGGTGACGCCGATCGCCGGTCTGACCGTCGAAGCCGTGACCCGCTTCCTGGTGGGCGGCTTCATGGAGGTACTGCGGTCGTGGATGGAGGAGCCCGAGGCGCGCGACGCCCGCGACCTCCGAGACCGCGTCTCCGCCGCCTTCGATACCGTCAACGCGCTCCTCACGCTGCCCGAGACCGCTGGGAGGCCATGACATGGGCAAGCACAATGGCCAGACGGTCACACCGTCGGTCCCGAAGGGACACGGGATCACCCGGACCCAGGTCCGCCATGTGGTGCTGGCGATGGTGACCTTCACCCTGCTCGTCCTCGCGATGATCGCCAGTTACGCCGGCGCCTTCGCCAAGCCCACCCTGCACCATCTCGACGTCGCGGTCTCCGCACCTCAGCAGATGCTCGACACCCTCGACGCCCGTACCGAACTCGATGTCACCGCGGTCGGCGACGACGGTGCGGCCCGCACCCAGGTCCTCGAGCGACGGGCCGACGCGGCCTTCGTGGTGGACCCGTCGGGTCGCCTCGACATCTATGTCGCCGGCGGCGGCGGGCGCAGCGTCGCGACCGCCGCCGAGGCCGTCGGCCGTACGACAGCCGCCGAAGCAGGACTGACACCGGCGGTGACCGATATCGCGCCGACGTCGCCGGGCGACCCGTCCGGCACCGTCGAGTTCTATGCGGTCATCTTCGTGTCCATCGGCGCGTCGGTCGGTGCCGCCGCATTCGGCCGGTTGGTCGGCCCGGTGCGGCGGCCCTGGACGCTGGCGCTGCGCACTCTCACGCTTTCGGCCTACTCCGCGCTGCTGGCCGGTGTGGTCACCATCTACGTGGACGCCGCACTCGGCGCGCTGACCGGCCACCCCTGGCAGGTGTTCGGGGCGTTATGGCTCTATGCGATGGCCGTCGGGGGCGCGGTCACCGGGGTGGCTGCCGCATTCGGGACGGTGGCGGCGATGGCGGTGACCGCGTTCCTGGTGATCGTGGGCAACGCCGCGGCCGCCGGACCGATCGGGCGCCCGCTGCTGTCCGGTTTCTACACGGCGTTCAACCATGTCGTCCCGCAGGGATCCGGGGTGTCGCTGCTGCGCAGCATCGAGTACTTCGGCGGCAACGGTGCGCTGACACCGCTTGGCACGCTGATGATTTGGGCTGCTACCGGGTGTGTCCTCGCGGTGTTCGCCACGACCTTGAGAATGCCCGGCACCCGGCAGTTGTGGCAACGCGTCACCACACGTGCCTGAGCGAACTATCGTTCTCGCCATGAGCGAGCCGTACTACGACCTGGGGTCCTATCACCGGCCGATCGAAACCTCCGCTCCGCAGGCTCAGGTGTGGTTCGACCGCGGATTGGTGTGGGCCTACGCGTTCAATCACGAAGAAGCCGTGCACTGTTTCGAGCGGGCGCTGGAACTGGACCCCGATCTGGCGATCGCCCGGTGGGGTATCGCCTACGCCGTCGGGCCGAACTACAACAAGGCGTGGGAAGCCTTCGATCCGGTCGAACTCGCCGGTGCGCTGGCCCGGGCCCGAGCGGAACTGGCCGCCGCGGCCGGCGGCCGGGCATCGGCCACCGAGCGCGCGCTCATCGACGCGTTGGCGCTGCGTTTTCGCACCGACGACCCGACCGACGAGGCCGCGCTCACCGAAGGCCACCCGGCCTACGCCGAGGCCATGTCGGCGGTGGCGCAGCGCCATCCCGATGACGTCGACGTCCAGGCTCTGACCGCCGATGCCCTGCTGAACGTCACCGCATGGGCGTTGTGGGACAGCGTAACCGGGGAACCCGCCGAAGGGTCCAGAGTGGTCGAGGCCAAGGCCATTCTCGACGCCGCCCTCGCCACCCCGGTCGGGCGCGCCCACCCCGGCGTGCTGCACCTCTATATCCACGCCATGGAGATGTCGGCGCACCCGGAGGAAGCGCTGCCCGCAGCCGATCTGTTGCGCGGCCTGGTGCCCGACGCTGGACACCTGCAGCACATGCCGAGCCACATCGATGTGCTCTGCGGCGACTACCGGGCGTCGGTGATCGCCAACCACGCCGCGGTGTCCGCGGACCGGAAGTTCGTCGAGCGGTCCGGTCCGCTGAACTTCTACTCCCTCTACCGCGCGCACGACCTGCACTTCGTGGTCTATTCGGCGATGTTCGAGGGAAGATTCCAGGTCGCCGAGGACGCCGCCGCCGAGCTGGCCGACCAGTTGACACCCGAGCTGCTGGCCATCGAATCGCCACCGATGGCGGACTGGCTGGAAGCGTTCGTGCCGCTGCGGGTGCATGTGCTGGTGCGGTTCGGGCGGTGGGACGAGTTGATCGCTCTCCCCCTTCCCGCGGACCCGGACCTCTACTGCACCACCACGGCGACCATTCACTACGGCCGCGGTGTCGCACACGCCGCCAAGGGCCAGCTACCCCAGGCGCGTGCCGAACAGCACGCGCTGGCTGCGAGCTACGCGCGCATCCCCGATTCCCGCTACCTGTTCAACAACACCAGCCGCGACATCCTGGCGGTGGCGGTGGCCATGCTCGACGGCGAGATCGCTTATCGGGAGCGACGATTCGATGAAGCCTTCACCCACCTGCGGCACGCCATCGCGCTGGACGACGCGCTGCCCTACGACGAACCGTGGGGCTGGATGCAGCCGACCCGGCACGCCTACGGGGCCCTGCTGCTCGAACAGGGGCTCGTCGAGGAGGCCGCCGCCGTCTACGCCGCCGACCTCGGGCTCGACGACACCCTGCGCCGGTCATGCCAGCACCCCGGAAACGTCTGGAGCCTGCACGGATACCACGAGAGCCTGCGCCGGCTGGGCCGCGACGAGGAGGCCGACGCCATTGCCGCGGAGCTCGACGTGGCGCGGTCGCGGGCCGATGTCCCGGTGCTGGCGTCCTGCGCCTGCCGGTTGGATGTCACAAACCAGCCGACCCAATGTTGCGATTGAATGAATTTGGTTGCCTCTCAACGTGTCATGCCACCATTTGCGGTGGTGAGGGCTAATGTTGGCCCCGGAAGCGATACGGGGGGCGTGCACACATCTGGATGCGGTGCCGCCATCCGCTGTGGAGAGGACGCCCGATGACGTGCGAACGCCATGCAGAAGAGCCCTTGTTCGCCCTTGTCCGGATGATTCGGGGGGCCGTCGAGGACCCGGTTCGCTCGGCCGGCGGCGACGATCATGACCTTGAGGCGATCGCCGTCGCGGCGGCCTACGCGGCGTGGTGCTGGGGATCCGCCCCGACCGCCGACGCAGAGCCTCCGGGCATGGCGCGCATGCCCGCGTAAACTGCCGGTGTGCCGATCAGCGACGAAGACCTCCAGTATCTGCGCCGCTGTGTAGGACTTGCCCGCACCGCGCATCAGGGTGGTGACGAACCCTTCGGATCCATCCTGGTCGACGAGTCGGGCACTGTGTTGTTCGAAGATCACAACCGTGTCCAGGGCGGCGATGCCACCCAGCACCCCGAGTTCGCCATCGCGCGGTGGGCCGTCGAGCGCCTGACGCCGCAGCAGCGCGCCACCGCCGTCGTCTACACCTCCGGTGAGCACTGTCCCATGTGCTCGGCCGCGCATGCCTGGGTCGGGCTCGGCCGCATCGTCTATGCCACCTCCTCGGAGCAGCTGAGCCGGTGGTGTACCGAATGGGGCACCCCACCCGCTCCGGTCGCCGCACTCCCCGTCACCGCCGTCGCGCCCGGCATCCGCTGCGATGGGCCGGCGCCGGAGCTGGAGGACGAGATGCGCGCACTCTACGAAGCGACGTTCCGCCCATGACCGATCCGGACTGGGTGCAACACGTCATCTGGTGGCAGATCTACCCGCTCGGATTCGTCGGAGCGTTCCCCGCCGAGAACCCACCGGCGGCCGACGAGCACCGGCTGCGACGCATCATCGAATGGCTGGACCACGCAGTCGAACTCGGCGCCTCCGGTATCGCGCTGGGCCCGGTGTTCGCGTCCCGGACCCACGGCTACGACACGACCGACCACCTGCGCATCGACCCGCGCCTCGGCGATGACGACGACTTCGATGCGTTGGTCGACGCCTGCCACCGGCGCGGACTGCGGGTGCTTCTGGACGGCGTGTTCAACCATGTCGGCACCGATTTCGGCCGCTACCGCGAAGCGCTGGCCGACGGACCCGACGACTGGTTCCGCAAGAACCGCAACGGTTTTGCCACCTTCGAGGGCCACGGTGAGCTGATCGCCCTGAACCACGACAATCCCGACGTCATCGCCTACGTGATCGAGGTCATGGACCATTGGCTCGGGCGCGGAGCCGACGGCTGGCGCCTGGACGCGGCCTATGCGGTGGCTCCGTCCTTCTGGGCGGCGGTGCTACCCGAGGTGCGCCGGCGGCACCCCGAGGCGTGGTTCGTCGGCGAGGTCATCCACGGCGACTACCCGGCTCAGCTGCGCGCGGGCACGCTGGATTCGATCACCCAGTACGAGCTGTGGAAGGCGATCTGGAGCAGCCTCAACGACGGCAACTTCCACGAACTCGACTGGGCGCTGCAGCGACACAACGAGTTTCTGGACACCTTCGTGCCGCTCACCTTCATCGGCAACCACGATGTCAGCAGGATCGCCAGCCAGCTGACCGATGTACGCCACCTCGAGCACGCCCTGGTGCTGCTGCTCACCACCGGCGGGACGCCGAGCATCTACGCCGGCGACGAATGGGCGGCCCACGGTGTCAAGGAGGACCGCGCCGGTGGCGATGACGCGGTGCGCCCCGAGTTCGGACACCCCCAGCCGGGTCCGCACGACATGCTGTCGCTGCATCAGTATCTGATCGGCCTGCGGCGCCGGAATCCGTGGTTGCACACCGCGACCACCGAGGCGGTGCAGCTGACCAATACCGGCTACGTCTACCGCACCAGCGCCGGCGATCGGGCGTTGTTGGTGGCGCTCAACATCGACGACGAGCCGCTGTCGGCGCAGTTACCCGAGGCCGGGCAGGTCGTCGCCGGCTCCGGGGCTCCGCCCGCCGAACGCGTGCAACAGCTCGTGGTGCCTGCGCACGGTTGGGTGATCGTCGACACCGGATGATCGGGCGGGATCAGCCGGACGTTTCGTCGCACTCCGACCAGGTGTAATGCTGCTCGGCCGCGGTGGCGCCACCGAGCACGAACGCCCGGTGATGACGATCGGCCCTGCCGATGGCCGCCATCCAGGTGAACACGGTGCTGACCCGGTTACTCAGACCGGTGAGGAACGCGATGTGGATGAACCCCCACCCCAGCCAGCCGGCGAAACCGGACACCCGGACGGGCCCGACCTGCAGCAGCGCGTTGCCCCGGCTGATGTAGGCCGCCGATCCCAGATCCCGGTAGCGGTAACGCCGGCGCGGTTTACCGTCGAGGTCGCGGCGCACGCACGCGGCCACGTGCAGCCCGCCCTGCATGGCATTCTCGGCGACCCCCGGCAGGTCGTCGCGACCCACCAGATCCCCGACGATGAAGACCTCGGGATGCCCAGGCACCGAAAGATCGTCCTCGACGCTGATCCGGCCGGCGCGGTCGGTGTCCGCCCCGAGCACCTCGGCGACATGCCGCGCAAACGGCACTGCCTCGACACCGGCGGTCCACAACACGGTGCGCGCGACGTACTGTTCGGCCGCCCCACCGGACTTCGGGGTAACGGTCACCCCGTCGCGGCCGACATCGGTCACGTGCACACCCATGTGCAATTCGACCCCGAGCGATGTCAGTGTGCGGGCGGCCTTGTCGGACAGACCCGGAGCGAAACTCTTGAGCACCCGGTCACCACCGTCGAACAACAACACCCTGGCGTCCTCGGGGGCGATGCTGTGGAACTCGTTGGCCAGCGTCCGGCTGGCCACCTCGCGGATCTGCCCGGCGATCTCCACACCGGTCGGGCCGCCACCGGCGACGGCGAACGTCAGCCAGCCGTCCCGTTCGGGCCCCGGCGGCAGCGTCTCGGCGATCTCGAACGCGGTGAACAGCCGCTGACGGATGCACAGGGCGTCATCGAGGGTCTTCATCCCCGGCGCCCATTCGGCGAAATGCTCCTTGCCGAAGTAGGACTGCTTCATGCCCGCGGCGACCACCAGGACGTCGTAGCCCACCATGAAGGTGGTCTCGTCGGGACGCATCGCCGTGACGGTCCGGGCGCCGGGGTCCAGCCGGATCGCCTCACCCAGCAGGGTGGTCACATTGCGGTGGCGCGCCAGCTCCTCACGCAGCGACCGACTGATGTGCCCGATGCTCAGGGTTCCGGTGGCGCACTGGTAGAGCAGCGGCTGGAAGATGTGGCCGGCACCCCGATCGAGCAGGGTGACATCGACATCGTGCCTGCCGAGCCTGCGCGCGCAGAACAGCCCGCCGAATCCGCCACCGATGATGAGCACCCTGGTGCGTTCGTCGCTCATCGCTACGACACTAGCGCCCAGCCAGCCCGGGCGAACCTGTCGTGCGAAATCCGCTGCTGCCGTGAGGAATCAGTGAGTCAGCCGACGATCGCCCTTCGACGAAGACAGTGCACCCGCCGACGCGGAGGGATGTTCGGCGCCGCACGCAGACCGAACACGCGGTGCACAGACGGTCTCAGCGTCGAGTCGTAATCGTTGCCCAACCGCGACCACACCACGCCGCGCTGTTACGCGTGTGACTGTTGAGGCGCATGTTCAACTACCTCACGAAGAAAGCAGCGGCGCTTGCTTAACACGTGAAGAAAGGTGGGTTGGTTGCCGTTATGAAGTTCATCAGAAATATCCGAGGCGGAGTGCTACGCAGGGCGGCGGTGGTCGCCGCTTCAGTCCTGGTACTGCCCGGGCTGATCGGCTTCGCCGGGGGTTCGGCGACAGCGGGAGCGTTCTCGCGCCCGGGCCTGCCCGTGGAGTACCTGGACGTGTTCTCCCAGTCCATGAACCGCAACATCCGGGTGCAGTTCCAGGGCGGCGGACCGCACGCGGTCTACCTGCTCGACGGTCTGCGCGCCCAGGACGACTACAACGGCTGGGACATCAACACCGCCGCATTCGAGTACTACTACGAATCCGGCCTGTCGACGGTCATGCCCGTCGGCGGTCAGTCCAGCTTCTACACCGACTGGTACCAGCCCTCGAAGGGCAACGGGCAGAACTATACCTACAAGTGGGAGACGTTCCTGACCCAGGAACTGCCCACCTACCTGGAAGCCGCCAAGGGCGTGTCGCGCACCGGTAACGCGGCGGTCGGCATCTCG